>NZ_JAMYPA010000022.1:0-103695 GCF_040320105.1 Mesorhizobium sp. M0778 | reverse complement strand
CAATGCTCTTGCCATCGTCCACCTCCATCGAGGTGGATGTTGAATCAGCACAAAACGCAGCCGTCACATCACAATCGATTCATCGATCACAGGACGTGCTCTAGGCGACCTGTTGCAATCGGGCAGGGTCCATATACATCCACACATGGGACGCTAGGACTGAACGGCCCCTGCTGCCCTCCTAACGATGCTTTTGCGAACAGGCCAAACCTTTGACGATCATGTCATCGCTATGAAGCTGAATGCCGGCGTCCACTTATCAAGAAACGCCGTGACTGTACGTTGGATCGTGCGCTACGCGGCCTTCATCGCGAGTGCAGCCCATCCCTGCAATTCACGCCAGTCGGGCTCAAGCCTCGCAACTCGAGCAAGCCTGAATGAGGAGATATCCGCGAAGCTACATGTACCGTCGACAACTACATCGCGGATCGCTCGTCCGCTGGATGGCGAACGTCGTGACCCGACGACTGCGTCCTCCGCGACCGGAATCCCGTCCGCGCCCTGCTTCAGGATGAACGCCTTCTGCGCGTCCGAAAACTTCGATGCCTTCATCGTCTTCCGCTCCTCCCAGCCAAGGGATGTTACCGCGGAAAACTCCACTTTCGAACGATCCAGTTTTCAGGGATCAGAGCACAGGTCAGTCATGAGGTAGCTGGCCCTACACTGCGCGTCCGAGGATGGCTTCGGTCGGCCGAGTCGATCCTCATCACAGGAGGACGGACCATGTCAGATTACAGGGAAAATTTTGTAGGAATCGATGTCGCGAAGCTGAGGAACGTCATCGCGATTGCGAACGCCGGCCGGGAGGGAGAGGTTCGCTTCTTTGAAGAGGTCGACGCATCGGATACGAGCATGAGCCGCGTTGTACAGCGGATCGCCGCCAAGTTCTGGCCTGACCGGCCATGGTCTTATGGGCCGATCCGATTCGCTCGGCCGTGAATGCATCGTGGTGGCGTCGTCACTGATCCCAAGGGATGCTCTTGCGTTGGCTCGATTGCTGCGCCCTGGTGAACTGACGGCGGTGTGTCTTCCCGATGAAGGCCACGAAGCCATGCGGATCTCGTCCGCGCCCGGGCCGCTGCGATCGAGACGCTTCGTGCCCACCGGCAGCATGTAAGCGCGTTAATGCTCAAGCATGGTCGGGTCTACCCGCCTAAGAGAAGGGCTGGACGATGCGCTATCTGCGCTGACCGCAGGGTAGGGCCGGCTCGATTGAAACCACGATCTAATCGTAACGCGACCGCCAAAAAAGTTCGAGATGGTAGCTTGGCGTCCATCTCACTCTTAGATGACGACCATATGCAAGGTGAATTTGACGCAAGCGGCCGACGATCGATATGGGTTGGCCCAAGGTGAATTGACAAAAGCCTTCATATCTTGAGTCTGGCGCGCTCTCGTGGCGCTTTTTAGGCTTCGGGCACAATAACATCACGATGAGTAGGTAACGGGATGTCGACGCAAATCAGTGTTACTGACCCTAACAGCCTCGAGGGCCTCAAGTGGCGCTGCATCGGACCCGCAAGAGGCGGCCGCGTTGTGGCCGTCGCCGGGGACCCCAACGAGCCGATGGTGTTCTATTTCGGCGCCTGCGCGGGCGGGGTATGGAAGACGATCGACGGCGGTGTTTATTGGCGCTGCGTGTCCGACGGTTACTTCGGCAGTGCCAGCGTCGGCGCGCTTGCGGTCGCTCGATCGGACTCCAACGTTGTCTATGCCGGTACGGGCGAGGCAACGATTCGCGTCGACGTCTCTTACGGCGATGGCGTCTACAGATCGACCGATGCCGGTCGCAGTTGGACTCATATGGGGCTGAAAGAGACCCGCCACATCGGCAAGATCTGCATTCATCCCCACGACCCCGACATCGTCTATGTTGCGGCGCTCGGCGACGCGTTCGGGCCCAACGAGGAACGGGGCGTGTTCCGTTCCAAGGATGGCGGCAAGACCTGGCAGAAGGTCCTCTACCGCAATCCCGACGCTGGCGCCGTCGACATCTCGATGGATCCCAACAATCCGCGCATCCTTTTCGCCACGACCTGGCAAACGCGGCGTAGCTTCTGGAACCTCAGTAGCGGAGGGCCAGGAAGCGGAATCTTCCGCTCTCTGGACGGCGGCGATACATGGGAGGAGCAGTCCGGCCGGAACGGCTTGCCGAGCGGAGTGCTCGGAAAGCTCGGCGTCTCCGTTTCGGAAGCGCAACGCGGGCGCGTCTACGCCCTCATCGAGGCGGAGGGGGATAAGATCGGCCTCTATCGCACCGACGATTACGGCGACCGCTGGATCCAGGTGTCGCAGAACCGCGATCTGATGCACCGCCCCTTCTACTACACCCATGTCTTCGCCGACCCCGGACACGCCGATACGGTCTACGTGACCAATATACAGATGTGGAAATCGACCGATGGGGGGGCGAGCTTCACCGAGGTGATCACGCCTCATGTCGACAACCACGATCTCTGGTTCGACCCGGTCAATCCCAAGCGGATGATCGAAGGCAATGACGGCGGTGCCTGTATCACCTTCAACGGCGGCAGGACCTGGTCGTCGATCTACAATCAGATGACAGCGCAGTTCTATCGCATCGACGTCGACGACCGGCACCCCTATCGGCTCTACGCCACCCAGCAGGACAACACCTCGATCTCGGTTCCGAGCGCCTCGGAATGGGGCGTTATTACGCTGGGCGACTGTACCTATCCAGGCACCAGCGAGAGCGGCTTCATCGCCGTGGATCCCAGGGATCCCGACATCGTCTATTGCGGCGACATTGGAGCTTTGGGAGCTTTGCAACGCTACGACCACCGCACCCGACAAATTCGCTTTGTCAGTGTTTGGCCGGAAAAGACGAGCGGTATGGCGTCGAAGAATATGCGCTACCGCTTCGGCTGGACCTTTCCGATCACCTTCTCGCCGCATGATCTAAAGACACTCTATATCGGGGGCAACCACGTCTTCCGCAGTCGCGACGAGGGATCGAACTGGACCGTGATCTCGCCTGATCTAAGCCTTAACGACCCGGCTCGACAGGACCATTCGGGAGGCGACCTGACTCACGACGATTCCGGCGCCGAAGTGCACGCAACGTGCGCTTCGGTCGTGGAATCCCGGCATCGTAAGGGAGAGATCTGGGCTTCCACCGACGACGGCCTCGTCCATGTGACGCGGAACAACGGGGCCGAGTGGAGCAACGTTACGCCGAAAGCCATGCCCGAGCTCGCCTATGTCGGCTGCGTCGAAATCTCGCCGCACGAAGCCGACACCGTGTATGTAGCAGCCACGCGCTACAAGCTTGCCGATTACCAGCCCTATCTTTTCCGCACAAAGGACGGTGGCAAGAGCTGGGAGTCAATCGCCGGCGACTTGCCGCAGGGCGAGATCACCCGTGTGGTGCGCGCCGACCCGGTGCGGCCAGGCCTGCTCTTCGCTGGCACAGAGACCGGGGTCTTCTTCAGTCTAGATGACGGCGCGCACTGGTCGCGTATGGTCGGTGGCTTGCCCGTGGTCCCAGTCTACGATCTAAAGATCAAAGGAGGCGACCTCGTGGCCGGCACCCATGGCCGGTCCTTCTGGATCCTGGACGACGTCACGCCGTTGCGCGAACTGGCCGCTGATCAGAAAGACGTGAAGCTGGTGAGCCCGCGCCCCACAGTCAGGACCAAGCTTAACTGGATCGTTGGGCAGGGTTTCTCCAAGGTCGGCATGAGCTACAGCCCGGCTTATGGCATCGGCGCCGCCACAGAGATCGTGGAGTTGGAGGATGGGCGGGGCGATCGCCGCTATCTCGACTGCGGCGAGAATCCGCCGGACGGGGCGATCATCTATTACTGGTTGCCTGATGATGCCGAGGGCCCGGTCAAGCTCACCTTCCGGGACGCCGCTGACAAGACCATCATCGCCTTCTCTAGCGACGACGAGGACGCACCCTTCCATAAGAAGCCAGGCACGAAGGCTGGGGTCCACCGCTTCGTCTGGGATCTTAGGTATCCGGGACCGGCCAAGCTCGACCAGTCGCTGGTATTCCGGAAGTACAAGCCTCTCGCGCAGGAGGACGGCGACCTGAGCGGCCCGATGGTGGCTCCTGGCAGCTACAAGGTTGAGCTGCAAGCCGGCGGAAAGAGCCAGACAGTCGGCCTCACAATCGTCAAGGATCCCCGCATAACCACCACCGAAAAGGACTTCGCCGAGCAGTTCGATCTCTTACAAAGGCTATTTGACAAGCTCTCGGCGCTCAATCGGGCGGTGAATCGCATTCGGCTCCTGAAGCGTCAACTGGCGAATGTGCAAAAGCGGCTCGACGACGGTGACAAATCGCTGGGCGAGCGTGCTGAATCCTTGGTCGGGCAGCTCGAGGCGATCGAGGGAGTGCTGATCGACGTCAAGCGGGAGACGCCTCGCGACCGCGACGATCGCAACCCGCCCGGGTTGAGCGATAAGCTGATCGACCTCGTCAATGTGGTGGCCATCGCGGACGCGGCGCCGACGCTGCAAGCCCGGCAGGTTTCCGATGAGATCATGTCGAAGGTCGACGGCGAGATCAAAAAGCTGGATGAGGTCGTAACCGACGAGCTCATTACACTCAATGTCGCGCTTCAAGAGGGCCAGCGTCGATCTGCTCGGGACCGGCAAGGCCTAGGTGGGCAGTGAGGAAACACATACGGCTCAGTGAGCATTTATTCCAGGAAGGAGAATAGACATGGATTTTATCGAGCGGATTTTCGGCGTATCCCCGGATGGGGGCGATGGCACAACCGAGACGCTCTACATTATACTGGCGCTTGGCGTCGGAGGGATTGTGGGCGCCCGCTGGTGGCTCCGCCGACGCGCCGCCGCGGTGCGGCGCCGCTAGGCTGTGTTCTTCCAGGGTCGAGCTCGTGGCCGGCCGTGCCGGCAAAGATCGAGACTGTCTTCCGCCTAGGGTCGGGGCCCGCTACTGCTCAATGAGCCTGAGGGGCGCGCTTGATCCGCGTATGGTGATGACACAGCGTCTGGCGCCTAGAGTTGGCTCGACCGCCGTGGAACACGGCGGTCTAGCATCGATGCGCGAGTATACCTGCTTCCGCCGCCTCCCAAGGCGTTCGGCCCGGCAGCGAGCTTCGGCTCCTGCCGGGCGTTCACCTGGGCTCTTCGCGCAGGCAACGCTTCTCGCGACCAAGCTGATTTAGAATACATGAAAGCTTCAAATACGTGATCTCGCGATGATCGCGAAAGGGAATTCTAGTCACTGAACCGGCCAGAGACGCAGCGCATTACCGCTATCGGGTTAATAGTACGTATAGCTCAAAAATTTCAAAAATTATTCAGCGCAGACGCGAACGCCGTTGGGAAGCAAAAAATGACTGGATCCAGTCTTGGAAACGGATTCAGGCCGAGCTTTCAGGTTTGGCTATGAAGGACCTTTCAGCGCGTTATGACTCACTGCAATGAGGTGGTAGGGAGCGGAGTTCAATCTCGTCGTGCATTGCTGAAGAAACTGCTGTTGCTCATTTACTTCCAGAGGAATTAACCGCCTTGGCCTTCGAATTCGTCCATAGGTTCGCGGCCGAAGCTGCGCAACGTCTTGATGATACCAACGCCCGGGAGGTGGTTTCGTCCACGGTCCGAGCCGGGGACGCGCCTGGCTTTGTGGTTAGTTGCACTCTGGTCTCTCCACCCGCAGAAACGGCGCTGCAACGATGACCACTTCACACGAGGGAAGTCGAAGCGCGAACAGGTCGCCGCGACAGACGTTGTGGCCGCTCTACCTTGTTCTTTTCGTGCTACTGCTCGCGATGGGGGTGGTGGCCTTGGCCAGCTGGGCGCTATCCCGTGCCGCCGCTGATGCTGCTCCGGATCCCCCCGTCATTGGCGGCGCGGCCGACTGGACCGCGACTGCGGAGACGGTCGTTTGGGGAATCAGGCTGCCGCGGATTGCTGGCGCGCTGCTGGTCGGCGCCAGTCTGGCCGCGGCCGGGACGACCTCAGTGCATCTTCCGCAATCCGCTGGTTTCGCCCGCGATCCTCGGCGCTTCGCAAGGCGCGGCCTTCGGCGCCTCGCTGGCCCTGCTGTTGCGCCTGTCTTGGTCGGGCGTCATGGGCACGTCTGTGGCATCCGGCATCCTCAGCAAATCGGCCACTGCGATGATCGTCCGCCATCTCGGCAGTGGCTCGATGATCACGTTGGTACTGGCGGGCCTGGTGGTAGCCGCCGTTTTCAACGCGCTGGTTGCGGTGGTGCAATACATGGCCGACCCGCTTGACGTACTGCCGTCGATCACGTTCTGCCTGATGGGCGGCCTAAACCGCATCGACAGTGACGATCTCGTCATCATCGGCGTTCCTATCGCACTTATGCTCGCCCAGCTTTACGCCTTCCGCTGGCACATAAATGTGCTGGGCGCTGACAATGACGCGGCACGGGCGCTCGGGGTCAACGCGCCGCTGGTGAGCGGCGTGGCCATCGCCGGAGCCACCGTGCTGACCGCGCTCGCTGTCAGCGTAAGCGGCATCGTCGGCTGGGTCGGGCTGGTCATCCCGCACATAGCCCGCTTTCTGGTCGGTTCCAATTTCGACCGTCTCTTGCCGATCAGCGCCCTGACGGGCGGCCTGTTCCTGCTTGCCATGGACACACTGGCGCGCAGCGTTGCGACACAGGAGCTGCCGGTCAGCGTCGTTACCTCGCTCGTCGGTGCGCCATTCTTCGCCATCGTGCTTGGCCGTGCCCGGAGGCACTGGTTCTGATGGCCCCGCTGGTCGTCCGCGACGTCTCCGCCACTCACGCCGGCAACGTTGCACCGACCCTGCGCGGGATTTCGATCCTGGCCGAAGCGGGCGCGGTGCTGTGCCTTCTCGGGCCGAACGGGTCGGGCAAGACGACGCTGCTGCGCTGTCTCGTCGGGCTCCAGGGCGGCGGCGCCGGTATCGAGATCGACGGCCGCCCGCTGGGAGCTTGTCCATTCGGACCTGACCGAGGAGACTGGAGTTACTAGACTAGGCTTCAGCATCCATCGGAGGGTCCGAATGAACATCCACAAGAATGCCCGTCTCACGTCGCTGCGTCGAGAGGAGATGGCGCTGTCGGTGATAGAAGGCGCTTTTTCCAAAGCCCATGTGGCGCGCGTCTACGGCGTGTCGGCCAAGATCGCGGCGCGCTGGGTCGAGCGTTATAAGGTCTGTATCGACGACGCTTCCCGCATCGCCTTCTTCCAGATCCTGCCCGACGAGAAACAGGAGAGCGCCATTGCCTTCCTCAGGCGGCGGTGGCCTACTACGCCAGCCTCGGCGTCACCATAGCCCGCGTCATGACCGACAATGGCTCCTGCTACAGATCGAAGGCATTCGCCAAGGCCTGTCGCGATCTCGGCCTCAAGCATGTCAGGACAAGGCCCTATACGCCAAAGACCAATGGCAAGGCCGAGCGCTTCATCCAGACGGCACTGCGAGAATGGGCCTATGCCATCGCCTATCCGACTTCAGACCACCGCGCCGCCGAACTGCCTGTCTGGCTGCACAGATACAATTGGCGTCGGCCACACGGCAGCATAAAGTCCAAACCACCCATCAGTCGCCTCGATCTAACCTTGGACAACCTGTTGAGGCTCCACACCTAGACAGCCTCGACCGTTTCGGAATCGGCCACCTGGCGAACCATCCGTTCAACCTGTCGAGCGGTGGCGAGCGCCTGCTTGCGTTGATCGCCCGCGCAATCGCACAGGACGTGCCGACGATCGTGCTCGACGAACCGACGGCCAGCCTCGATTTCGCCAACCAGACGCGCATTCTCGACATCATCGCTGGCCTGGCGACGCAGGGGCGCACAGTGGTATTTTCCACGCATGATCCCGACCACGCCCTGGTGGCGGCGACGCGAGCGGTGCTGCTGAAGCACGGGCTCGTGCTCGCATAGGGAGACGTAGCCCATGTGGTCAGAGATGTCACGCTGAGCGCGCTGTACGATGTGCCGGTGCGGCTGGTCTCCGTCGGTGTAGGCGACGATGGCTTCGGTCCCATGACCGTATGTTTTCCTGTCCGAGCGAAGCCCGCCGATTGGGTAGGTTCCAAACTCTGAGGGAAAATTGACATTATGCGTCGATCCTTACTGAAAATTTCAGTCTTCTTACTGCTCCTGTTAGGCTTCGCCCTGCCGGGGGCGGATGCAGCCGGGGTCCGCACCATCACCGACATGGCAGGGCGCAGCGTCGTCGTGCCGGGCGAAGTCAAGGGGTTCGCCACCATGGGCGCCGTGCGCCACTAAACAGCCTACTGTTCGCCCTCGGCGCGTCGGGTCGACTCGTCAGCGGTTTGCCGCCGCGGTTCGGCAAAAACCCGCGCTGGACCTTTCAAACGGTCTTCGCGCCGCAATTGGCTGACGCGCCGTTGATCGAGACGAAGAGCCGGGAACCGGACCTGGAGACGATCCTCGCGCTCAAGCCGGATGTCATCTTGACGACCTATCCGGCCATGGCGGATGCGGGGCGCGCGTCGGCGTGCCTGCGGTCGTCATTGAATGGCAGGAGCCCGATGACGTGAAGACGGCGCGGGCGATCATTGGCAGCCTTCTCGGCAAGGAGAAGGAAGCCGCCGCCTATGTCGACTATTTCGACCGAACTCTGGCGCGGGTCTCGGCGATTTCGCAATCCCTTGCCGGCACTGGGAACGCGGGTGCTCTATTTCCGGCCGGAGACGATCAGCCAGCCGCATCTCATTGTGGAGTGGTGGATCCGGCAGGCGGGCCATCCCGTAACGGCCGAGCGCAGCATGTCGATGGTGAGATTGATTAGCATTGGTGGATCTCATCGATGAAAGTAATCAGGGTCACATAGATTGGAGCGGTCGATAATGGCAGTTGGTTCGGTGAAATGGTGGTGGCCGGACGCGTCCCGGTAGAAGCTTCCAGGCGCGCCGGTTGCGACTTTGACTTCCTTGACGGATTCGTTGACCTTTGTTGGAAGCCTGGCAAAACAGTGTTGTATTAGCGACACAAAAACCAGACATGAAAGGCCAACGCAGTAAACGGAAGCGGTTTTTTGAGTTGGCATTGCTTTTGCGCTTTGAACTGCGGAGTACGCCAGCAACGGAACCGGTCGGTGTGCCAGCCGATGATTTGGCCTGACAACCTGATAGGCTCAAGATCCTTCGATCAGCTCCGTGCGACGGAATGGGTCGATGCCGGGGAATAACACCGGCTAGTTAAAACCTGTCAGTCGCTGGGCTGCCCCCACGCAATATATGCGCGATCTGTTCTATGGCGATCAAGTTTGTCCCTCGGAACGGACAAACGTACTCGTGGCCACAAAGAAGGTACTTATATTGCCATTATTACAATACAGTAAGGTCTAGCTACAGGAGAGTCAAATGTCTGATGACGTGATCTACGACGCCAATTGGGCTTCGATTTATGATAAATATACCACTCTACGAGGTAGGATTGCCGAGGCAGACGCAACCGTTGCTTTTCTTGAGGGATACGCCATCGGAGGCAGTGCTCTTGAACTTGGTATTGGGGACGGACGGGTGGCAGTGCCATTGAGCGAACGGGGCGCCAGAGTGGAAGGTATCGACAATTCGGACAACATGCTGGAACTTCTCACTAGGCGCACAGACCTGGTTAAAGCTTGGAACGGAGACATTGCCAACTTCCGGTCAGAGCAACGCTACAATCTGGTGTATTGCATTTATAACACCTTTAAGCTGCTCTCCACACGTGAATCCCAAATAAGTTGCCTCCGATCTGCCGCGGAAGCGCTAGATGAAGAGGGGATTTTGGTGATTGAACTCGATGTGCCGGCCTTGGATGGTTTCGTCAGCGGACAGAGAATTACTACACTACTCCTGGATCAGGAGAATACGATCCTTCATACCGAGGTCCACGATCCACTATCTCAGAACTTAGCCTCAACCCTCCTATGGTTTTCTGGTACATCGGTTAAGCGCTTACCGCATCGCGTTCGCTACGTTTATCATCAGGAACTCGATACAATGGCCCAATGTGCAGGTCTGAGACTAGCGGAGCGTTGGGGAGATTGGGCGAGAGGTCCGTTCACCGAAGGGTCGAACCGTCATATCTCAACTTACCGCCGTCTCGGTCTGTAGTTCGGTGTTTTGTAGGGCCCAATTTTTGATGAGCGTCCTCCAAAAAAGCGCAAGACAACTCTCCATTGCAGTATCGTCATTGCGGGATCGTATTGGCGATGGGGATAGTCTCTGTTCGCAGGGCCTACAAGCCGCATCCGCGGCTGGCACCTGGCCCGCTACTCCTGCCGCGCCCTGCTGAATGTCGGGACGATCTTGCCCGCTGGTCGGCGGCAGCGGCCGCCGCCATCCAAGCTCGGCCCGCACCGTACGTTTCTGCTTAGCCCCTGTGGCCACGAGGGATGGGCATCGCCATGCCGGAGCTTGCCATCGAATTTGTTGCTGCTACACGCGGTATCGTAGGATCATTCATGGCGGATGTGGTCTCGAGAAAACAGTGCGGATCGGCGCAAGCAACCGGACCCTGCGTCATTTCCACGCTTGCACCACATGCGCCATGCGCCAACCCCAATGAATTTTCAGGTGAGGGGGCCCATTCGCTATTCGGTGGCAAAGGTGTGGGCTCCTGTTGAGCAGGCCAGTCACGTGGGAAGGAACCCCTTTGTCGGAAAACGTCGGGTAGCCGACAACTGCTGACGGGTTTTCAAGGTCGCCCACGATCAGCGTTCGACGAAGTCGTATTTTAATCCATTGATTACTCTGCGGATTATTTGTTCGCGAGCTCTCTGCGTGCAGTTGGCACGATTGTTGAAGCTCCCAAGTCGCAACGCTTGACGAAAATGGGATTGGCCGCGTTCCGGCGAAGTGTCCAAGTTGGTTCCTGATCACCGCAGGGCGGATGACCGAAACTGTAATGGAGACCCTACGATGCAACCTCTCACATCGACTCTGTCCGGTCCGCGCCGGCCGTTACGTTTTGGCGGCAACAATATAGCAGATGTTATCGCCAAGACTTTGGAAGAATTTCCGTCGAACACCGCTGTGCGCACGAGTGAGAATGGCGACATAAGCTACCAGGAGTTGGGTATTTCCGCGTTCAGTCTTATGGATCGATTCAAGACCGTCGGTGTTCGTCCCGGTGATGCGGTGATTGTCAAACTTCCTCGATCAGTTGATTTGGTCACTGCCATTCTCGCCACTCAAATGATGGGCGTTGCGTTTGTGCCTGTTGATCCATCGGAAACGGACGGCCGATTGGATCCCATACTGCGCAATACCAAGGCAAATGCCATCGTTAGTCAGGATCCGAGTGGTTCGATACGCATTGAGCGCCCTCTGACGAGCGACGGCGGCAATTCGGGGTTCACAGACATCGCGTATGTCATGCATACCTCCGGGACTACGGGAATCCCGAAAGGGGTACCAGTTTCCCAGACAGCTCTTCTGAATATGGTTGACTGGAATATCGACATGCTCGATTTTTCGGAAAGCGCCAGCATTTCGCAGCTTACACGACCAACATTCGACCTCTCAATCCCCGAGTTCTTCGTACCATTTGCGACCGGCGGGACAATTGTCTTACCTAGCACGGAACTGGGAGGACAGATAATCGAAACGATTGAATTCCTGATACAAAGCGGCACAAATGTTATTCAAACAGTTCCGACATTGCTGCGGCGCTTGTTGGGATCCCTTGAGCGAATTCCTTACCTATCGGAACGATTCACCGACCTCAGATATGTGCTCTGCAGTGGCGAATCCTTACAAGATTCAATCAGGCGTCGGTTCTACTCGGTCTTTCCCAACACCACTCTGATAAATCACTACGGACCAACCGAGTGCTGCGTTGGAGTTAGCTATCACTACTGTCGACGTCTCGATGAAGAGCTTCCAATGTACATCGGGAATCCAGCCCCTAACGTCGATTTATTTGTTCTTGACGATAGCAAATCCAACGTCGGATTTGGTATCGAGGGGGAGCTCTGGGTGGGCGGTATGCAGACGTCCCACGGCTATGTGGCTGACGATGCCCAATCGAAGCTGCGCTTCGTGCCATTTACTACGTCCAACGGCGTGCAAGCTCTGTACCGCACTGGGGATTACGTAGTGGCATCGGAAGAACATGGGTTGCGGTTTGTCGGAAGAAAGGACGATCAGATTAAGTACCGAGGAATCCGACTGGAGAAAGGAGAAATTACCAGCGCGATCGACCGGACGGGCCTCTGCGCAGATTCAGCAGTAGTCGTGGTGGATAGAGATGACGATACGGGGCAGGAACTGGTCTGCCTGGTCACGCCCGCGAGCGCCGACGTGGATGAAGTTCGCCGGCGGCTGTTAGATGCGCTGCCTAATGATCGTATTCCGAGGCTCGTTGCGTCTCTTGTAGAGCTTCCTTTTACTGCCAATGGAAAGCTCGACCAGCGCGCCCTTGAGAGAACTGCCAAGCAGGCGCTGAGGGCAACCGAGAGCTGTGACGCACCCGAGGCCGAGCGTACAATGAGATCACCGTTGGACCATTTGCTGAAGGCGGTACACGCCGTCAAGCGAAAATGGGTATTGCCCGGCTCGCTGGTACGAGAGTGCAATATTGATTCCCTGGACTTCCTCGAGATACAGATCAAGTTGACCGAAACCGGCCTTATGTTCTCCGACGACGTTTATCGAGAGCAAGACCTGTCGCTTGAGGATTGGGCAAGGCGAATGCAACCAGTCTATCTTAGCGAATCTCAAACGGTCAAGCGAAGAAGTGGAGAGATTGCCGAATTGCGGAATGAGCTAGCACAAGTTATCGAATACATTGAGATGCTATCTCCTGGAACAATTCTACTGCATTCGTCGCTAGCAGCATTTAGAAACGTAACGTCGAATGACGTTACATCCCTTATTCTCAAAGAGATAGAGAGTCTCTCGTGTTCTTGTACCGTAATTATTCCGGCATTCACATTGAGTTACTGTGAGACCCGGTCTTTTCACTGGACAAAAAACAAGTCCGAAACGGGAGTTTTAGCCGATATTGTCATGCGAGAGCTTCCGGCTGGGCGCACCAAACATCCCGCCTATTCAATGGTCGTGATCGGCCCGAGTGCGCAGGAATTGTGCGAAGCCGACTGGTGGAAATGCAGTCCGTTCGGTGACGACTCGATATTTGGTGAGATAAGCCGTTCGGCTGGTTTGATTGTCGGCCTAGGCACGTCAAGCTTTACTCATGTGCATCGGTGCGAACTGTTAGCGGATGTGCCCTACAGCGAGACGATCAACTTGCAAGGGCGCGCCGATTTCGGAGGCGGCGCGATTGACGTGGCGACGCCCGTTTATATTCGCGACATCAAGGGCCGACCCGAATATTCGTTTCTTGCACACGATACCACGCGTGACATTCGCGAAATGAGAGGTGTTATGCGGGAGTTCGCAATAGCCGGGACCTACGCAAGGCTGGTGAACGCAGTAGACATGGAGTCCAAGCTGGTTCCCATCATGCGAACCGAACCATTCGGATTCTTACATCATAGTGCCAGAGCCGAGGCGCAGCAGGCATATCCGAGCGAAGAGCGAAATTCTTAGCCGTGACATGTCCTAGATCGATGGCCTAAGGAGTTTGAGACATGACGGCCCAAAAAGGTTTTATTCTACCACCAGCTTTGAGCGAGGAGGTGCGTGGTGCGAGCCGTTCGCGTGGCGATCCGTCGTCAGAGGTGGTCTATGCGTTTGCGGACGACCGGTTCGGAGGCAATCCGGCGGCCGTCGTGCTTTATGATAGATATCCAGAGATCGCCGAGTGCCTGCTGCTGGCCCAACATTTTCACCAGCCTGTGACAGTGTTTCTTCGCGCCTTAGAGGAGACTGACGATTTCGAAATTCGCTGGTTTACGCAGAATTCCGAATTGGACCTCTGCGGACATGGAACATTGGCAGCGACATATTGGCTGTTTAGCGCCGGTTATGGTCGCTCCAATCGAATCCTTTATCACTCCCGGAGCGGGCATCTCGAGGCTTGGCAAAAAGGCGATGTCGTACAAGTCGCGCTTCCGGTTATTGACACGACTCCTGCGGATCCGATGGAATACGAAGCAGTCCAACGATGCATGAATATCCAGGTTAAGGAGATTCGAAAGGCATATGATGATTATGTTGTTATCGTCGACAACGAACATGCCGTCGTTAATTATGTGCCTAATTTTCACAGCATAGTTCAGATCGATTGCCGCGGTGTTGCGATCACAGCTCTGGCTGATCGAGACGGAGTGCTCAGGGAATTTGATTTCGTATCAAGGTTCTTTTCCCCAAGAATCGCAATCGACGAGGATCAGGTCTGTGTGTCGGCACACTGCAAGATCTACCCATACTGGGCAAGGGTCCTGGGTAAAACCGACTTGCGCGCGCTGCAGGCATCTAAGAGCGGGGGAGTTCTTGAGTTCTCATCATCGGAAGGCCGCGTAATCGTTGGAGGAAAAGCAAAGCTGGGGGTCGATCGATAGTGACGGCGCAGCTGAGATAGACGGTGTTCCAGTGGACTATCGCCGTGACGATGATTGAGACCTGCGGAATGTCTGGCTTTCGAACGATCGGTCGCAGATTTCGCCTCTCTTATGGAATTCGAAGACAGCACGCTTGAGTTTTGTGCGCTGCCTCGCCCTTGTTGAGACCGGCTTAGAACCGTTGACGCAAAGCCGGACTGGAATACCACTCGATCATGAACAAGGATCGTTCGATACGGCCGAGCTCCCGCAAGGCTTTGGCCATCTGACTCGGATTCGGTGAAGCAGCCAGCTTTTGGAGAATCATCGAGGGTGCAACGGTACGCGCGCCGATCTACGTCACGTCGCCAGATGTCGAGGATCGTGTCGTGGTCGAACAGCTCGTCCAAAACATAGGCCACTGGTAAGTGGGAAGGCTACCCCATCTGGCGCAGCAAGTATGCGGCAGCGATGATGACACTGAAGTAGCCGAGGAGCTTTCAGTGTCAATTTCTATGTCTGCGCCTATGCCTGCGGATAGAAGCTTTCAATTGGACATCTCGAACTACCGGCATTTCCAGAGGGGTGGTGCGGCAATGAGGTTGCGAACAGCCTGACGCGCGGCGGTGGCTGGATTTCGGTCGTTGGGGCTGATGCTGGTTGCCGATTTCGGCATCGCGGCGGCGTTTTCCGCCGCTCTCGCCGTCATGCGAACGCAGTTCGCCCCTGGTGCCAAACGAAGCGGGTGAGATTGTAGGCGAGGTTGGCCATGCCGATCTTGGTGCGGGCGCGGGCGATGCCGATCGTGCGGACAAACAGGCCCATACGGGATTTCTGCTGCGCGAAGACGTGCTCGACGAAAGCGCGGATCTTTGAGCGCCGGCCATTGGCCCGTGCCATCGCCTCGCTCATCGGCCGGCCTTTCGGCTTCTTGTGATGAATGTCGGAGACGTAACCGTTCTTGTCCAGCCACGCCTCATTCTTCTTCGAGCGGTAGGCGGCGTCGGCCCACACCGTCGAGCCGGTGTTGTTCTTGTCTAGCACGTTGCGAAGCTGCGCCCCGTCCCAGGCCGAGGCGCCGGTGACGTTCCAGCCGCGGATGAAGCCGTGCCTGCGATCGATCGAGGCATGGTTCTTGTAGCCGAAGGCGGGAACGGCGATATCGCGCTGCTTCGTCTTTCCCTCCTCATCGGCCTTGGCCTTCGAGAACTTCACGGTCCAGCGCGCGTCCCGGTCTTTCTGGCGCAGCTTGGCTGGCTTCTTCTGCCACTCGTCCGGCACCTTTCCTGCCTTGATGTCGGCCTTTTCAGCATCGGAATTGCGTTTGCTTCGGCGCCGCCACGATCGTGGCATCCACGATCTGGCCACCCATCGCCAGATAACCGGCCTTGGTGAGGTGCTTGTCAAAACGGGCGAACAGGTTCTCCATCGCCAGGGCCTGCGTGAGGTGCTCCCTAAACAACCAGATGGTCTTGGCGTCGGGAACCTTGTCGCCGAGCCCCAACACGAGGAAGCGCATGAAGGAAAGCCGGTCCTGGATCTGGAACTCGGCCTGATCGTCCGAGAGACTGTAGAGCGCCTGCAGAACCAGGACCTTGAACATCATCACCGCATCAAAGGGCGGCCGGCCGCCTTTGGCGCCATCGGAGCGCTTCAGCGCCTTGGCCAGCGGTTTCCGGAAAACCTCCCAAGGCACCACCGCGTTCAGCTTCTCCAGTGGATCGCCGGCCTCGCTCAGCCGGACATAGCGCTCGTCAATGTCCCAGAACCCAGCCTGGCCTCACATCCAACGTCTCCGTGCAAATCACCAGGCGAAGTGAATCAAAATGCGTTCTCGATTGCCAGGTTTTTCGAGGTGTCGAATTGATTGAGGCGGTTGCGGATCGCTTCGAGGGTGCACCGGTCGCGCGGAGGCGGCGATGGTTCGGATGCGTTCAAGACCGAGATGGTAGCAAGGATCTCTGAACCTGGCGCCAGTGTTTCGGCCCTGGCTCGAGAGATCGGGATCAGCCTATCGCAATTGTTCGGCTGGCGGGCTGCGGCGTCCAAGACGGATGAGGTGGAACGCGCCGGCAAGGATGAGGAGGCCGGCCTTGGGAGGCTTCAGGCTCACCATTCCCGCACCATTGAGATTGTGGTCAATGGCATGACCGTCCGGGCCGGTGCGACTGTGTGCAAGGACCATCTGCGGCGTGTTTTGCGGGCGGCGCGCTCAGTATGATCCCGGCAGGGGTGAAGGTCTATCTTGCGAGCCACCCGGTGGACTTCCGAAAAGGCCTCGATGGCCTGCTTGCGCTGGTGCGGGATGCCGGCTCGGATCCGTTCTTTATGCGTCGGGCGAGATTATGTGGCGGAGCCTTCCTGGTGCCAGCCTAGGCCCGCCGGTCCGGATTTTTCCGCCACATAATATTTAGATGCTGTTCAGCAGTTGCAGAACGGAGTCATTTGGTCGGAAACGCACGCCGTGAGCGCCGGTGACGCCCGCCTTCTCGAGTCCATTGCGCATCATCTCGACATCCGCTGCGGCATAGCGGTGGGTCGTGGCGACCTGTGCGTGCCCGAGCCAGGCTTGGATCGTCAAAAGGTCCACGCCGGACTGGAGAAGCTTCATGGCGAGGGAGTGCCGGAAGATGTGCGGCGATATGGGCTTGTCGGCCAAGGCCGGCCTGGTAGGCACGGCCTCTGTGGCCGCACGCCGCACGATATGGGTCGCTCCGAAACGAGTCAGGCGTTCGTTGCGGGCGCCGACGAATATCGCTCGCGGCTCGTGATGGGCGATCCCGCGCTCGCTCAACAAGGATGTCAGCGCCCGCGCCAGGTCCTTAGCAATGGGGACGACGCGGTCTCTGCGCCCTTTGCCGCGCAGCAGTACTTGTGGGTGCGGCCGTTCCAACTGAAGGTCGTTTGCGTTGACGCCGGTGGCTTCGGAGACCCGGGCGCCGGTCCGTGCCAGAAACAGTAGAAACGTTCGGTCGCGCCGCCCACGGGACGTCCTCTGATCGGGGGCCGCAATAAGGGCGTCCACTTCGGCTTTGGTGAGGTGGTGCGTCACCTCAATGTGAGCCCGTTTTATGGGAATCGTCAGCACGCGTTGGGCGACACCGAAGGACGCCGGGTCAGCGGCTGCTACGTGATGGAAGAAGGATCGGATGGCCGCTAGTCGGGCGTTGCGCGTGGCGATGACGTTCTTGCGCTTCTCCTCGAGCTCGTCGAGGAAGGCGAGAACGAGGTCTCGATCGAGGTCTTCGAGTGCCAATGCGGCCGGCTTCTTCGCCAATCGGGTGGCGGCAAAGATGATCAGCATGCGCAAGGCATCGCGATAGCTGGCCACGGTCGCGGGAGTCGCATTGCGTTGTTTGGTCAAGCGCCGGCGAAAGTAGGACTCCAGGAGCGGCGCCAGCAGCAGGTGTTCGCTCATGCTGCACCTCCGTCGAGGAAGGCGCGCTCCGCCGCAATGGCGAGAAGATCTGCCGAACCGGTGAGATAGTAGGCAGTGTCGCTGTAGCTGGCGTGACCGAGATATGTGGCGAGCAACGGGAGCAACGCCTGAACGTCTGCGCGCTGCTGATGCCAGAGGCCGAGACGGGTCACGGCGAACTGGTGCCTGAGATCGTGTGGCCTTAATGGCTTGCCGCCATCGAGACCAGCAAGCTTGCGGGCCTCGGCAAAGCCGTTTTGCAGGCCTGTCGCCGAGAGGCGATTGCCACGAGAGCTGAGGAAAAAGGCCTGGTCCTTGGGCATGGGAAAAGCGGCATCCCGTTCATGGACGTAGCTACGAAGGGCAGCCTGGGTCGTCGTGTGAACTGGAACGAGACGGTCCTTGCGGAACTTCGTCTTCCGAATGAGGAGAATCCCGTTGGCCAGATCAACGTCGGAACGATCAAGTCTGACCACTTCGCCTGATCGCAGCCCCGAGCTCGCCAATAATCCGATCAGCGTGGCCATTGTCCGCCCCTTGAGAAGGATTCCCGGCGAGATGCGGCGGCATGCGTCGATGAGTGATGCCAACTCGGCCTCGCTGAGGATTCGCGGAGGCGGAATCGCTCTGGATCTGGGGAAAGCTCTGCGCTCCAAGGCTTCGGTTCGCGCGTCATAGACGGCGAGATATTCGTAAAACCGGCGCAGCACGCCGTGACGACTGACACGGCTGTTGGCGGCGCCGCTGAACGACAGGGCAAAATCCAGCGCCAAAGTTCGAGTGGCAGGCCCATCGAACTGAGCGCGCTCAATGTACCTCACGAAAGCCCGCAACGTGCCGGCTTGCTTGCTGAAGGCATAGCCGAGGGAGTGGCGTAGCTCGATGTAACACTCGGCCTTCTCGCCGAGGAATCGGGCAAAGGCGGTCATGCCACGCCTCCCGGAAAGGGAAGTGCGACCTCGGCAAGTTGCGACGTCGCGACCTTTACGTACAGCGCCGTTGTGTTGATGCTGCGGTGTCCCAGGATATCGGCGACCTCGTTGATCGGCCTTCGCTGCTTGACGAGCTGGGTGGCAAGACTGTGGCGCAGGAGATGCGCACCTGCGACCTGCCCGAGTTCAACCCCGCCATGTCGCAACCGCTTCCGCACGATCCTCGAAACAGGCGACGCGCATTTGAATGGTGCCACGGGCGGCGTGAAGGACAGGAACAGATACGGACTATCCACCTTCGGTCGAGCGCGCAGGACGTAGTCGGCGAGCGCGGCACCGGCTTCCTCGATGAGCGGGGCCACCCATCACGCTTGCCCTTGGTGTGCCGGACAAAAACCTCGCCAGTTCGCCAGTGGATATCGTGCAGTTGAAGGGCGCGCAGCTCACCGTTGCGAATGCCCGTGGTGGCGAGCAGCAGCAGGACGGCTCGATCGCGGACGTCAACCGGTGCCGTTGCGCCGATCATATCAATTGCACGCCGAACGTCATCCCATGCAAGGCGCGGCGGCAGATGAGCCAAACGCCAGTGGGGCGTCCTGGGGACGACGCGCGCGAGATCCTGATCGTGGTGGCCAGCCCAATACAAAAACCGAAGAAATGTCCGGATGTGAGAAGTTGCTGCGGTGCGGGTACCGGAGGTCGCCGATAGTGACAGCCGATGTTCGACAGCGGCAAGGACATGCTCAGCCGTCAATGCGTCGAGGTCTTGGCCGGAATGGTGGCGATGGAACCAATCCAGAAAGCGGCGGCTGCCCAGGAGAACGCCTTCGCGAGACTTTGACTCCAGTCCGCACACCCTGCTCAGATAGTCCGAAAAGGAGCTCAGAAGCGGAGCATTCGGATCATTATCTACACTGGGAACAGCAGCAAGGAAGCGTTCTGGAGCCACTCGCCGCGCGTGTCCCAGTGCCGACACTGCTCCAATGCGTGGAGTATCCGTAGTAAACGTGCACAAATAGCTGTCGACGACATCTTGAGAGATAGGCATCGGACCACAGCGCGTTGCGGCAAACTGGCTAAAGCGCGCAATCCGGCTCAGGTAAATCGTGGCAGACGCTCGCTTATAACCAAGGGTGAAAAAATGCTCCGCGAGGCGATCCATCTCGCCACCGAGTGCACCGCTACGCAGGAGCACCCCACAATAGGAAAAATAGAACTCGAGCATTCTGCCCCTCCGGCGTTGTGGCACAGGGGAATCCCGCGCCATGAGAGAGGCATGAAATATTATGTGGCGGAAAAATCCGGACCGGCGGGCCTAGGCTGGCACCAGGAAGGCTCCGCTACATAATCTCGCCCGACGCATAAATGCGGTTATGTGGCGCGCCACATAACCTGCCACCGGTGCGCTTTACGTCTTCCGTGCGAAAAGAGCCGACAGAATCAAGATCGTCTGGTGGGACGGCTTCGGCGTGTGCCTCTATTTGAAGCGACTTGAAAAGGCGAAGTTCTGCTGGCCGCGGATCGGTCATCACCGGGTCCAGATCAACCACGCTCAACTGATGGCTTTGGTCGACGGAATGGACTGGAAACGAGTGCGGACAGCGCCCGTCAGGCGGCCGCAATCGGTTGGGTAAACTGCGGCATGATAAATCAGGGTGCTGAAAAGGCGGGAAAATCGCCTCGCGAATATGCTCTGATTCGGGCCATGTCGGCACCCGATCTTGCGCTCCCGGACGACGTTGACGCGCTCAAGGCGATGGTTGTTGCCAAGGCCGAAAAAGCCGCCTGTCTGGAAGAGCGTAACGCCGATCTCGAAGCCCACAACACGCATCTCGAGTTGGTCAACAAGAGCGCCGAGGAGCGGATCGCACGACTGACGGCGGTGGTGAAGATGCTGGAGCGGTCGCGCTTCGGCAGCCGCTCCGAAAGATTGCGGACCGGCGCGCTGAGCGAGGAGCAGTACGGGCTTGTCTTCGACGAGATCGAAACCGGCGTAGCGGCCATCGAAGCGCAGATGGAAAATGTGCGGAAAACGGTCGTTTTTCAACACACGACAAGCGGAGCACATGGGTAGCGGCGGCCAGCATCACCGAGATGGCCTAGGCATTATGGTAGCAGGGTCTCGTAACACGTGAGGGGTTGACGGGATAACGACCCTTGTCATCGACATTCACCGCGCAAACGCTTCTTCACCAATCTTGTGCAAGCCTGCGGATGGAGCGACGGCGGTAGCGTGCTGGCTGCCTACCTGGCTGATAGGAGATGCTGGAGGTAGGTCACCATCATGCCGGTCACCAACGAGTAGCCTGCCTGTCTGGTCAAAACAAATGTTTCGACAAGTGGCGAAGCCTCGACAAATTCTTTAATCACCAGGTTGGGTAGCTCAGCGTTGCGGACGCATGACGGATAAAGCGTAACACCAAGGCCCGCGGCTACCATACTGAAGATAGTAGCTCCATCCTGCGCCTCGAGAGCGATCCTTGGTACGAACCCGGCACTTGCACAGAATGCCTCCACGGTCGGCAGGTAAAGTTCCCAGCCCTCGCGATCGCCCATCACGAACGGCTCTTCCGCGAGATCGCTTACTGAAATGCGTTCCTGTTCCGCGAGCCGGTGGTGTCGGCTCATCACTGCGACCAACGGTTCTTGCGTGAACGGCATCACTTCTACGTTGCGCTGAAAGCGGTGCCTGACGGCAAAGCCAATATCGATACGATTGGCGTTAAGATCGGTGGACTGTGCGTCTGATCGATGACGTTTTAGGCTGATTTTCACAAGCGGATGGGTCCGCTTAAATTCAGCCAGAAGGGGTACCATAGGACTGTGGATCGCAAAATCCATGTAGCCAACTCGCAATTCACCTGTGAGGCCGATTTCTGCCTCTTGCGTGAGCTGAACCGCCCTTTTCATCTGAGCGAGCGTATAGTGCGCTTCTGCCAGAAAAACTTTGCCGGCGAGGGTGACATGTGTTGATCGAGTCGTCCGGTCTAGAAGCTGCACACCGAGCTTGGCTTCCAGCATGCTGATTGTCCTGCTTAAAGCCGGTTGGGCAACGTTAAGCCGCTTCGCCGCACCCACGAAGCTTAGCTCCTCTGCAACAGCCACAAAGGCACGAAGCTCCCTCATTTCCAGGGACGGAGATGCCATCCAGGTTCCATGCAACGCTATACCGACTGCTACTTTATCCCGCCATTCATAACAAAATCAACAACAATCGGTGCCCAAGTTGTATTGGGACGCCGGTCGTTCCGAAGCTAGAATTGCGACGTCGAAGAGCCGATCATCCGGACGAGAAACCCACAAGGGAACCGCCGTTTGACGGCCGCCAAAAGCCAATGGGAGCTAACGATGGATCTTGAAGATTCGAGCAACAAGCCGTTGCTCAAGCTGGATCGACGAGCTTTGCTCCGTGGATCCGTAGGTCTCGGCATAGCCGGAGCTGTTGGCCGCATTGTCCTGCCGACTAAGGCATTTGCTCAAACACCACGACGCGGCGGCAAATTTGTCGCCGGGGTCAAGGGTGGATCGACGACCGATACGGTTGACCCTACGAATATGCCTTCCTCGGTCCCGCTCTTTGTCTCCTATCAGCTTGGCAACCGGCTGCTGGAACGCACCACGGACGGAAGGTTGGCCAGTGAGCTGGCTGAGAGCTGGGAGCCGGGCGACAGCGGAAAGACCTGGACATTTACCCTGAGAAAGGATGTCACCTTTCACAATGGTAAAGAATTCACTGCCAACGACATGGTCTACTCGCTGAACCGTCACCGCGGCCCCGATACGAAATCGGGTGCCGCCGCCCTGATGAAGGCGATCAAGGACGTCAAGGTGGTCGGCCCTCACCAATTGACGGTTACCCTGGCTGCGCCCGACGTCAACTTCCCTTACCTGATGACCAATGCGGCGCTTATCGCCCAACCCGAGGGAGAAGACCCAGCCAAAGGGATCGGAACGGGACCATTTATGCTTGACTCGGCGCAACCGGGCGTCCGCTACAATTTCAAGCGCAATCCGAAGTATTTCAGGCCAGAGCAACCGTTGTTCGACGAGCTCGAGATTTTGGTTATCAATGATGACATGGCCAGGATGTCCTCGCTTCTAGCCGGTTCAACGCACTTTGCGTCGGAGCTCACACCGAACCTTGTCGGGCGGATTAAGAGTTCTCCGTCCGTCAAGATCGACGTGGCGGATACGACCACGTTCTACTATTTCGTGATGCAGACGAACCAGGCGCCATTTGACAACCCCGACTTGCGGCTAGCGCTCAAATATGCGGTTGATCGGAATTTGATCCTAAAAAGCACGCAGGCGGGATACGGGACTATCGGCAACGACAATCCCATCAATTCTATCTATCCGCTTTATTCCGAACTGCCCCAGCACACGTACGATCCTGATAAAGCAAGCTTCTATTACAAGAAGTCTGGTCACAGCGGCGCGATCGATCTTCATACATCAGAGTCCGTGTTCCCGGGAGCAGTCAACGCTGCAGAAATCTTCCAGCAGACCGCCGCCAAAGCTGGCATTACCGTCAATCCAAAGCGTGTGCCGGCAGACGGTTATTGGAGCGACGTCTGGATGAAAAAGCCCTTCTGCGCCTCTTACTTCGGCAGCCTGGCCACGGAAGATCAGGCGTTCACCCAGCCATTCGCAAGCGACTCTCCGTGGAACGATGGTAACTGGTATCGGCCGGAGTTTGATAAGCTTCTCGCCCAGGCCCGGTCCGAGCTCGACGTCGAAAAGCGCAAGTCGCTCTACCATGATGCCGCAAAAATGGTGCAGGAAGACGCGGGCCACATAACCCTGATGTTTTCAACCTCCATCAACGGACTGGCAAAAACCGTTCAGGGGTTCGTCGGTAATCACTTTCACGGCGAGGCGAAGAACTTCGCCCACTGCTGGTTCGAGGCCTGACGCTCGCATTTCGGCTCTTCCTCACACGCTCGAAACCTTCGAGCGTGGAGGTCCCGCACATCCAACTTTTGAAAACACAGGGTGAAAACGTGACTAAGACTTTGAATGACGGACGAGAAACCGCTCAAGCGGTCCGAAAGCTCCTCGCTGAATCGATTATTTGGGACACGCACGCCGGCGTCGCTTGCCGTCCCACTTTAGATCTAAGTTTTCTTTCGCGCTGGCGCGATGGCGGGGCTACTTTCATTGGTCTGAATGTGGGATGGGACGCCCTTTCCTGGCAGGAATCCCTCCGCTGCGCGGCCCACTACCGCAGGTGGCTTGAGTTCCATAGCGACGAGTACGTGCTCGTCGACCGGTTTGCGGATGTCGAACGTGCCAAACGAGAGGGCAAACTGGCCGTTGCGCTCGATCTGGAAGGCGCAAATGCCCTCGACAAAAACATTGAAATGATTGGGGCCTTTCACCGTTTGGGCATACGCCAGATGAACCTGGCGTATAACAAGAACAACTCGTTCGCCGGCGGCTGCACCGATGAGGATATTCCTCTGACGCCGCTCGGTCGCGAGGCTATTGTCGAGATGAACCGTGTCGGCATGATGGTCGATGTTACCCATACCGGCTATCGTTCTTCGATGGAGGTCATGGAGATTTCTAAGACCCCTGTCATTTTCACACACTCCAACCCTAGGGCGCTCTGGGACCACGATCGCAATCTGCGCGACGACCAGATCAAGGCCTGTGCCCGGACTGGCGGGGTGGTGGGTATCAACGGCGTCAGCAAGTACATGGCCGCGGATGAGGATTGTACGCCGGAGACGATCGTCAACCACATCGACTACGTCGCGAACCTGGTGGGCGTCGACCATGTTGGCTTGGGCTTGGACGCCGTCCTCGATCCGGACGAGATGCCGAACCTGGTGAAAGAATTCCCCAATGTCTGGCCCGAGTCAGAGGCAGACCAATGGGACTATTCGTCATGGCGGTTCATCCTCCCCGAGCAGATCCCTGACATAGCTGAGGGCCTTCTGCTTCGGCAGTACAGCGACACGGACGTGAAGAAGATCATGGGACAGAACTTCGCGAGGGTGGCTACTGCGGTCTGGGTCTAGCACCCGGCTTCCAAACGCTGCAACAAGTCATCGATGCTCGGGGATGTCATGTATCTCCGAGCAAAGCCTCTGTTCGGAATTCCTATGAAGATTACTAACATCAAAATCACACACGTTAACGTGCCGCTGTCGGCGCCTTTGTGGTGGACGGCGGGTCTCTACGGCGGCGCGTCCAAATCGATCATTGAAGTTGAGACTGATTCCGGTCTTGTCGGCCTGGGCGAAGCGCCCTGGTGGCACTTTGGCGAGGTCGTCAAATCCCATATCGCTCCAGCCCTTATCGGGGCTGACCCGCTCGACCTTGCGGACTGCGAAGCGCGCTGCGTCCCGCCTTGGCAGATCACGGTCAACACTGGTGAAAATGCTGCATCGATTGCGTTTGGCGCGGTCGAACTCGCGCTTTGGGACATTCGGGGCAAAGTGTTTGGAATGCCGCTCTATCGGTTGCTGGGCGGCGCGGTCCGTAAAGACATCCCTTTTTCCGAGTATTTTGCCTTTCGTCCCGAACAGGACGGAGCAGGCGGGGAAATGACGCCCGAGGCTGTCGTAGAGCATTGCCTGAAAATGCGCGAAGAGCACGGTTCGACCATTTTCGAGGGTAAGCTCATATTGGGCGATCCTCTGCTCGAGATCCGCACGGTGCGAATGCTCCGGGAAGCTTTGGGCGAGGGGGCACAGATCAAGTTGGACTCGAACATGCAGTGGTCGCTGACCACCGCGCGTTGGGTTCTGCGCGAGATTGAGCCTTTCAACATCCGTAACTATGAAGATCCGGTCGCGACATTCGAGGAGATGGCTGCGTTGCGGCAGCATTCCCGTATCCCGTTCTCGACCCATGTCCCCGATTTGCGGCGCGCCGTAGTGCTTGGCGCTCCCGACTATTTTGTCTGCAACTTCGCGGCCCTCGGAGGTCTTTCGAAGGCGCTGAAGTTCATCGCCGCCTGCGAAGCCATGGGCAAGGGCTTTTGGTGCTACTCTAACGACTTGGGTATAATGACAGCGGCGTACCTCCATGTCGTGGCTGCCACGCCTTGGATCACCGAGGCCTCGCAGTCGCTCTTTCATTGGCAAGTGGGCGACATTATTCGCAATGGACCCTTCCGGCAGACCAACAACATGGTGCCTGTGCCGGAAGGGCATGGTCTCGGCGTTGAGCTCGACCCTGCGGCAATGGCTCGATGGGCAAAGCATTTCCTGGACAACGGTCCGGTTAACCACTTCTTCGATCCGAACCAGCCGGGGCGGTACAGGCGTCTGCCACTTCACTGACGCCAATGTTTTTCGACGAGATAGCTCGCGCGGGATCCCTCCCGCGTGCTTTCATCATCACGGAAAAAAGCGAGGAGCGCCTATGAGTGCGGCCGCAGAATCCCTCCACCAAAATGCGATCATTATCGACGCGGTATGTCCCCTTTTGGATGACCGGGACATGATTGCCGAGTATCGGGCGGGCGGTCTGACTGCGATCGCTCCGACGGTTGGGTTCTGGGATGGGACAGAGGTTACGCTGCGGAAAATTGCATCGTGGCACCGGCTGCTGCGTGAACGTGACGATCTACTTCTCGTCCGCACGGCGGCCGATGTCCGCAAGGCCAAAGCGCTCGGCAAGATGGGCATCATTATGCACTTCCAGGGGCCTGCACCCATCGAAGATAAACTGGATCTCATCGACACCTTCAAGGTGCTCGGGGTCGGCGTCATGCAGCTCGCCTACAACGTCAGGAACCGTCTCGGCGATGGCTGCGAAGAACGCTCTGATGCTGGTCTGAGCCGATTTGGGCTGCAGGTCGTAGAGCGCATGAACCGGGTTCGTACGATTGTCGATTGCGCTCATACGGGGGTTCGAACAACCATGGATGCGATCGAACACTCGTCGGTGCCGGTCATCGTGTCCCACGCCAACGCAAAAGCCGTTCACCCGTCTGCCCGGAATCTCTCCGACGAGCTTATTAAGGCAATTGCCGCCCAAGGCGGAACAATTGGAGTTGTTGGCTTCCCTGGCTTCGTGTCTGGCGACAAGCGGCCAACGATCGATCGCTTTATCGACCACATCGCCCATATCTCCAGCCTCGTGGGCCCGCAGCATGTTACGCTGGGCATCGACTATTATGCCGGCCAGTATCCTTATACAGATGATGCCGCCGCGTTGATGCAGTATCAGAAGTACGTTGCCGACAATGTGTGGACCCCGGACGCTTACCCACCTCCACCTCACTTCTTCCCTGGCGGTATTGAGACGCCGCGCTCGCTGCCAGCGCTAACCGAGGCCCTTCTGCGCCGGCAGTTCAGCGAACAGGAAATCGTAGGCATCTACGGCGGCAATCTCCTCAGGGTCTACGAGACAATCTGGGGCAGTTAAGTTCGGGCACAGGTTTCTGCCTGCGGCGAGGCGATAGGATCCGCAACCTTGCGAAACTGCTTCTGGGAAAGCGCATGAACCGGCGGTTCGACACGGTCGTTATCGGGGGCGGCATCGTTGGGTCGAGTGCTGCCTATTATCTGGCGAAGGCCGGTAGACAGGTTGTCCTCGTCGAAAAGGGTCGCATCAACGGCGAGCAGTCATGCCGTGGCTTAGGCGTGATAGGCACACAAAGGCGTGATCCTTTGGAAATGGCGCTGATGCTCGATTCCCTTGATATTTGGCGCGGCCTCGAAAATGAGCTCGGGGATACTGTGGGCTGGAAGGAGCAGGGCCAGGTCTCGCTTTTCTCCAACGATCGCCGGCGCCGGCGTTCCGAGGCTTTCATGGCAGTTGCAAAACAATTTGGCCTGACAACGCAGCTTCTTGGGCCGAACGAGGTCCTTGGTCTGCTCCCATACCCTCAGCCTGAAGGTGGCCTTGGCGCGCTGTATACGCCCGCTGACGGAAGTGCTGACCAAGAGTTGGTAGCCACGGCCTTTGCGCGAGCAGCGGCGTGCCACGGCGCTGTGATCTGGGAAAACTCTGCCGCACATTCCATCGACATCTGGGGAGAGGTTGTCTGTGGCGTTGACACCGAGCGGGGCCGTTTGGGCTGCCAGAACATCGTCGTTGCCGCGGGATGTTGGACCAGTTTCTTGCTAAAGCCACTTGGCATTGCACATCCGAGCCTCTGGGTTCGGGGCTCAGTCGGCCGGTCTCCGGTGTTGCCGTATGATTTAAAGTTTGCAGTCTCGTGCGACGAGTACGCCTACCTGCAAGGACCAGACGGGCGCCTAAACCTCGCCGCCGTCGACGCGACGGTACACGACCTGATGCTCCACAGCCGCCCCAAGCTTCTGAGGCTTCACCAGCTCAAACAGAAGAAAATCAAGCTTGAGTTAGGCAAACCGATGGTCCGCAGTCTCATGGGTGATTTCAACGACTTTGTTACGCATCGGACATTGGATCCAGCTCCTCACTTTAAGGGGTTGAAGCGTGCTGCGGCTGCCTTCAATGCCGACCATCCCGTCATTGCTCCAATCCAATACGAAAGGTCGTGGGCCGGCTATATGGATTACACCCCGGACGGATTGCCGATCATCGAGGCTGTGGCCGAACCCAAGGGCCTTTATGTCGCCGCAGGGTTCGGACGCAACGGCTTCGGCATTGCGCCAGCGGTCGGCCGGTCAATTTCGGAGTTCATCACGATGGGTGCCACCAACCGCGATCTGTCGCCGTTTAGCTCACAGCGGTTCCGTCATGTCTGAAACAACGGTAATCGTGGTGGGTGCAGGCATTATTGGTCTCTGTGTCGCCTACCACGCCAGGAAAGGCGGGGCGTCCGTGACGATCGTGGATCGGGACCCAGCAGGCGACAAGGCATCCTTTGGAAATGCTGGAGGCATCGCGGTCACCGAGGTCCTCCCGGCCTCGGTGCCCGGTCTATGGAAAAAGGTGCCGAAGTGGCTACTCGACCCCCTTGGGCCCCTCTCGATGAGGATGACGCATGCTCCGCAGCTCCTGCCATGGCTCTGGCGCTTCGCCGAGGCCGGATCGCCGTCGGAAGTAGAGCGGATCTCGGGCGCCCTGGCAGCGCTGAACCATCGGGTCTATGCCGATCTTGTCCCTCTTTTTGCAGATATCGGATTGAGTGACGAGCTCCACCGCAACGGCGCTCTCACTGTTTACGAAAGCGGGAAGGGCTGGCAAGCCGACACGCTTGAGTGGGAAGCAAAGCGACGGCTTGGTATCGACGTTCGTCAACTATCGGGAGACCAGGCCCGGGAATTGGAGCCGGCGCTAGGACCACTGGTTAAGAGCGCCATTTTGACACCTCAGTGGTCGCACGTCTCCGACCCAAAGCGGGTTGTGGACAGTTTGCGCTCCTGGCTGGCGGCTAATGGCGCGACGTTGATTGCGGCCCAAGTCTCCCATATTGCCCCAAGTCCCGAGGGCGGCACGGTTACTTTGGCTGACGGCTCTGTTTTGAACGCATCCAAAATTGTCGTCGCGGCGGGAGCGTGGTCGGCAGAGCTTTCACGCCAGCTTGGCGAACATGCGCTGCTCGAAAGCGAGCGCGGCTACAACACCACAATCGCTGCACCCCAAATCGCACTTAACCGAACGATGATTTTCGCAGAGCGCAAGTTCGTGGCAACGCCTCTTTCTATCGGGTTACGCATCGGCGGTGCCGCCGAATTCGGAGGACTGCGAGCCACCCCGAACTTTGCTCGCTCGAAAGCCTTGATCGAGCTTGCAAAGGCATATCTCCCGGGCTTGGACGGCCATGGCGGTGTGGTGTGGAGCGGGCACCGGCCCGCGACCCCGGACACGTTGCCCGTTATCAGTCGCTCTGCGACCCATGCCCACATTCTGTATGCGTTCGGGCACGGTCACCTCGGCCTCACACAAGGTCCAACCACCGGTAAACTCATTGGCGATCTACTCTTCGGGCGTGATCCGCCCATACCACTCGGACCCTACTCAATTGAGCGCTTCAGTGCTGCCAAGGGAATAATTGGTCCGAGAGCCAGTCATTTCCAATTACTAGCAGCTCAACGATGAGCGGTTCTGACCCAATCCAGAAGCGAGAACCGACAGGGGTCCTTGGCCATTGGCGCGGTGGCGCAGGTAAACGCCGAAGCTCCGGCAGAGGTTGCGTTCACACATCTCGTTCGGCCGGGATCACCGCAGATTTACGGGCAATTCATGGTCACGGTGGACATGAAGACCGGAGCTCCCATGGGCGGCACGCCGGAAGCGGCCCAGATGATGTATCTAATGGGAGCCTTGTCGCGGAAATACCGGCTGCCGTGGCGCACCTCGGGCTTCCACCTCGGCTCCAAGCTGAACGACGCCCAGGCGGGCTACGAGTCGAACATGCTGATGCATACCGCGATCGTGTCGGGCGCCATCTATATCTGGCACGCAGCCGGGTGGCTCGATCCCGACTTGACCTGCGGCTACTCGAAATTCGCGACGAACTGCGAACAGCTTGCCGGCTGGTACAAGTATGGGGCAGCCTTCCGCTCGAAGGTTTCAACGAAGCGATGGCGGCCGTCCGCGAGGTGGTGGTCGAGCACGGCACGCCGCCACGCGACGATCTCTGCCTCTCGCTGAAGCCACTGTCGAAGAAACGTGGAGCGGTTGCCTCACGCAACATCCATGCCGCCATCTATGACGCAATTCGGTATGTAGCCAGATTTTGAAAACGCGGTCCTTCCGTCAAGGTCGTACCGTGGCTCGGGAAGATTTCCGCACAAGACTCCACAAATGAAGCAACGAAAGGAGTAGAGATATGAGAGTTGGTTTTGTTGGTTTGGGGACGATGGGGCGAAACGCAGCCGCCAACGTTCAGCGCAAGGGCTTCGATCTGGTTGTCTACGACATCCGGTCAGAAGCCATGCAGCCGTTTATCGATCAGGGGGCCTGTCCCGCCACCAGCCCGGCCGATGTATTTAACCATGCGGACGTGGTCGTCACCATGGTATTCGGTCCAAAAGAAATCGAAGCTGTCGCGACCGGCGAAAATGGCCTGTTTTCGGCTGACTGTCAGGGCAAGTACTGGATTGATCTCACGACGAGCAGCCCCCAATTGATGCGGGCACTCGGCGTGGATTTCGCTGCCAGGGGAGGACACCCCATTGATGCGCCGGTCACAGGGTCGGTTGATTCGGCAATCCGGGGTGACATGATCCTGTTCGTGGGCGGGGAAGACCGTGATGTCGAACACGTACGCAAGGTCCTCGAGGCCATGGGCGAAGTTCGCAAAGTTGGCCATCATGGGACCGGCTACGTCGCGAAACTCGTCAATAATCAGTTATGGAAAATCCATGCGGCCGCCATCGGTGAGGCGATGGTCACGGCCAAGCTCGCAGGTTTGGAGCCCGAGATCTGGTGGAATGCCATGAAAGGCGGCGCTGCCGACAGTTTCGTCATGCAGCACGACGTCCCTTCGATCTTTGCGGGCCACTACGACCCGTCTTTTCCGCTGGCCCTCTGCCTCAAGGATCTACGTCTTATTGAACAGCTTATGACAGAGACCGGGACGCGAAATGACCTTACGCGCGCGACTCACGACCGGTTTAAGGAGGCAGCTGCACGTTATGGCATGGGCGCCGGTGAAATGACGGTGTGCAAGGTGATCGAGGATGATGCTGGCATAGAGTTACGCGTCGCCGGCGACTGGGCAGCTCCCTGGGAGGTTAAAGCCCCCTCGGCATAAAGCACATCCATCGGCGCGGACACCGTCGGCCACTCTATTCACAGCTGTCAGGCCTGCCCGAAGATATCGCCATCCTTAAAGGAATCAAAAATGTCGCTCATCCGGCTTTCTGCAAACCTTTGGGCCTTTCGGGATACTGTACTGATCCTGAAAAGTGGCGTGGAATGTCTGCTGATCGATTCAGGCTCTGGGCTGGTTTTGCTACACCTGCCCACCATTGGCGTTTAGCGGATTGCTTGGGTGCTACACACCCATCACCACCGGGATCAGTGTTGGGGAACCCCTTCCAATCCAGAAGGCCGGGGCAAAGATTGCGGTACCGGAATACGAACGGCACCTGTTCGACAATGTCGAAGCTCACTGGCAAGCTCGCCGCATCTACGACAACTACAACGACAGCAATACGTTTTTCTCCCTTGGCGATAAATATGGCGGTTGATGCGGATTCCAGGGAATGACCGGACGGGATTCCGATCAAAATCCGGACGGCATTCCGATTTGAAGCCGGACAGCATTCCGATCAATTACCGGACGGTTTTTCCGTCCTGACGATGCCCTTGGGTCAGCAACCTTGGCATGAAGCTCCTCTGTATTCACGAGGGGACTTTCATGCCGTCAAAGAGAAGGCTGACCATGCGACACATACGACAGATGCTGCGGCTCTCTGCCGGCGGGACAAGCGTACGCGAGATTGCGGTGATGCTCGGGATCGCCCGAAGCACGGTGCAAGATAATCTGGATCGGGCAAAGACCGCTGGGTTGATCTGGCCGCTGCCAGGAGAACTGACGGACGATGCTCTGGAGCATCGGCTTTTCAGCAGGGCTGGCGTCAAGCAGGGGCAGCGGCGACGTGAAGAGCCGAGCTGGGCTGAACTTTCCATCGAGCTCAAGAAGCCCGGCGTGACGCTGCTGATCCTCTGGGAGGAATATCGCAGCGTCCATCCCGATGGTTATGGCTACAGTCGTTTCTGTGAGCTATTCCGCGGCTTCGAGCAGCGCCTTTCGCCGACGATGCGCCAGGAGCATGCTGCCGGGGACAAGGTCTTCGTGGACTATTCCGGCAAGAAGGTGCCGATCGTCGATCGCAAGACCGGCGAAGTCCGCGAGGCGGAGTTGTTCCTCGGCGTTCTCGGCGCGTCAAGCTACACATTCGCCGAGGCGACCTGGACCCAGACATTGCCGGACTGGATCGGTTCGCATGGGCGGATGTTCGCCTTCTTCGGCGGCGTGCCCCGCCTGATAGTGCCCGACAATCTGAAGTCCGGCGTCAGCCGAGCAAGCTTCTACGATCCCGAGATCAACCGCAGCTATGGGAGAATGGCATCTCACTATGGCGTCGGCGTCCTGCCGGCCCGGCCGCGACGACCGAAGGACAAGGCCAAGGTCGAGAACGGCGTGCGTTTCGCCCAAAGCTGCATTCTGGGGCGCCTGCGCAAACAGACGTTCTTCTCGCTCGCCGAGGCCAATGCCGCGATCGCCGGCGTGCTGGAGCGCATCAACAATCATGTCATGCGCCGGCTGGGCGTCAGCCGCCGACAGCTCTTCGAGGCGGTCGAACGCGCGGCGCTCGCAAGCCTGCCCGCCGAGGATTACGAGTTCGCCGAATGGCGCTTTGCGCGGGTCTCGACGGATTACCATGTCGAGTTCCAAAGCTTCTTCTATTCCGTGCCGCACGGCCTCATCCGTCAGCAGGTCGATATCCGGGCGACAGCACGGATGATCGAGATCTTCCATCGCGGCGAACGCATCGCTGTGCATCAGCGCCGATATGGCGGCAAGCGCTATGGAACGGACCCCGCACACATGCCGAGCTCGCACCGCCGCTATGCGGAATGGACACCGGATCGTTTCCGGCGCTGGGGCGCATCGATCGGACCGCAAACCGAAGGGCTTATCACCGCCATCCTCGCCAGCCGGCCGCATCCTGAGCAGGGCTTCAGAACATGTCTGGGTATCCTGCGCCTTTATCGCGACATCAGCCGCGAGCGCGCCGAGACCGTTTCGGCGCGCGCCGTCGAGATCGGCGGCCTGACCTGCAAGACGATCGCCTCGCTCATCTACACCCAAAAGCGCGCGGGGCAGTCCACCGAACCCGCCGCCGTCATGGAGCACGCCAATCTGCGCGGCCCCGGTTACTTTCATTGAGGAGACAACGAACGATGCTGATCAATCCCACAATCGATATGCTGCGCGAGCTCGGCCTGACAGGCATGGCCAGCGCCTATCAGGAACTCGAGATGCAAACGGAAGCCAGAAGCCTCGAACATGGCGAATGGCTCGCGCTGCTTCTCGAGCGCGAGGCGACCACGCGCCGCCAGAGACGCTTCGAGGCCAGGGCTCGTGCCGCAAAGCTGCGCCATGACGCCCAGATCGAGAATGTCGACTTCCGCGCCGCCCGCGGCCTCGATCGCAATCTCTTCCTGAAGCTCGCCGCTTGCGACTGGATCCGACAGCGCCATAGCCTGCTGTTGATTGGACCCGCCGGCGTCCGAAAGAGCTGGCTTTCCTGCGCCCTCGGACACAAGGCATGCCGCGAGGACCTCTCCGTCGCCTATCATCGCCTCCCCAGGCTGTTCGCAACACTTGGACTGGCGCGCGGCGACGGCCGATATCCGAAGGTCCTCAAGGCCTTGGCCAGAACCGATCTGCTCATCCTCGACGACTGGGGGCCGGAGAAGCTCAATGACGACCAGCGTCGCGACCTCTTGGAAATCATCGAGGATCGGTACGAAATGCGATCGACGATCGTCACCAGCCAGGTGCCCGTGGACCATTGGTACGACATGATCGGCAACCCAACCATCGCCGACGCCGTATTGGACCGGCTTGTTCACAATGCCTATCGCATCGAACTCAGCGGCGAGAGCCTGCGAAAACAGAAAGCCGTGACCACCAATCAAACTACCCTGGCTTGACGCACACAACCGGTTCAGGTCAAAAACCTGCACGACCCAGGGGCACACTAACTGTCCGGCTTCAAATCGGAATCGTGTCCGGCATGAAATCGGAATACCTGTCCGGCTTCAGATTGGAATAGCCGTCCGGCATCACCGGAATACGCAGGTTGACGCCGTTCTGGAAGACTATAGCTCGTTTGTCTGGAGGAAGTACGAGCTGCGGGTGCTACCGGCCAAGGGCCATACATATGGCATGGTCAGCCTGATCGCACATGTGGACGGGAGGAAAGTCGCGTTTACAGGTGATCTACCCCTCGCATCGCGAATTTCATCGAGGCCAGCGGTCTTAGACCGCGCTGAAAGGCCGGACATATGACCGCACCTATCCGGGTGAAATGTCTGAAAAAGCGCTTGCCCGCGTGGCCGTTCCACATATGTCGCGCTATAGACGATATTGGCGGGGTGCCGAGGTCAGAACAGAAGTGCTGATTGTTATGCCCGTGGCCGTTTTGCTATCTCTGCAAGACGCCCGAATCGTCAGACCCTATGTACGAAGGAACGGATCTAGAGCCAAGCGTCGTCAAGACCTCGTTAGGTATGGAACCTATTGATTTGGCTAGCTCATCCACCGATTGTGAGGGGCCACAGACCTCGACCAAATCGCCGGGTGACGGCTTTAGATCTGCCGCCGAGCTAAGATCAATGATCGAGGTGTCCATGGAAACTCGGCCGATGACGTTAGCCGCCCGACCTTTATAATAGACCCGGAGCCGATCCCGATTAGCCGCAGAACGTGTGTGGCGCGGATAACCGTCTGCATAGCCGAAAGAAATGACCCCGACCAGGCTGTCCCGCTCGAGCCTGTGAGCCCTTCCGTAGCCGACGTACTCTCCGTGACGAAGTGTCTTCACCTGCAGGAGCCGCGCAGTCACAGAGAAAACTTGTCGAAACGGACTGCTGCGGGTTGCGAACGGATTACCGCCATACAGACCTATGCCGGGACGAACCAGCTCAAAATGAGCCCTGCGACCGAGAAAGCACCCTGCCGAGCCGGCTAGTGAGGCCCGCCGGAATGCTCCGAACTCCTTGCGGACTTGCCAAAAGGTGTCAATCTGCTCTCCGTTGCGAGGGTCCGAAGGATCGTCGGCACAGGCCAAGTGGCTCATGATCAGATCGAAATAGTGTGTGCGACCTTCGATCAGATGTTTCAGAGTACCCAATTCCTCCATGCGGAACCCAAGTCGATTGATCCCGGTGTCGACATGCAGGGCGGCTCCGCCAGTCCAGCCTTCGCGTTCGCAGAACTCGATCCAAAGCCGAACCTGAAACTCCGAAGTGAGCACTGGCTTAAGGTTGAGCGTCTTGTGGGCGGACTCAGTGTCAGGAAGCAGCCCATTTAGGACGTATATCTCCCCGACCGCGTTGTGCTGGCGGAGCCGAGCCCCCTCCTGAAGATGCGCCACGAAAAAACTTGTGCAGCCCTGCGATGCCAACCGGCGAGTGACGGCAGCGAGCCCTGCTCCATAGGCATCTGCTTTAACTACGGCTGCAACTCCCGCCTCAGGGCAAAGTGTTCGGAACTCGTTGAAGTTCCAGGCAAGATTATCGAGGTTGATTTCTACGTCTGGCGAATGGCAGCGGAGCATTGGTTTTTTGTGCTAATTGATGAATGGTGACGTTCCAAGAGACGAGAATGGACAATGATCCCATTGTGGCATTTTGTCCGCGAATGGCGCCGTCTAGGAAGGCACCTTTTTGCCAGCAAGCCAAGGACGCGTTCGGTTACGCTCATTCTTGATGGTTGCCAATCCCTCGCAAATGAGGATACTTTGAACGAAACCCAACCAACGAGACCGCTTATCCAACGAGTAATGAGACGCTTCTGGCTTTAAGATTTCTTCACACATCCACAATGCATGGGACAACCGCATCGATTTTGTAAGAGACTGCCAAGTCATGCTTTCCGAAAAATCTTCTGGCGTTACACCCTTACTGATCAGCATATCGCGATAATATGTAAAGGCCTGCAACGTGGCTTCATCTATTATCATTTTACACCTTTTCGCCGTAAAGAGCTACATGCGGAACGCCAATTTCTAAAACGATTTCTGTTCACTATCCAACGGAACAGGGCCACAGGCAGCTGAGGGGGCAATCTTGGATGAGTCCTTGTCGACACCGCGCCGTGACGTTCCTACACCTGTGATCGAGACTACGACGCCTTGCGTAAAGGAGCGCGCCCGTTACGCCCAAACTTCCACTTCGTAAACGGTCAGGAGTCCCCCGACTAAAATACCGTCTTGGCAAAACCCGCATCGAACTCGCATGTCTCACCGAGAGGTAGACAAAGTGGGACCCCCCTCAGTCTGAAACCGTTGACATAACCTAAACCTTTTTGAGATCGGTATATGCAAAAGTATTGTGAAATTTATCCTCGCAAATATGAAACATAAATGGCAACTCTTGTATTCTTCTGTAAAGGCGACTTACTGGCAGCCGATTCGGCTCTGGGAAGCCCAGCAGTTCATTCGGTGAAGAATCGCTCGCGCCTGTGAGAAGAGGCCGGAAGGGTTCATACTATGATAATAATACGCAATAATAATTTTATAATCGCATCTGGTTCGTATAATCACATTAATAATCTCAACCGGTCCTACACAAAAACTTAACTTGACCTTTTACTGGTCATATATATAATCATATATATAAGCAGAACCAGACATACCAGAATTAATAGAGACGTATTGCCACTCTCTGCACCGCCTCGCTTTTTGAAATGCGAAACTGATGTCGTGCAAGATCAGCTATGTGACCAGAAAAACGCTACGGAGATGCGCTATGACCAATGTACCGCAAGAAGAGGATGACGTTTACAGAGCTTTTGGCGACCATTGGGCCGACGTATATGACGAATACGCGGATACACATAACTTCCCTACTGAGAATGCGAAGGCTGTGGCATTCCTAGCGGAACTTGCCGGAGAGGGTACTGCGCTAGAACTGGGATGCGGAAATGGACACATCGCGTTACCGCTGGCTGAGGCCGGGCCGCAAGTCCATGGTCTCGACAACTCCACGCGTATGCTGGCTTCACTAGAAGAAAGGAATGACCAGCGCTTGGTGCGAACTCACCACGGCGATATGGCTAACTTTGACCTAGGCAAACGATTTGATCTTGTGTATTGCGTTAACAATTCTTTCACTCATATGCTTTCTGTAGACAGTCAATTGGCCTGCTTACATGCAGTGGTGCGCGCCATGGAGGACGGTGGTAAATTCGTTATACATCTTAATTTGCCAAATACGACCGAATTCGTGGGCTCCGGCGTGTATGGAAACCAACGGACGACCGTTGTTTACGTAGACGAATATCGCGCTATGGTTCGATTTACGAGGCATGACCCCAATAATCAGATGTATATTATGCAAGATCTTTGGATTAACCGAGGCGGGTTGCGTACCCTGCCTACCAAGCTTAGGTACGTGTATCCATCCGAACTGGAACTTCTTACTAGGATCGTCGGTTTGGAACTAGTTGAGCGTTGGGGGGATTGGGAGCGACGGCCATTTGATACGTCGTCTATGAGGCATATGTCGGTCTATCGAAAACGCAGATCGATTTAGATTTCGATCTTGGTCAGGCGACAGATCATCGGCACATCCTACCACAGATGATCAAGATGGTTGGGTGGTGGCGATTGTTCTAGCGGCTGACCTGGGTCTGGCAATATTTGGGACTGAATGCGACAGAAGACGGCTCAGAATGCTCTGACCTAGAAAATGGACTGTTCGAAAGTAGAGCTTTCTGCGGTAACGTCCCATGGCTGGGAGGGTCGGAAGACGAGGAAACATCAAAATGTTGGGATGAGGAAAATCGCTTATTCTTCTGTATCACGCCGCTTTCCTTCCATCAGTGCATTGGCGGGGCGGCGACCATACCGCGCTTTCGGTCAGGAAGAACAAGGCAGGCCATCATGGGGCGCCCACGCCGGACATCGGAGAGCTGATCCGCGCCCTGGCGCACTAATTGCCGGACAGGGCAATCGCGTCCCGGCTAGGCCACTGGCCGACAGAACGGATGGAAGCAGTCATTCCGCGCCATTCCGGACCGAATGGGCAAGGCCCGCTGTCACGATCAAAAGATCAACAGACCCAGCTTTTTCAACGACATAGCGAGGCGGGTATTATATCGCGACATCGGCTCGCCCGGTGACAAGAAGCCGCGATGCTTACTGATCCAATCGCAGCCGGCAAGCGCCATGAACAGATTGCAGTCGAGACCGCGCGCTTCAGACTGTGCGTCGAGTTACCGGAACCAGCGGGCGGCGTCAGCGTCTCCGACGACGGGCGCAGCCAAGAAGTGCTGTCCTTCAATATCGAGCAGGTGCTGGCCTGGAACCCCGACGTCATCTTGGTGCCCCAACTGAAAGATGTCGAGAAGGTCTTCGGAAATCCGCTGCTGAAGGACGTTCGCGCGGTGGCGACATGGCGCGTCTTTCCGCTTCCTGTGGTCGCGCATAGATGGGGCAATCGCACGGCGGAGCAGCCGCTGACCGTGTTGTGGGTGGCAAGGACGATCAACCCGGAGGTGTTTGGTGAAGATCGACCTAAAAGGCCGAAGTGAAGCGTTTCTACGCCACGATCTTCACCCATCCGGTCGTCGACGATACTGTCACGGCCATTCTGGATCCAACCACCGAGCCACCCTACTGAGCGGATCCGAATGCGAGCTTTCCGGTCACCTCAGTTCCAGGGGCGCGAGTCAAACTTGAGGATATTGTCGAGTCCGGAATGCGGATGTGAGATGCTTGGAGAGACTGTCATTATGGGCCGTAAGCTTGCCTCGCGGTCACCGATTCCAGATCGGCGTCGCCGGTATTGAGAGGGAGTTAGCCGCCTCTGTCGGGAACTCCGCGCCGCATCCAGAAATCGCAGGGCTTCCGTTCGGGGCCACAGGTTCCCGTATGTAATCCGATGCCCCGTAGCACAGGTCTGCCCATCCACTACATCACGGACCTCTGCTGCCGGACGCTCGCTTCCGTCGCTACTATGGCTTGGCTTCCGTTGTTCCTTCGCTGCCGAGATGGCGATGGCTCTCTGATGTTGCTATCGACGCCGCACCTTGGCAAGTGCGGAGCCCAGAGTGGAGGTCAATGGTATGGACCCCGCCCCCCCAGACGCGGTGAAATCTCGAACGCCAACTCCAGCGAACGAGGATGTCATGCAGATCGTTCGAATAGGTCTGGATTTAGGGAAATACGTCTTCGAGGTTCACGGTGTCGACTGCCACGGGAAAGCTGTCGTACGCAAAACGCTACGTCGCGATGCGGTGGCGAGCTTCTCGCCAACCTGCCACGATGTTTAGTCGGCATGGAAGCCTCGAACGCAGCACATATTGGGCAAGAGTGCTTTCCGATCTTGGCCATGAGGTTCGGCTGATCAGCCCTCAGTTCGTGACGCATAAGATCATATCATGCCTCCATCTCGTTTCTAGATGATGACAATACACAAACTGTGTTTGACGGACGCCGCCGAGCGATTGATGCTCGATCAAATAAACGTACCACGTGGCTTAAAGCTATATATTTTGGGAGGAGCAGATCCTCGGCGTCGAGACGTTCCACGATCTGCCAAGGAGAGACAGCCGCATGTCAGCGCGAAGGTGAGACGCGCCAATGATTGCATTGAGGGCGGACATGGGAGCCCTGCCAATACTTGAGGCGTCCGGCAAAAGTCGTGGGCGCCGAAAATAGCGGGCAAAATGGAATTGTTGCCATGACAGTCACAGGGCCGCGGGAAATAGCTTGCGAATGCGCATGACTTCAAGGGCGCTTTGGGCGCGGTTGCGGGTCGTAGGCATAATCATCATCTGCAATTTCACTGCGTGGGATCAACCGCGCGACTGGGAAAAGGGGAAACAGGAACATGACAATCTCTCGACGCGATCTCTTTAAAGTGGGCCTGGCAGCCGGAACGGCTTTATCGATCCCTTCTGTCCTGCGGGCACAAACGGCATCGGCCGGAGCACGAACGGTGCACATGGTGAAGTCGACCGACCTGCGTGTATTTGATCCGATCTGGTCGGCCGCGAGCATCACCGCCGACCACGGCGCGGCGATTTACGACACGCTGTTCTCGCTCGACTCGAAGTTCATGCCACAGCCGCAAATGGTCGAGAAATGGAGCGTCTCCGCCGATAAGAAGACCTATACCTTCGAGCTGCGGGACGGCTTGGGCTGGCACGATGGCACCCCCGTCACCGCGGCCGACTGTGTCGCTTCGATCCGCCGTTGGGCCGAGGTGGCGCCCGGCGGGCAGTTGATCAAGGCGCTGGCCAATGACATTTCGAAGAAGGACGACAAGACCTTCACGATCGCGCTGAAGGAGCCCTTGGGACTTCTCGTTGAGATCCTGGCGGACCTGACGCCGCCATGCCTGTATATCATGCGCGAGAAGGACGCCAGTCGCCCAGCAACCGAGCAGGTAACAACGAAGATCGGATCGGGACCGTTCACGTTCAATGAGGCTCTTGCCAAGCCTGGCGCGAGCATCACCTATGACCGCAATAACAAATACTTACCGCGCAAGGAGCCATCTGACGGATTGGCTGGCGGAAAGGTTGTCAAGGTCGATCGCGTTATCTGGGATGTTATCGCCGACCAACAGACGGCGATGGCGGCCTTGCAAGCGGGTGAGATTGATTACTTCGAGGCGCCGCCGGCAGACCTTTACTCCTTGGTCGAGAGCGATCCCAACCTTGAACTACAGGTTCTGGACAAGGCGGGCTGGGACGCGCTCGTGCGCATTAATTTCCTGCAGCCGCCATTCAACAACGCCAAGGCACGCCAAGCGATCCTCCACCTGATCGATCAGGAGGCGTTCATGCGTGTCATGGCCCCCGACTCAAAATATTCCAGTACCCACACCTCAATCTTTGGAGGCGCTACGCCGGCTTCCAATAACGAAAACACGGGATGGTTTAGGAAGGGCGGCGACCCGGAAAAGGCGAAGCAACTCTTCAAGGAGGCCGGATACGCCGGCGAGAAAGTCGTGATCATGCAGCCCACGGACTGGGCTGAGGGAAGCAATGCCTCGCAGCTCTTGGCGGCGGCGCTGCAAAAGATCGGGGTCGACGCCGAGCTCGCGTCAATGGACTGGGGTCAGCTGAGCACGCGCCGGGCAAACAAAGGCCCCATTGAGAACGGTGGCTGGAACCTGTTCATCACAGTCGAAGCCGATTATTCCCTTGGCAATCCGCTTACAGACCCGCTCCTAACTGCGAATGGCGACCAGGCTTGGTACGGCTGGCCGAAGAACGACGAATATGAGGCGCTGCGGGCGAACTGGGCAAATATCGCAACGCTTGAGGAGCGCAAGGCGCTGGCCCGCAAGATGCAAGCGATCTGGTGGGACTTTGTCGGCGATGCGAGACTGGGGAAATACATCTCGCCGATAGCGCGACGGAAGACCCTGACCGGCCTCATCGGCATGCCGCAGACCGTCCCGATGTGGAACATGCAGAAAGCCTCCGCCTAATGGCGGCGTACATCCTTCGTAGAATGGTTTCGACCGTCGCCGTCATGGCGATGGTCGGGATCTTTGTTTTCCTGCTTCTCAGGTTGGCGCCCGGAGACCCGGCAGCAATTATCGCCGGCAAGTCGGCAACGGCGGAGATAGTCGCCGGCATTCGGGAAAAGCTGGGCCTGAACGATCCTCTGCCAGTTCAGTTCATACGCTGGGTGCGCGACATGCTCGGTGGCGATTTCGGCACCTCGATCTTTGCCGGACGACCGGTTCTCGAGCTGATCTCGCAGCGGCTTGAGCCGACCCTTTCCCTGTCGATCCTGACGATGATCCTTTCGGTGACGGTCGGGGTCTCTTTCGGCATCCTTGCCGCGTGGCGAACGGGCGGGCTCGTCGACCGCCTGCTCACGGCCTTTTCGGCATTTGGCTATTCCGTCCCGGTCTTTGTCATCGGTTATTTTCTCATATACTTCTTCGCTATCAGGATGCACTGGCTGCCGGTGCAGGGATATGTGCCGACCGATGGTGTCCTCGGGCCTTGGTTTGTGCACCTGGTCCTGCCCACAACGGCGCTGAGTCTTGGCTACATCGCATTCATCGCCCGGGTTTCGCGGGCGAGCATGCTCGAGGTCCTGTCAGAAGACTATATGCGAACGGCCGCTGCCAAAGGCGCTTCGTCCTATGCCATGCTTTTCCAGCATGCCTTGAAGAATGCCGGCGTCCCGATCCTGACGGTCATCGGCATAAGCTTCGCCTATATGATCGGGGGAGTCGTCCTCACCGAAACGGTGTTCAACATACCCGGTATGGGTCGTCTGGTTGTGGATGCGATCAACAATCGCGACTATCCCATAATCCAGAGCGTGCTCATCCTGACTTCGGGTCTGTACGTCCTTATCAACCTCGCGGTCGATCTGGCCTACACGCTGATCGACCCCCGGATCCGGTACTGATTATGACGCTCATCTCCGCACCAGTTGAAGCCGTGCCGATGGGCCGGCTGCGGCTATCCGATCTTCCCCGTCTAGCTAGGCGACACCCGCTGGCCCTGGTCGGCGGCGGCCTGTTGGCGCTCCTGATCATCCTAGCGCTTGCCGCCCCGCTTTACGCCGGCGACCCAGTGAACATGGATCCATTCAAGCGCCTCCAGCCGCCTTCCGCCGAGATGTGGTTCGGCAGCGACAATCTGGGCCGGGACGTGTTTGCGCGAACGATCTTCGGCGCCCGGATCTCGCTCATGGTGGGCTTGCTGTCCGCAGCGAGCGCAGCCGTGGTCGGGCTCCTGATCGGTGTCATCGCCGGCTACAGCCGCAGCTTCGACAACGTCGTCATGCGGGTCATGGATGGCCTGATGTCGATCCCGACGATTCTGCTGGCGATTGCGCTCATTTCTCTGACGGGCCCCGGGATCGGCATCCTCATCGTTGCAATCGCGATACCCGAGACGCCAGCCGTCGCGCGGCTGGTTCGTTCGGTGGTTCTGGGTGTTCGCGAGCTTCCCTATGTGGAGGCCGCGCTCTGCGGCGGTGCGCGCCTGCCCAAGGTGCTGTGGCGGCATATCCTCCCGAGCACCATTCCGCCGCTTATGGTCCAGGGCGCTACTGTCTGCGCCAGCGCGATCATGACGGAGGCGGGGCTGAGCTTTCTCGGCGTGGGCGTGCCGCCCGAGATTCCGAGTTGGGGCAACATGATCGCCAGTTCGCGCCTGTATCTCGCCATCGCCCCATTGACGATCTTCGCCCCCGGTATCTGCCTTGCCGTCACAGTCCTTGCCGTCAACCTGCTTGGCGATGGCCTGCGCGACATGTTCGATCCCCGCTCAAAGCGGAGACGCTGACATGCTGGTGCGAGAATCTGCAGAGGATGATGTGCTTCTCGACGTTCGCGACCTTGAGACGCACTTTTACGGCGAGGAAAGCGTCACCCGCGCCTTGGGCGGCATTAGCTTCCAGGTCAAGAATGGCGAGACGCTCGGCGTCGTCGGCGAATCCGGGTGCGGAAAGAGCGTCACCGCTCTCTCCATCCTTCGCCTGCTGCCGAAGCTGTCCGCCAGGACGGTCGGCGGCGAGGTGCGCTTTCAGGGGCGCGACCTGCTTGAGCTGTCCGATCGGGAGATGCGACATATCCGCGGCGACAAGATCGCCATGATCTTCCAGGAGCCGATGACGAGCTTGAACCCGGTCTATACGGTCGGCCACCAGATCGCCGAGGCGGTGCAGATCCATACGAAAGCGTCCCGCTCGGTTGCGATGGAAATGGCCGAAGAGATGCTCCGTCTCGTCCGCATCGCGGACCCCGAGCGTCGCGTCAACAACTATCCGCATGAACTGTCGGGCGGGATGCGCCAGCGCGCCATGATCGCCATGGCCCTGGCCTGCTCACCGGAACTGTTGATTGCCGACGAGCCGACGACGGCGCTCGATGTCACAATCCAGGCGCAGATCCTGCGGCTCATCGTCGACCTGAAAGAGCGCACTGGAACGGCCGTGATGTTCATCACGCATGATCTGGGCGTTGTCGCCGAGACATGCCAACGCGTGATCGTGATGTATGCTGGCCGGATCGTAGAACAAGCGAACGTAATAGATTTGTTTGCGCGTCCCGCGCACCCCTACACCCAAGGCCTTATGCGGTCGGTGCCGGATCCGCGGCGCGGCCGACAGCGCCGCCTTCCAGAAATTCCCGGGATCGTGCCAAACCTGCGCGAGCCCATCGTCGGATGCAGCTTTGCTCCACGCTGCCCGTTCGCGATCGACATTTGCCGCGACAAGACACCCATCCTGCGTGATGTCGGATCGAGCCACGCCGCAGCTTGCTGGCGCGCTGAAGAGGTGATGGGCGCATGAACGGTCCTCTACTGAAAGTCGAGAATCTGACCAAGCATTATCCGCTTGGCTCAGGAATCTTCAAAAAGAGCATTCCGGTCATCCGCGCGGTGGAGGATGTATCCTTTTCCGTAGAGGCAGGCGAGACGCTTTGCATCGTCGGCGAATCCGGCTGCGGCAAGTCGACTGTGGCGCGGCTCTTGATGCGGCTCGTGGCGCCAACGGCTGGCCGCGTGCTGATCGACGGAACCGACATTGCGGGCCTCAAGAAGGACGCGCTTCACGCGTGGCGCCGTCGGATGCAGATGGTCTTTCAGGATCCTTACTCGTCGCTAAATCCCCGCCTCACGGCCGGGCAAATTATCACCGAACCCGTCGAGAATTTTGAGCGGCTCAACCGGAAGCAGCGTCAGGCCCTCGCCGCGGACCTTCTCCGAAAAGTCGGAATGTCGCCAGAAATGATGCACAGGCTCCCGTCCGAATTGTCGGGCGGTCAGCGCCAGCGACTCGGCATTGCACGTGCCCTGTCGCTCAACCCCTCGCTCATCATCGCCGACGAAGCTGTGTCAGCCCTTGACGTCTCAGTGCAGGCGCAAATCTTGAATCTGCTTCTGGATCTCCAGCAGCAGATGGGCATCGCCTTCGTCTTCATCTCGCATGACCTCGGCGTCGTGGAGCATATCGCGCATCGCGTAGCCGTCATGTACCTGGGGCGGATCGTGGAGCTCGCCCCGAGCGAGGCTCTCTTCGCCAAGCCGGTTCATCCCTACACCGAGGCGCTGATCGCGGCGGCTCCGGTACCGGATCCGACGCGCGTTCGGCTGGAGGCGCCCGTCGAGGGCGAGGTGCCAAGTCCTATCAATCCGCCGAGAGGGTGCGCGTTCCATCCGCGCTGCCCGCTCGCACTCGAGCGTTGCCGCGTCGACGTGCCGCCCCTGGTGTTGATGCCAGATGGGCGCGCCGTGGCATGTCATGTGCGCGCTCCGGCTACAGGCATCCCGGCGCCAAAGGCCGTAGCGGCGAATGTCTCGGTCACGACAGTTTCGGCGGGTTTGTAAGCAGTCAACCTACAGAGGTAGCAATGGAAGAAAATTCACACGACGTTTCCCAACCAGCCCGGTGGGCTGATGGCTACGATATGGTCGGCTCGATCGAAACCAACGTTGCAGACGGCTTCACGATGGTCGCAGTCGGCGACCTCATCATATCGCGACCGCTGACCAGATACGAACATCTCGGCTTCGGCGACGTCGTTAAGATCCTTTGTGATGCCGATGCCACGTTCGGCAACATGGAAACCCTGATCTTCGATATTCGATCGTTCAAGGGAAGTCCGGAGGCGGAGTACGGTGGTGCATATCACGTCAGCATACCGGAGCTGGGACCTGATTTGAAGGCGATGGGGTTCAATCTAATGAGCCGCGCAAATAACCATACGCTTGATTGGGGCGTTGAAGGCATGCGCGAGACGAGCCGCATATTGGATGAGAGCGGTATCGTCCATGCAGGTGTTGGTGAAAATCTTGCACAAGCCAGCGCCGCCCGCTTCTTGGAGACTACGCGTGGTCGCGTGGCACTGTTGTCCTTTACCTCAACGTTCACGCCGATGTCTCGTGCGTGCGGGCCCGCCGGCGAGGCGCCCGGCAGACCCGGGCTCAACCCCCTTCGTTTGGCGGAAAGCATCGTGGTCCCGCCAGAGATGCTCAAAAACCTAAGGCAAGTGCGCGATGCGCTGCCCGGTTACGAGTCCGGCCATGCTGGTGACTCAGCCCGAGTGGTGGTCGCCGGAGCGACGTTCAAGGCGGGCGACAAGGCCGGCTATAGCTACGAACCCAACCCGCACGATGTCGCCGACATCCTACGTAACGTTCGCCGGGGCAAGCAGTTCGCCGACTTCTGCATCGTCACGAACCACGGTCACGAGCCCGGGAACTGGAGCCAGCAGCCGCCTGACTACGAACAATCCTTTGCGCATGAGATGATTGATGCCGGGGCCGATGCATACGTCGTACATGGACCGCATCAGTTGCGAGGCATAGAGATCTATAAGGGCCGACCCATCTTTTATAGCGTTGGGAATTTCATGATGGACGAGCTTCGGTCTCCCGTAGGCGCTGACATGTTTGCCGAATATGGCAAGGACCCACAGGTCGACACCGATGCCGAGGTGACCGTCGCTGAGATGGCAAGTGGATTTACAGACCCGGTCTTCTATGAGAGCATCATCACCGTAAGCCGATTTGAGCAGAACCAACTTGCTGAATTGCGGCTTTATCCGATCGAGCTTGGCTACTCCAAGAGGTTTGCCAATCGGGGTATCCCGCAGCTGGCAAAAGGGCCACAAGCGAAAGCCATTCTTGAGCGTCTTCAGAAGCTCTCCGAGCCGTTCGGGACCGAAATTGCCATCGAAAACCACACTGGCGTCATAAGGCTGAAACCCGGCTCGTCACTATGACGTCATTCAGGGCGCGACTCAGAAGCCTTATCTCAGAAAGCTGCGACGCGCTTATCTATGACATTATTTGCCAAAGAGGCGAGAACGAACCGCTGGGAGAGAGTAGCAGCTCTCTCGTCAGCGGCGAGGGATGGATCGTCAACGCGCTGGCGGGGAGGTACCGCGCCTTCTTATCACCGGCGCAAATCATGGCAACGAACTGGAAGGGCCCATTGTCGCACGACGGCTGTTGGCTGGCTGGCTGAAGCGCAGAACCTGTGGAAGGGTAAACATCCTGGCCTTTGCAAGTTCGGCAATGCGCGACTGCGCCGGACGCTATGGATCGCCGGCCGGGGACCCATCCGCCAGCGATCGCGACAATCAAGACCTGCGCCGCAAGGCCATGAGCAGCGCGTTCTCGCCGGCGGCAATGAACGCCAGGGTGTGGAGCTGGAAGCAGTTTGGCGGGGCAATTTGGGATCAAAGGACCAATCGAACTCGGCGAGCCTCAGTTTTTCATCGAGCCCGGATTGCTGATATCGCGGCTCGATATGGCGGGATTGGCGACGATCCAGTTCGTCCTGCAGGATCAAGGAGAAGGTCTCGGGGGGGGGGGAGGGTTAGTTTGCGCCCTGCGCCTGTAGCACGCGAGCGTCTGCAGACTGGTGCCGCGCCAACGAGATCGACTTCATCCTCGGCTTGGCGCCCACCACGACCTTGCGCAAGCATGTCGCGGATATGGAGACCAGCACGACAGCGCGCTTCGAAGCGTCGGCGAAGACGGGCAAGGTCCGCCGCTTCAAGGAGTTCTTTGATGGCGCCGCCAGCTGGAGCTGTGTGGAGCGCATCATCGCCCGCGTCGAGGTCGGTGCCCAAGGTACTGACACCCGCTTAATCGTCACCAACCTTGCCGGTGGCAAGGCCAAGGCGCTCTACGCGGACCTTTACTGCCGGCGTGAAGCAGCCGAGAACCAGATCAAGTCGTGGAAGACGCATCTCGCCGCCGACCGAACGTCCTGCACAAAAGCGACGGCCAACCAGTTCCAGCCCTTCCTGCATGCCGGCGCGTACTGGTTGATGTGGGGCTTGCGGGCCGCTATGCCGAGACGCTCGAGCTTTGCCGTCGCCCAATTCGACACGCTGCGACTGCGCCTCATCAAGATCACGGCGCGCGTGGTCGAGATGAAAACCCGCCTGCCCCTGCCGACATCCTGCCCGGCCCAGCGCATCCTGCGCATCGTCCTCAGTCGCATCCCGCAACTCGCGACATAAACAATGGGGCGCCGACGCCCCGAAACCAACCCGCCGACCGCAACCCGCAAACCCTCGCCTTCTATCAAGACGGATCACCGCCGGGCCTGATGAGACTTGGGACAACGCACCGCAAAGGGAACCAGATCGCCGCTTCAGGTCGCTGAAAGCTCATCGCCGTGCATCAAGGCGGCTAAACGACTCGCCTACGAATCGCGGCAGCCTTTGTTTACTCGATTGGTGCCGGCCGGTGGTGCGCTATACACAGATCGGCCAGAAAACGATTGTCGTTCGCAGACAAATTGGCGTGCCTTATTGTCTTCCGAGCGTAGACGTTCCCAGAAACGAAGATAAGCATCCTCGTCGACCCGCGCCTCTCTCTCATGCACGCTCTCAACGGCAAGAGTTCGGATGATTCATATCACCTCGTACTTGACCTGCGCTGGTGTGGAGAGGGCGAGGAGTCGCAGCTCGTTCCTATTCGCCAAGCGTCGAAAATGGTGTGATCGACCAATCGAGCGAATCGATGGCACGCTGAAGGATGGCTTCGGTCTGAGCAACGCTGGGTGAAGCGACAACGACGTGTCCGATGTAGTCTCGATAATCGCCTTTCCTGATGATCGGCGTCTTGGGTTCAACATACAACTTGATCTCGGCGACACCTGACACCGCCTGACTACGACCATCAATCCAATCGAGGGTGCCATCGCGATCAGGGACCAGGAGCCGCGCAGCCGCAATGTGCGAATGCTTTTTGCGTAAATCCCATTCTTCGCCAATGGCAAGCTTAATGTGCTCGGCGACGAGATCGATACCGTAAGCCAGTTGAACCATGCGAGGACCGGGCGCGCCACCAAGACGCGGATTAACTTCAATAACGACTGGGCCACGCTTCGTCCACCGGAATTCAATGCAGGTTGGTCCCCAACCAAGGCCGAGAGTTTGCAAACAGCTTAGAGAAACATCGGAGATACGCTTATGTTCCTCATCAGTCAGCTGGGCCGGAAAGATGGATTCACGAAAGACGAAATGCGGCGGGGGTCCGAAGTCACCGGCGTATATCCCAACGACCTCATTGCTCATTATTTCAGCGCAATAGTATGGGCCTTGTGCAAATTCTTCGACCAGTATCCTCGGCGAAGATCGCCATACGTGCTTCCCACCCAACAGATAGGAGGTATGTTCGGCTAACTCATCGACATTGCGGCACAATCGGACACCCATGCTGCCGCCGCCTACGGCTGGCTTAACAATTACCGGCAGGCCGATCTCCGCAGCAGAGCTTTCCACGTCCGCCGCATTCGCGGCCAAGCGATAAGCAGGCATTGGAACGCCTCCCTCCTCGAGGAGCTGCCGTTGAACGAATTTGTCACAGCATCGTTCGATGGATGCGGGGTCCGGTCCCGGTAGATCGAAATGCCGGCAGAGCTTGCCAACTATCACATAGGCTGACTCGTCATCGCCCACAAAGCCAGTAATGCCAGCGATGTCATAGGTCGCGCCTATCTGGCAACATTCGCGGATCAGAGCATCGAGATCGTCTGTATCGACACGGATTGCCTCACTTCTTTCCGCGGCAACATAGTCGTACTGAGCTGGATCAGCCGAAAGGGTAATTGGAATAAGGCCAAGACGCTTGGACGCTTGGACGTATAGCAGACCGTTACCCCTTGGATGGCCTTCAATCAGGATAAATGCTCTTCTTGCCATTGGCTGGAAACTCCGAGGTTGTGCGTTATGTGGCGGTCCAAGCCTAAACCGGCATCTGCTTTTAGCTTTTGCCTGACCTCAGACTTTGGACTTAAGGTACTATTATTGGCGGTGTGTGATCGCAAAGTTTCTGTCAATTTGTATGAAGGATCTGCTACAGCGTTTTGATTACTGGCTGTGCGGTCCGGCGCGTGTCGATGAATTCCGCAGGGTTGCGATGCTCAGAGGACGCCGGGTCCAAGCAGGGCAGTAATCCGCCCGCACCTTGCGGCGGCGATCCGGCCCAACAGCCGTGTGTGGATGTATATGGACCCCACCCGATTGCAACAGGTCGACTGGATCAGGATCGTTGGTCACAACTGCTGACGTATATCCGGCCTCCTGATGCGGCTGCACAACGTCGTCGCCGCGAGCCCCGACGGATTTTCGCGCGCTTCCACCTCATCGACCCCAGACATTGCCCGAAGCCAAGCCGGTCCACACACCAGGTTCGCGACGGAATGACCGTTTCACCCTCTCCTACCATTTTGCTGCAATTGCCGGGGTGAGACCTCCTTCTGTTATTCCTTCGTTTGCTGCTTCGCCTTAAGCTGCTTTCACCGATGGGGCGGACTCGCACAGTGTCCCGCCCGAGAGCATGGCCCACACGATCCTCGCATTCTTGTTGGCGAGCGCGACAGCCGCGACATTGGGATGCCGCCTTTGCCGTAGCTTACCGAGTGCCGGCTGCTTTGCCGAGCGCAGCGCGAGCGCCATGGATCATCAATGTGCGCAGATAGCGATCGCCGCGTTTGCTGATACCGAACAGGCGAGGTCGCCCTCCACTGGATCGTTGTTTAGGCACCGACCGAGCCAGGCCGCGAACTGGCGGCCCGAGCGCAACTGATCGGGATCTGTGACGGTGGCGGCAAGAGCCGTGGCCGTGATCACGCCGAGGCCAGGGATTCCGGCGAGCCGGCGACTGGTCTCGCTCTCGGCATGCCAGGCCATGAGCTGCCGATCCAGTTCTGCGATCTCTTGTTGAGCGCCATGATCTGGCGAACAAGAATCCCCAGAGAAGTACGGGCATGAGCCGGTAAAGCGTTTTCGTCGGACAGCGCCTGTTCGGCTAGCTTGGCCAGATTAGCGATGCCGGGATTTGCGACGAGACCGAGTTCGGCCAAATGCGCGCGCAAGGCATTGGCGATCATGGTGCGTTGGCGCACGAGCAATGATCGGGCGCGATGGGTCATGAGAATGCTCTGCTGCTCGATCGTCTTCACCGGTACGAAACGCATCGTCGGGCGCTGCACAGCTTCGCAGATCGCTTCGGCATCGAGCGCATCACTCTCGCCGCGCTTGACATAGGCCTTCACGTAAGACGGTGGAATGAGGCGAACCTCGTGTCCCATGGCGGCGAGGATGCGAGCCCAGTAATGCGCCGTTCCGCATGCCTCCACTCCGATCAAACAGGGTGGGAGTCTCGAGAAGAAGGGTATCATCTGCTTTCGGTGAAGCTGCTTCAACAATGCCGTGGCACCTGTCTCGTCAATGCCATGAGCCTGGAGCACGCTTTTGGCCAGATCCAATCCAACGGTCGTGATCTTCATCGTGAATGCTCCTTTTATCGCTTCAAGTGATCGGCCCGCATCATAGCTGCGGCCGGGCGGTGCGGGGGCGTCCACATCATCAAGATGCTGGCTGGGCAACGAGGTCAGCATGGATGGGCAAGCCTTACTCGATGGTTCTTCGCGAACGGGTTGTTGCGTCGGTTGAGCGGGATGGGCTGTAGCCTCGGCGCGCTATGGGGTTGGTATCAGCACCGTCATCAGATGGGTGAGCCGGTTGCGCGAAACGAACAGTCTTGCGCCCAGCAAGATGGGTGGGCACAGGCCGAGGAAGATTGCCGGTGAGCATCGGGAGTGGCTGCTGGTGCGCTGCCGGGCCGCGGATTTTACGCTACCTGCGGCTCGTAACGCGATCCGTCCCTGAGGACGGCGAAGATTGTTCCTGCCATGCGATGCGCCAAGGCGATGGCGACGACTTTCGTCTTCTTCCGGATCAGCATGCTCGATAGCCAGTCCGACCCCGGCTCGCGCTTGAGTCTACATCTGAGCATGATCTGTGCCATGGCGCCCAGATAGAACAACCGGTGGATATATCGATTACCCATCTTCGATATTCGGCCGACCTTCTGCTTGCCGCCGGTGGAGTGCGGTTTGGGTGTAAGGCCGAGCCAGGCTGCATAGTCCCTCGCGCAGTCGAAATTGCTTACATCAGGTGTCGTCGCCGCGATGATCGTCGCCGAAAGCATGCCGACGCCCGGGATCGTAGCCAGACGCTGGCTTGCCTCATTTTGCTCGTGGGTCTCTTTGATCACTTCGGTCAGCCATTCGATCCGCTCGTTCGTCTCGGCCAGCTGTTCGAAGAGCAAGCTCACGGGCATCCGGGGCCGCTTGCGGCAACCGATCCAGTTGTTCTCGCAAGCGATCGACATTCTGCGCGCCTTTCGCCGTTATGACACCGAACTCCGTCATGTGGGCTCGGATCGCGTTGCCGATCTGCGTGCGCTGGCGAACCAGAAAGTCCCGTGTGCGGTGAAGAACCAGAACCGATGAGAGGCCTCGCTCTTGATAGCAACAAACCGCATGGAGGGACGTGTCACCCGCTTCGCAGATCGTGGCGGCATCCGTCTTCCCGCGCTTCACGTAAGGCTTCACATAAGATGGCGGCATCAGTCGGACATCATGCCCCATCTCCTGAAGCTTGCGCCCCAGTCCTGTGAACCCGCGCCGGCCTCCATGCCGATCAGGCACCGCGGGCGCTGGAAAAACGCGAGCAACTGACTGCGGCGAAGTTGGCGGCGGACAAGAACCCAACCGCTCTCATCTACACCATGGACCTGGAAGACACTCTTTGCGAGGTCGATACCGACTGTGGCAAGCGCTGACATGGATGGCTCCTCTAGGCGGGATGATGGCTTCCCGACTAGGGCGCAATGCGACGCCGGGAGCAGGAGCCATCCACATGAGGTAGTCGCGGGAGCGAGTCGCCCTGAAACTCATATCCTTGGAAGGTGGCTGTTCCCCGATAAGATGGAAATACGGGCTCACGACCTGACGCCGGGCCCAAGCATCTGATGGAGAACAGCCATGGAAGAATATATCGGTCTCGACGTGTCGATGAAAGAGACAGCGGTGTCGATCCGACGTGAAGGCAAGCGCGTCTGGCGCGGGAAGTGCGCCTCTGATCCAAAGATCATTGCCGAGCTTATCCGTAAGCGGGCGCCGGCCGCCAAACGCGTGGTGTTTGAGATTGGACCCCTTTCCGTCTGGTTCTATCACGCGCTACGCGCGGAAAGGGTGCCAGCGATCTGCATCGATGCTCGCCATGCCAAAGCTGCGCTCGATATGGCGCCGAATAAGACCGACGCGAACGACGCCGACGGTTTGGCGCATCTTGCAGAGGTGGGATTCTTCCGTGAGGTGCGGGGTGAAAGGATTTGACAGCATGCTGCCCCGCACGCTCGTGGCGGCACGCACCCGGCTGGTCCGGATCACCACCGAACTTTCCAACCATTCGTGGAATCATGAAAACGTTCGGGCTGCTCGTTCCTGCAGGTAAGGGAACCACGTTCGAGAAGAACGTTCGGCGCCTTCTTATCGATCACGAGGAACTTGCTCTCATCGTGCTGCCGATGTTGGAGGCCTGGCGCGGCATTCGCATCCATGCCGCCGAGCTTGGGCGCCAGCTCGTCGCAGATGCACGTCAAAGCCAGGCCTGCCGCATTTTGGCGCCTGAATAGGCCTAACGACGCGCCGCTACCAATCCGGAGAAGTCGATTATGACGGCCATATAAGTCGGTTATTCTGACGCGTAGCTCAACCGAGAGCGCCCTGCGGACATGGGGTCTCCAGCTCCGGGAGAGGATCGGCTTCAAAAGAGCTGCCGTAGCTGCGGCGCGCAAACTGGAGGTGATAATGCATACGATGCTTAAAACCGGCGAGCTCTTTAATCCGAATGCAGGAGCCACAACGTAAATCCGGATGGCGTTCAGAATCTGAACGCCTGATGCGTCCCTGCCGGGACGTAAGCCGAGCCATTCCACTGATGGGGTTGCACCGCTGTCTCAGCAAAGTGCGTCATCCACATTGAAGGCTCGTCCCGCGGAGCTCCATCATGCGGCGACTGATGTCGACCGCGAAGACAACCATGCACCCGGCAGCGTCGTCTCGACGCAATTACATGCTTGACGTCCCAGCGCGATTAGACAACTCCCTCATTATTATAGTCCGCCGGTCGACTGGTGCTACGCCAAGGAGTTCTTTGACGGCGCCGCCAATTGGAGCTGAGTCGAGCGCATCATCATGCGCGGCGAGGTCGGTGTTCGAGATGCCAACACCCCTCAATCGTCACCAATCTTGCCGGTGGAAAGGCCAAGCGCTCTATGAGGGCCTCTACTGCCAGCGCGGGGTAGCCGAGAACCACACAAGTCGTGGAAGACGGACCTTGCCATCGACCGCACCTCCTGCACCAGAACCACAGCCAACCGGCCGGCTGTTCCGATCGGTAAACGAAGAATTCCTCGCTGGTACCGTCGTGCGGAGCAGGTCGAGAGCTGGAATGTTTGATGCAGCCTGAAAAATTCAACGTGGGTTGGCGGATGTGGTTCAAACCGTTGAAATAACGCAAGTCGCCCACGAGAACGGCGTGGTCGAAGGATCCCATGACGATATCCTGCGCGATATCGGCATTGAGATTGCGGGATGCAGCCGACTGTCCGTGCGGTGATCGCGCGGCACGCCGCCGAGAGACCAAAAGGCGTTTTGCAAAGCACTTGTCAGCGCGGCAAAACTCTCGCCGCCTTCGACAATCTCGGCATGCTCGAATCCACTGTATGCAAGTCGGAAGTGATAGAGCAGGTAATCGAAGGTCACGCCAGACGATCGTGACCTTGAGCCCCCGGCGCATGGGTAAAAATTCGACAGCCCCATGTGTCCGGGCTACGCTGTGGACGCTCAGGTCGGTGCCTTTTCGGGAAGTACTGACGCAGCATCGCAGAAGTAGACTTGGACCGTCGTTCGCTGACTTGGGATCAGGGAGCCGAAATGGCTCAGCACCATCGGCTCAAGATCGATGCGGGTGGGGGCTGAAGCGGTTCGTGATGCGATTACGCGCACCATGATCACCCCGAAGAGCTGCGTCCACGGCGGCGATCTCGTCGGCGTCAAGCGCCTCTGCCGGGGTTTTCCAGCCCAGGGTTTTCTTGGTCGGGCATTGAGAGCCGCGGCCGAGTTGCTGGCGTCAGTGAACAAAATCGGTGTTGTGACGACTGCTTGAATCCGCCTTGAACTCCGCGGTCGGAATGATGGATGAGGCTACTGGGTAGCGATCAGCGATGGCCATCTCGAGAGCTTCGATGGCAAGGCTTGCTCTAAGATGCGTATCCATCCGACAACCTTGCGGCTGAACGCGTCAAGCACAACGGCAAGGAAGGCAAACTCCTCAGCCAGATGTAGGAAGGTGATATCGGCAACCCATAGCTGGTTTACGCCATTGAGGATCATTCCCCTCGCGAGGTTCGGCACGACTTGCCAACCATGCCTGGAGTTGGTCGTCACAGGAACAAAGGGGCTAGCGCGCAGGCACAACAGATTGTCTTCACGCATGATCCGCAGAACGCATTTGACTTGCCATTCCTCGCGCCGAAGCAGGGCTCCAATCCGGCGGTAGCCGTAGCGTGTGTTGCCGAGAGCCAGCTTCTGAATGAGATCGCGCAAACCCGTCTCGGCCCGACGAGGGGCCGAATCCAGCCAGTGACGGTAATAGCTCGCCCGGCTGACACCAGCGAGCCAGCACATTCTGTCGATGTTGAATTCGCCTTGCGACAGGCCGGTCATCATCTTTTCGATGACTTTGAAGATGCCGTTTCGCCAGGAGCGCTGCTCCGACGCTGATCTTCCTCGAAGTGCCGCAAGCTTTGCGAAAAAAATCGAGATCGAGCTGCTGCTGCCCGACCTTCTGCTCCAGTTCCCTGATCCGGCGCCTGGCCTTGCTCAGTGCCTTTTCCTGAGGTGCCGGCACGTCGACTGCACTCTGCAGCTGTGCGGCCCCGTGAACTCCTGCTGTCCTGGCCGGCCGGCCGCGCCGACGTGACTTCAGATTACCATGAAGCCTGAGATGATCACGCCACTCGTAAAGTCGTTGGCGACTGATACCGACCTCATCTGCCAACTTGGTGACGGTTTCGCCCGCCTCCATGCGCCGGAAAAGCTCCAGCTTTTGGTCATCATCAATACTCTTTGCCGTCCGGCCATGCCCCAGTTTCCTCTCCCTGCGGGGAAACTGTCCGCGATTTTCCTTGTCTCAGCCTGGGGGTGCACTCCAACGCTGTCCGGGAATTAGCGGAACGCTGTCCAGCTTTTTGCGAAGCGCGCACCCAAATCCGCCTGCACCTGCGGACATCCTGCCCGGACCAGCGCATCCTTCGCATCGTCCTCAGTCGCATCCCGCAACTCGCGACATAAACAATGGGGCGCCGACGTCCCAAAACCAACCCGCCGACCTCAATCCGCAAACCCTCGCCTCCCATCACGACGGATCACCGCCGGCGCCTGCTTGCCGGCCATAATCGCAGTTACTGCACACTGGTCACTCTGTGAGTGATGAAAGTTTCGCGTCAGTCCTTCATGGTTGAACAGAATGCCGTTGCTGGCGTAGAGCCCGTCTGCATCACGGTAGTTTACCGTGATCCAGCAGGCGTTGAGCTTCGCCATCGCATACGGCGAGTGTGGATAAAACGGAGTCATTTCCCTCTGCGGGACATTCTGGACCAAACCGAAGAGTTCGGATGTGCCGGCCTGGTAGATTGTGTGTTGTCCTCGAGGCGAAGAATGCGGATCGCTTCCAGCAGCCGCAGCGTGCCGAGCGGCGTTGGCCATATATTCGGGGGTCTCGAAAGAGCCTTCCACGTGGCTTTGCGCAACGAGATTGTAGATTTCGTCGGGCTGCGTGTCCTGCAGGAGATAGACTTGTCGCGTCCGTCATGTCACCGCAATGGAGGACTATGTGGGATGGTCCTTCTGCGGGCCTTACTAGAGGCAGTCGATGCGCTGGCTATTCCCGATCAGTGAGGCCCGCCGCTCAAGCCGTGCATCATGTATACAACAGTTCGGCAAACAATGCAAAAGCGCTATCACACCCATGAGCCGCCGTTGACACTAAGTTTTTGATTTTATTGATTGGCAGGCGCTTTCGTTTGCGATGAGGAGATGCGTCAACTACCAGATGCCGTAGTATCGGCGCTTGCCCGAAAATTTTAGAAACAATTTCACGTCCCCTCGATCAACCAAATCCGAGCGTACGAACGTGATAGTACGAACGTGATAATGGCCAAACATTCAGGTAGTAGCTCATGCGGGTAGCGGTCGTGTGGAACCATGGTGATACGGGCGTGATCAACCGGTTCGGTCAGTCTTGTCCGGAGCACTACGACCGCGAGACGGTCGAAAGCGTGGTGGCGGCATTGCAAGGAGGCGGCCACGAGGCGCTGTTGTGCGAAGGCGATAAAGAACTACTCGCTACGCTCGAGCGATTCGTGCCACCCGATCCGCAAGCCCGTCCCTCAGGGATCGTCTTCAACATGGCCTACGGAATTCAGGGCGAGAGCCGTCTCACCCACGTTCCAGCCATGCTTGAGATGGCCGGCGTCCCATATACCGGATCGAGCCCGCTCGGGCATGGGCTTGCGCTCGACAAGATCATCGCCAAGAGGCTAATCCGCGATGGCGGCGTGCCGACCCCGAACTTTCGCGTAATGCGCCGCGGCACCGAGAGTACTGGCGACCTGCGATTCCCAGTGGTAGTGAAGCCGCGTCACGAGTCCAACAGCTTCGGATTGCAGCTCGTACGCGAGCCCGCTCAGTTGAAGCAGGCCGTCGAACTGATCGTCACGCAGTATGCGCAGGATGCGCTCGTGGAAGAATACATCGAGGGGCGGGAAATCTGGGTTGCGCTGCTGGGAAATGGAAAGCTCGAGGTGTTGCCTCTGGTGGAGATGGACTTCGGCGACCGCGAAACGCGCCTTATGACTTTGGAAGCGAAGGACATGGCGGTCGCGGGGCTGCAGAGGATTTGCCCGGCGCAAATCGGGAGTAAGCTTGCGACGGTGCTGCGGGATATTTCGGTTGCGACCTTCCGTGCCTGCCAGTGCCGGGACTACGCCCGTGTCGATCTCCGGATCGACCACTCTGGCCAGCCCTTTGTCCTGGAGATCAACTCCATGCCGACGCTTGGTATGCTTAGCACTTATGTCCTGGCCGCGACGACCGCCGGATACAGCTTCTCGAACTTGGTCAATCGCATCCTCGATGTCGCCCACACGCGTTATTTCGGAACGGCCTCCCGGAAGGCCGAAACATGCATTGAGCCGAAGCCCTATCAAGGTGCCTTAGGTGGTGTGGACTCGTAGGATTGATCGGGATAGGAGGACGCCTCGCGACGCCGCTCCTCCCAAACCACCGGGCATACGGGTCCGTACCACGGCGGTTCGATCGGATTAAGCTTGGGTCGAGACATAGAGACGGGGAAGACCGAGTGACTGGAAGTAGTGGTTGCGTAAGACCTGTTGGACCGCCGGGTTTCCTGACATGCGCCGGCGAACCGGCGGCAACCGCGCGGCTCCGAACTTTGGAACGCCACAACGGTGCAGTTCCTTGAAGCGGTTGTGCCGTTTCCCCATTGCCGGCAAGATACAAACGTAGTCTTCGGCGGATCCACGCTACCAAGTCCGGCCGTTCTAGCATTCGCCCAATTCCGATTGAGAAACAGCGCAGTCGTACCTAATGCCTCTTACGCACCAACTCCCCCACTCTGGCAAACACGCTCCTTTTCCTATTCAATCGAGCGTCAAGAGTTTGCTTGCGTCATGATGGCTTGCAAACTATCGATGGATAATCGAGGGGATCGAGGAACGCAATGATCCGCGTGTTGCAAGGCGACGACCAAACTCAATGGCGTGCGCTGTGGGCACAATATCTCGACTTCGAAGGTACCACACTTGATGCTATCGTCCATGATCGCACCTGGACACGCCTCTTGGATGAGGCCGAACCAATACATGGTGCGCTGGCCTTAGCTGGCGGTGAGGCGGTGGGCTTCGTGCACTATATCTTCCGCCGCTCAACGTGGAGCCTCAGCGATTCCTGCTATCTACAGGATCTATTTGTCGCACCGACGGCGCGCGGCAAAGGTTACGGCCGGGCGCTGATCGCCCATGTGTGTGCAGAGGCGGCTAATGCGGGATCGTCGCACGTAGACTGGCAGACGCAAGCGGAAAACTCCAGCGCGATCGCGCTGTATGAGAAAGTTGCGGAACGCTCGGGCTACATCCAGTTTCGCAAGTTGGTTCCGAGCTGATCTCTTGAACTGCAGCCCATTTTCCTTCAGCCCCGACCGTGTCTGGTTTTCGAGATCGCGACGGATCTCAACAAGTCTTGACCGAGCGACGAGTATGGACCGGGTGGCCTGACTCTCCGCGCTCTTGACCTTCACTTCCCGATACCAGCCGACGCGAACCAGTTCGGCCAGGCCGCGGGCATCGTCGCGTACGACGTGGTGGCGCCATCGCTGATTCCGCGAAAGCCCGGCGATCGGGTGAAGACGAACCGTCGCGACGCCACCATGCTCGCCCGTCTCAATCGGGCCGGAGAGTTGGCCCCCGTCTGGGTGCCCGACGCCGATCATGAAGCCATGCGCGACCTGATCCGGCTGCGCAGCGTCGTGCGACAGGTGGTGACGCGAGCGCGCAAACATCTTCAAGGATTTCTGCTGCGTCACGGGCGCAAGCGTGAGCGTGGGACGGCCTGGCCAAAGGCTTACCGGCGATGGCTTCGACATTGGCCTTCGACCATCCCGCCCAGCAGATCGCATTTCAGGATTACGTCGATGCCGTCAAGGATGCGGAACGGCGCCTGCAGCAGGTCGAGGAACAGATACTCAGCCTGCTCCCGGAATAGAACCAGCGCCCGGTCGTTGACGCCCTGCTGTCAATGCCGTGGTGCTGGTCGCGGAGGTCGGTGACTTCACACGCTTCTCAACCCCCCGCCAGCTCACGGCCTATTTCGGCCTGGTCCCCAGAGTAACAATCGAGTGACGAGGCCGTTCATCCGCTCGTTTGGCGCTCGCAGCTGCCGTTCCAACAGCTTTTTCAACAGCGGGACGGTTTCCGGCCAGAGCGAGCAGATACGCTGCTTGCGGGCTTTGCCAATGACCGCCACCATGAAGCGGGAGTTGAAGCGACGATCGGCCGTCGAGGCCACCATCGGCCACATGAAGACCGACGGGCGGCTGGACCGGAACTTCCATCTCGGGCATGCTGGCGATGCCATCAATGCGCTGCTCGTCGGGCGGGTCTCTCGGCCAATCCCGTTGTCGAGTTCGCCGGTGGGCGGATTGCGCCGCTCATCTGCCCGTTTGCACCGCAGAAAGCCGCCATCGTCGCCATCGAGAACGCCACGGCTCTTCGGACCACCGGATGGGTATCTAGATGGTACGCCCGATCAGCCGATGCGAAACCGAGTAGGAGGCGCTGTCGACCTCGACGTGGTAATGGGAATGTCTGGCCACCTTCCATTTGAAATTGTTCGGACGGTGCCGCCGGCAACGGCCTCAAGGCTGCTTGCTCGATCTCCTCGAATAGTTCCAGGCGAGGTTTCCCGACCTGGTGCATTGGCCGGCTTTAGCGAGCGGAAAAAACCACGTTGATGGCCCACCGTTCTCGATGGCCGCGAGCGGGTAAGATTTATTTCCTCTCGCAATGACCATTTCACAGCCCGCGTCCATGGCAATCCTTGCTGCCATCAACTTTGTCACCATGCCACCCGAACTGTGGCGAGCGAAGGAATGACCCGCCATGGCCTCTATCTCGGGAGTGATGCATCGAACCTCCGTCACCAGACGGGCTGCGGGGTTGTCGTGTGGGTCTTCCGAGAAGAGGCCATCTACGTTGGAAAGCAGAATGACAACGTCGGCGTTTACCAACTGGGCGACCCGTGCCGCTAGCCGATCATTGTCGCCAAAACAGATCTCCGCCGTTGCGGTCGTGTCGTTCTCGTTGATAATGGGTACGGTGCCAACTTTGAGAAGTTGTTGAAGGGTTGAAGCCGCATTGAGGCGGCGATGCTGATCGTCTACATCTTCGCGGGTCAATAGTATTTGCCCAACGCCAAAACCATGGCGCTCAAAACTCTGTTCATAGGCACGCATGAGTCGAACCTGACCGATAGCGGCGGCCGTTTGTTTCTCCTCAACTCGCAGAGATCTTTCCAGATGGTTGAAGTGACTTGAGCCGACCGCGACAGCACCAGACGTGACGATGATCACCTCCTGCCCGCGTGCGAAAAATCGGACGACATCCTCTATTAGCGTCTCTAGCCAAGGACCGCGTATCTCTCCGGTTTCTGCATCGCCGATCAGTGCCGAGCCAATCTTCAATATCAGCCGACGAGCCGAAACCAATCGGATCGAGCCTGTTGGTGCTGCCTTTGAGTGTTGCTGCACTATCAGTGAAGACACGTCTCTCCAATCTCACCTTTCCTGAGCGTCACGGCCTTGGCGGGTATAAGGGCGCACGAGACGCACATTATTTCAGATCGGCTGCCCGAGCGATTACTTCGTGGTCGGGGCTTCAACAAGCCTTCTTCGTCTTTCGCTATCAGAAGCGGTAGGTGACACCTGCCCCTATCAGCCAGGGATCGAGCGCGGCCTTCCCCGTCAGCTTCGCGCCGCCCACCGTGACGTCGAAGTCTGGCTTCAGGAAAAGCTTCTTCACGTCGAAGTTGACGCCCCAGTGCTGATCCACCATATAGTCAAAGCCGACCTGGAGCGCGGTGCCGAACGTGTTCTTAATCTTGAGGGCATCGGCACTGCCGGCATCCTGGTTATAGAAGATCGTGTAGTTCACGCCGGCACCGACATAGGGCCTGAAGGCGCCGAGATTGGTAAAATGATACTGCAATGTGAGCGTAGGCGGCAGTAGCCAAACCTTGCCGACATTGCCCAGCGCGCCGATCATTCCTTGGCCCTCGATATTTGCATAGGTGGTGCCGAGTATGAGTTCGGCCGCGATGTTGTCCGTGAAGAAATAGGAGATATCGAGTTCCGGCGTCACCGTGTTTGAATAAGAAAGACCGGAACCGGGCACTGCATTGACGTAGCCCGAATCTTCAGTGACGACCCCCAACGCACGCAGCCGGATCTGCCAGGGGCTTGGCGCTTCCGTGACCGAGGCTCCTGCCTGCTGGACGCACGCGGGGTGCGCAAGGTCCGCCGCAACGGCCTGCTGTCCCACCACCATGAGGATGATGGCCGCTGTTACTCCCCGCGCCATGCCCATTCGCTTTTTCGCCATGATATTCTCTCCTTGCTCTTCAGAAATGATGCGATGCACTATGAAAAATCCGGCTGGAATCGACGGAGCGCTCATGCGCAGTTTGCGTGGGACAGCGCACACATTATTTGCGCCGTGCTCGCAATCATCGACCTGTACTCACTTGTTGAACGTTGCCCTTTGTCTCCGTCCCCCTATCGAACGCCATCGGCTTGCCAGCCGATCGCACTGCGAAGGAAATTGTTGCCCAGGGCAATGAATGCGGCCCGCTCCCGATTGTTCTTGCCGGAGCCGTGCCCGCCCGAGCCGGGCTCGTAGAAGTAGCCGGGATAGCCAAGAGCCTGCAGCTTTGCTGCCATCTTACGCGCGTGGCCCGGGTGGACGCGGTCATCCCGCTTCCTGGTGGCAAGCAGGATCGGCGGATAGGGCTGTCCCGGCGTCGCGGCGTGATAGGCCGAGATTTCCTTTAGGAAAATCCATTCCTCCGGCTTGTCGGGATCGCCATATTCGTCAATCCAGCTCGCGCCCGCCAAAAGCTTGGTGTAGCGGCGCATATCGATAAGCGGGACTGTGCAGAACAGCGCGCCGAAACGCTCAGGATAGCGGGTAAGCATATTCGCGATCAGAAGGCCGCCATTCGAGCCGCCCTGGGCGGCAATCCGCCTCGGCAGCGTAATGCCTCTTCGCACGAGGTCGGCGGCAACGGCGGCGAAATCGTCATGGGTGAGACGCTTGCCCGCCCTGCGCCCCGCCTTGTGCCAACGGGTGCCGAGCTCGCCGCCGCCCCGGATGTTCGCCACCACGCACGTGCCGCCGCGTTCGAGCCACAGTTTGCCGAGCGAGGAGTTGTAGTGGGGCAGGACCGATTTGCGGTACCCGCCGTAGGCGGTGAGGTGAACCGGGGCATCCCCGTTCCCATTCGCCGGACCGACCTGCGTATAGGGGATCATCTCACCATCGGTCGAGACTGCCTCGTGGCGCGTCACCACCAGCCCGGATGCGTCGAAATTCTCCGGTTCGCGCTTCAGGATTACTGGAGCGCCCAGAGGCGCTGCGGCATTGAGGCCCAATAGGAGAAGCTTCGGCGGTGTGATCGGGTCCTGAGCCGAAATGAGGACCTCTCCATTGGTCTCGTGATGTTCCGCATCGAGCGACCCGAAGTGAACAGTCCCTTCGGCGGACAGGGTGTCCAGCGCTCGGCGCGTCCATTCCTGGCGGTCGGGGGTGAACATCTCGAAACGCGTACGGAGGTTGACGAGGTAGGAGATAATGAGCTTCCCGTTATTCCAGAAGAATGACTGCAGGGAGCGCCTGTCGCCTGGTTCAAAGAGGGTGGCAAAACTGCGCTCGCCGGCGATGAAGGAAAGCGAGATGCCGATCAGCGCGTCCGCGGCATGAGTCGTCCCTCCCACCGTGCGCGGCCTTACCGCCAGCCAGTCGCCGAATCCATTCCAGCGGGCGTCCCGCGGAAGGTCGATCTGCATCTCTGGACCGCTCCTGTCGCCGATGTGACCTATCATTTCGAAGAAGGCCGGCGTCTCGATGAACCAAAGGCGCTCGCTCCCGGCGGTGCGGTCCAAATGACCAGATACGCCGAGGGATTCGGAATCGGCCTCGAAGATTACCGCTGAGGTGAGCGGATCCGCGCCACGCTTCCACAACCGAACGGTGCGGGCGTAGCCGGAGCGGGTGGCCATGCCATCACCAAGCGCACTGGAAAGCAAAAGCGTGTCAGGGTCGATCCATTCAATGCCGCCCTTGGCCTCCGCGAGGTTGAAACCGTCGGCGACGAAGCTCAGGGACCCAAGATCGAATTCGCGATGCACGACCGCGTCGCTGCCGCCGCGCGACAGGCGCAGAACGGCTCTTTCCCGTCTCTCGGGCTCGATCGACGCGCCGCCCCAGATCCAGTCCTCTCCGTCTCTCGCGGCGAGGAAGTCCAGATCGAGCAGTAGCTCCCACTGCGGATCCGCCTTCACGTAGACGGAAAGGGTGGTCCGGCGCCACACCCCGCGGGGATTTCCGGCATCCTGCCAGAAATTGTAGAGATACTGACCACGGCGCATGACCAGGGGAACCCCGTCGGGACGGTCGAAAATCGCCGTCAGTGCCTCCCGGTCCCGCTCGAACTGCGTTCCACCAAAGTGCTTCAGGGTCTTTGCCGACTGGCTGGCGGTCCACGCAAGTGCCTGTTCACCTTCTACATCTTCCAGCCAAAGATGGGGGTCATCGTCGGGCGCATTCAGTGTTGGGCGGAAATCAAATTCGGTCATGTCCGGCTAACCCGAAGAGTGAAGTCGCCTGGAAAACAGGCGCAAAGTCTTCCGTCGGCCCGGGAAAGCTCCGCTTTCGCGGCTGCGACCGCATGTTCGGCGGGCATGATCATGCGATGATTTCTCCTCTGTCCGTGCCGCAGCGCGTTTTGCGGACAGCCCCGCAGGAGTCGTGCCAAATAAGAAAATCGTTTCCAAGCAATGCGATCATCCTGATGACGCTGTGTCTCATGTCCGACATCGTCGAACATCCGACAACGAGTGCAGCCGTGACCGCCTGATAGAACCTCCCGTGCCAGATCGGTGGGCACTGCGGATGCAGTGAAGCTCACCGCGAAACTGGCTGAACTTCGGGTCGACATCGGCGACGCGGCGATCGACGACCACTTCGTCGCCGGGGTCGGGCGCGGCACAGCCTGAGGACACCGCGGCGCCATCATCGAATAACTGCGTTTACGTTGCCTCTATCCTGGCCCACCGGTGGGCGCGCAAAAGACTGCTTTACGGCCTCAGCCCTTTGCCTGGATCAAGTCGCAGGGACCGAATGGCGCACGGCAGAGTGGCCATAACGCAATTGTCTTCCGGCTATCTTTCCAGAGATTCGACAATCCAGTTGGTGAAGGTCCCATATCGCCCAATCATTGATGTGCTTAGGTATGGGCATGCGCCCATCCGCAACCATCTCATCAAGAGCATCGATCCGACACCGACATAGAGAATTGCTTCTCCATTTAGAGAGGCCTCCGCCGCGGACATGAGATTGCGTCACTCTTCATGATCGCGGCCTCCAAGGATGTCGGGATCCAGCCAGTGCAACGGCACGACAGGGCGAAGGATCTGGCAGCTCTTGCAACTGCCGACCTCGATGGACAAGGCATATCGCGATCTGTCCGGCAGAGACAGAAGGTTCTGCACTGTCCGTTCATGAAGACGTCGTGCTGGTCTCCATAAGAGAAGTATTCTGGTGCAGAAGGTGCCCGATTAGCTATTCGGAAAGGGGACATCGACGTGCAAATCGGGCGCCGCCGGTACGCGTCCCCCTCAATGTCGGATTTCCGACAGGGTCGCAAATCCGCCAAGCCGTTGTTAAATAAAGTTTTCCTTCTCTGGCACGGCCCATGCATGGGGTCCTGCGAACGCATCAGCGAGACCTCCTCCATGATCATGCGCACCGAAAATGCCGTCGCCGCAGTGAAAACCGCGCTCTTGCCTGCCATCAAGCCGCCGAAAGGCCGGCGCGTCATGGTTGAAGCGGGCGATTGCGCCGGCTTCAAACACCTCAATGGGCTTGGAAGGCGTCTGGCGTGACGGCGACGCGGGCATCCAGACGGGCGGATAGGACATACGTCGTTGCCCCACGTCGCCGGCCTGACCCCTCGATTGTCACCGCGCTGGAATGCTCGCGTCTACATTCGACGACCCGAATGCGCAGGACAAATTCTCGCAAACCGGTCGGGACCAAGGCTCGAAAACGTCCGCGAGGGCCTAATGGCTATGGCCGATATTCGCCGCGAACAAGCCGGCTGGTGGGAAGACTCTATAGGAGGAAAGCAGTGGAGTTATCTTGCGTTGGGGTCGGTGCCGGGCCGTCTAATTTGAGCCTTGCGTGTCAGATACACGAGCAAGTTGGGCAAGGGGCACTGTTCCTGGATCGGCAGGTCGACTTCCGCTGGCATCCAGGCATCGCATTCGATTCCTCGGAGCTCCAGGTCAGCCACTTCAAGGATCTGGTCACGCTGGTGAATCCGCGATCAGCCTACACTTTCGTAAACTTCCTGCACGAGCACGGGCGTTTGTACCACTTCCTGAATGCACAGTTCGAGGCTGTGTTCAGAGCTGAGTTTGAGCAGTACCTGAACTGGGCCTTCCACAGGAACCCACTTGTCCGTGGCGGCGAGACCGTGCACGAAATCCGCTTTGACGGCGCGTTTCGGGTGCGGACGGATAACGCGGTTCTCAGCGCCAGAAACGTCGTGGTTGGCATTGGCAAGCAGGCGCAAATCCCGCCTCAGTTTCAGGGCTGGACTGGACGCAACCTGTTCCACTCATCTGTTTTACTACACATCCATCCTGAGGTGCGGAGAAAGCATGTCTGCGTGGTTGGCGGAGGGCAGTCGGGAGCCGAGGTGATGTTGCACCTTGTCGGCCTGCCGAAAGAACGGCGGCCTGCCTCGATCACTTGGGTCTCGCAGCGCGAAAACTATCTGCCTCTGGACAACAGCCCGTTCACAAACGAGTTGTTCATGCCCTGCTTTTCGGATCGTTTCGCGGCGATGAGCGAGTCGCAGCGTAAGCTGCTCCTGCGGCGTTTCGTGCTTGCCTCGGACGGCATTTCGGAAAGCACGTTGCGCGCGGTCTATCAGGCGCTGTACCGCCACGCGTTTTTCGAGCCAAACCGATGCGACATCACACTGCGGCCGGGCTGCACCGTCTCGCACTGCATCAACGCCGGCGCGGGTCACAGGCTGACCCTGCAGCACGGCATGGTCGAGGTCGAAGAAGTCACGGCTGACATCGTCATCCTGGCCACCGGTTACGAGAACGCGGTGCCAGGCTTCTTGGAACCCATCGCGCACCGGCTGGAGCAGATCGAGAATGAATTAGCTATTCGCGAGGATTTTTCGGTGAGCTGGGACGGACCGTGTGACAGACGCATCTTCGTACAAAACGCGAGCCTCGGGCAGCGCGGCCTGGCCGATCCGAACCTAAGCCTGCTGGCCTGGCGCGCGCGCCGCATCCTCGATAGCCTTCTTGGGCGCGCGCCATGCGCGAACCCCGAGCATCCGGGCTTCATCAGCCATACCTCGATCGAGAGCTGGCCCGACCCCGTAGCCGAAGAAATGGGCAGCGGGATATGACTCGTAGACTTTTGATCATCGGCGGTGGCATCCTAGGAATGATGTCCGCCTCCGCTGCGGCGAAGCCCGGAGGCTTCTCCGAAATCATCGTGACCGAACAAGCCCTTGGACCAAGCGGCGCATCGCATTATTCTGGGGGCGTGCATTTCCCCTACGGTTGTCAAGACCGTACCAGGTCGCTCACTCGAAAGAGCGCCTTGGTCTTGGCGGCCATGGCTGGGTCGGCGGTCAGCGGATGGTGCCGGCCTTTAGCGATGCGAGTCGTGGCTGGGCCGGGTGAAGCGATTGATCCGGCCCAGTTTACGGAACCCCCAGACCCGGCTGAGCCTGACATAGGCAGTCTCGTGCCGAGCTTCCGCGGACAATATCCGCCGGAGCGGAACGCACTTAGCATCGCCGTCCCACATGACGTGAGTCCGTCTCCGTGGACCCGCAACGTGACCAGCGCCCGACTGCCCTAATTGGGATGTCCGACCAACCAGTCTTTCCAACAGGAGGCTTTTCGCATGTTGACTGATGCACAAAGAGAAAAGTGGCAGAAAGACGGATACGTCAGGCTCGAAAGGTTCTTCGCTCCAGAGGCTCAGGAAGATATCTCTACTTTTGTCGAAGATATGTCACGCTGGGATGTCAGCGATGATAAATGGCTCATGTGGTTCGAGAAGACGACGGACAATCGAAAGATCATCTCCAAGATCGAGAATTTTCTCGACTTCCATGATCCATTGCGTCGTTTGCTCTTAGAAGATCAGCGCATAAAGTCAGCGGTCGAGGATTTGCTTGGCGAAGAGTCGCGCAGGCTCAAGGAGTTGCTGATTTTCCACTACCCCGACAGCGGCGGCTATCTCCCGCATCAGGACATTTATCACATTCCACACAAACTCCCCGACCGGATGGTCCATGCGGTGGTTGCCATAGGCATCGACGACTCCGACCCGGAAAACGGCGGGCTTTTCTTCAGCCCCGGCAACCACAAGAAGGGGGTGTTTCCCATGGATGCCGGTGGGGTGATCGATCCTCAAGTCGCCGAAATGTTCTCCTGGGAACCCGTAGTATGGAAGGCTGGCGACATCTTCATCTTCGACGATTACGCACCACACTACTCACGACCCAACAAAAGCAATCGTTCGCGGCGGACACTCTACTTGGTGTTCCAGCGTGCTTCAACCGGTGGACCGACCCGCGCTGAATATAACGTGCTTAAGCGCGCCCTTAACCCGCCCGAGGGCAAAGTGGCCGATCTCGACAAACTCAAGCCCCCAAACGGCATTTTCTATCGCGATTGAGCTCACGCAGCCAGGCGGAGGCATGCACACGAAACTGATCGACCGCTCAAAAATGCGCGGAGAGTATGGCGTTCTGATTTGCGGGCTCGCGGAGCATCGACCGCAGCCCATTACGACGCTTCGGCACGTGGATTGTGGAGGTGGTCGCAGGCGGTCTTCTATGACGCCTACAGCCCGACTGGCGCACCCGTCGTCGCCCGCCTGAGGCCCAGAGCCGGATTATTCTGGCCGAGTCCGGCAACGGGTTGGGCTGCCGCTTCTCTGCGCAACTTGCACAAGAGGCTGTTGCGTTGGCAGCCGAAGATACCACTGCTTCAACAGCTTAGGTTCGTCATGCGCAAACACAAGTTTTCTCGAACCGGGCTGTCGCGCGCGTTCGGTATCGACATGGCCACGCTTGGAACGGGAAGCGCCGGCACGGGGTTTTCGTTCGGTAGGGTGGCACCGGGCGTTACATCCGAGCCCCATCGGCACGACGAAATCGAGGCCTTCGTGATCCTGTCAGGATCGGGCAAGGTCAGGACCGACCTTGGGGAAATCCCGGTCGAAGCGGGCGATGTCGTTCTGTTCCACCCTTTTGAAGCGCATGTGCTGCGCAACGACGGAAACGAAGACCTAGATTTCGTCGATGTCTACTGGCGAGACGGCGAGGCCGCCCTTGATGCCGCGGCAAAGACCACGGCTCCACGCGGGCCGATCTTCGTCTTCTCCACGCCGCCAACGCCAAATGGCGATCTGCATCTGGGGCATCTTTCTGGCCCCTATTTCGGCGCCGACGTCTATACTCGTTTCCTGCGCATGAAAGGAGTCGAAGCATATCACCTCACTGGAAGCGATGACAACCAGAGCTACGTCACGATGCGCGCCGATGCCGATCAATCGACGCCTGCAAACGTGGCGCGCTACTACGCCGACGAGATTCGCGCCACGCTTGCACTTTTCGATTGTGACGTCCACAGCTTCCAACCCACAATGGGCGATGACGGTTACGGCGAGTTTCAAGCCGCGTGTTTCCGCAGTCTTCTGAGCAGCACGGCGGTAGATCTGCGCCAGAGCCCTGCGCTTTTCGATGCTGTGACAGGCCACTATCTTTACGAGCCGGATGTTAGCGGCCTCTGCCCCGATTGCGGCGGCTCCGCCGGTGGCAATATCTGCGAGGAATGCGGCGCCCCAAACCTTTGCCACGACTTGGGTGCAGCCCGGTCACGGCAGTCTGCCGAGGCGCCGCTGGTCGGCTCCGTCCGCCGCCCGGAACTTGCCTTGGACCGATGCTACGACAATATCGACCGGCATCTAAGGGCGTCGGGCGTCCCGCTACGGATCTTGGATCTCTTTGCGCGCCTACGCCGACGCGGCAACTTTTCAGTGCCCATTACCCACCCCTCGGACTGGGGCCTGCCGGCCGAAGGGTTCCCGGGGCAAGTGATCTGGGTCTGGCCCGAAATGGCCTTCGGTTTTCTTTACAACATCCAGGCGCTCGGCCGCTTGCTGGGTCGCGACTGGAAGGCGGAGATGCCCGGCGACGACTGGCAGATTGTCCATTTCTTCGGCTTCGACAATTCGTTCTACCACGCGCTACTCTACCCCGCTCTTTACGCCGAGGTCTTCTCCCACTGGACGCCACGCATCCACTATCACGTCAACGAGTTCTACCTGCTCGACGGCAAGAAGTTCTCAACCAGCTGCCGCCATGCGGTCTGGGGCAAGGAGGTTCTGAGCCCAAAGACAGTCGACGTCGTGCGCCTCCATTTGGGCCTGACACGCCCGGAAGGTGAGCGGACGGATTTCACGCTGGACGCGCTGCGCCGCACCGAGAACGAGGTGTTCCAAGGGATTTGGCTGAACTGGCTTGATGCGTTGAACCAGGAAATCAAGCAGGATTTTGCCGGCCGTGTACCCGATGCAGGCGACTGGAGCCCGGTCGACCGCGCCTTCTTTGCTCGGATAGAGATCTATCGCGCGGCGATGGAGCGCGCCTATTCGGACGAAGGCTTCTCGGTCCGGCGCGCGGCCGCTCAGGTCTGCGATTTCGTGCGCGATTGCGTGATCCACCGTCGGGCGCGAGACTATGCGGCGGCGCGACGTTTCTATCCCGCCCGCAATCGGACTTCGCTAGCCCTTCAGACGACGGCCGCTGCGATCCTGGCACCGACACTCGCTCCGCTGATGCCCCGATTCGCCAGAACGCTGGCGCGAGGCATCGATGGCGTCTCAACCGAAACATGGCCCCGGTCGGTCCAGCGCCTTGCGCCCGGGACGCGCTTTGATCTCGGACCCGTGTTGGTGTTCTACGCCAAATCCGGCAATCCTCATCTCGATGAGGAGGAAGCACTATGAGCCCCAAAGGTGCACCAGTGAGCGATCCCAGTCTCGACCAGATCTGCGCGGCAATCAAAGCCGATGATGCCAAATATCTTTACTCGCTGTCACTGGCGACCGAAGCCGCTATCAGACGGTAGAGACCAGATTGGCGGACCTGAACCAACGCATCGTCGACACCCTGGCCGCGCCTTCGAGGACCGCTCGGCCGATCGGCTTCCCAGCCCTTGCTGTTTCGTGCCGCAAATGCCGTGTGGGCTCGACTGCGCTGACCAACCTCTTCGGCATCGCGGGATTTCCGTCCTCCAGCCGGTCAAGACTGTCATGCGGTTCGAGGCGCTTGGTCAACCTGGCGCGCCCTGGATCGTGCGCCGATCACCGGAAATGTCGAATGCGAATGCCTGCCTGATGGTATCTTCGATTCTGTCCGAGCCTGTACTGGCGCGGCAGTCGGCCGAAGAACAACTGAGCTACTGACAATCGGAAGGTAGCAGGTTCAAAATTCTGCCCCATAAACCGGATATTGCGCACAACCAGCGTTCACGATCGCGATGGTGCACAAGCTTCCAACCAGACCCGCGCAAAGACAGCCCGTCGCCTGAAGATAGTCGGCGAGGGCCGCCAAAACCCTCGCAAGCGTATCCTCCGTCACATGCACGCCGTCTTCGCCGACAATGCAGACGCTTGTCTCGTCGAGAGATAAGTCCAGCCAGGGTGCTCCTTCAGGATTGCGTGTTTGCTCGGGTACGGAGCCGCCCCTCAGTTCCCAATCGAGGAGCGATCCTACAATTCACATATTTGGAGCTCGCTCGCTAGGTTCCCCTGCGTGAACCCTGCAAGCCGAAAATTCAGATGCCGCCCATGCACAGATATTTCATTTCGAGGTAGTCCTCGAGGCCATGGCGGGATCCCTCCCGCCCGATGCCGGACTGTTTTATCCCACCGAACGGCGCCGCTTCTGAAGACATCCGGCCGGTATTTACCCCGACCATTCCATATTCCAAGGCCTCGGCCACACGCCAGACACGCTTCAGGTTGGAGGCATAAAAGTAGGCCGCGAGGCCGTAGATCGTGTCGTTGGCCTCACGCACGACCTGATCCGCATCTTTGAAGCGAATAATCGGTGCCAGCGGCCCGAATGTCTCTTCTTGCGCGACGGTCATCTCGCTGGAGACACCGGTCAGGACTGTCGGTTGGAAAAACGTGCCATTCGTGGCGATGCGTTTGCCCCCGCATCGAATTGCGCCGCCTTTGGCGACGGCATCGGCAATATGGGATTCGATCTTGGCCAAAGCGTGCTTGTCGATGAGCGGTCCGATGTCCACTCCGGGAGCGAAACCGTCACCAACTTGAAGTTGGCGAGCCCGTAGCACGAATTTCTCGACGAACTCGTCGTGAACGCCCGACTGGACGTAAAGGCGGTTCGCCGAGACGCAGGTCTGGCCGGCATTGCGGAACTTCGCCTGGACCGCACCGTCAACCGCGGCATCGATATCGGCATCATCGAAGACGATGAAAGGCGCATTGCCGCCGAGCTCAAGGCTGACTTTTTTGATCTGGTCCGAGCACTGGCGCATGAGAAGGCGCCCGATCTCAGTCGACCCGGTGAAGCTGATCTTGCGCACCTTCGGATTGGTACAAAGTTCGCGGCCGACCGCGTCACCTTCGGACCCATAGATCAGGTTGACGACGCCTTCGGGAAAGCCAGCCTGATGGGCGAGGGCGAACATTGCTCCCGCCACGAGCGGCGTCTGTTCAGCGGGCTTGAGGACGATCGTGCAGCCCGCCGCCAAGGCTGGCGAGATTTTGCGCGCCACCATCGAGGCCGGGAAATTCCATGGCGTTATCGTGCCAACAACTCCGATGGGCTGCTTGATTACCAGCATTCGGCGGTCCATTGATGGTGCGGAGATCGTCTCGCCATAGACGCGATTGGCCTCCTCGGCGTACCATTGCAGATACGCCGCAGCATGCGATATCTCCGACTTGGCTTCGGCAAGCGGCTTGCCCATCTCCGCGGTGAGAATCGCGGCGAGATCGTCGGCGTGGTCGATGATCAACTGATGCCATCGCCATAGAACGTCGCTGCGCTCACGTGCGGTCAGCCCTGCCCATCCAGGCTGCGCGACATAGGCCTTGTCGATCGCAGCGCATGTCTCCTCGACACCCATGTCGGGTAGTTCTGCCAGCACTTCGCCAGTCGACGGGTTGAGGACCTCGAATGTCCGCTCGCTAATCCGCGTGCCAAGTGCCGGCAGGCGATCAATGGGTCCAAACAGGTCGGGGGATCTCAGGTGACGGATCATCGGCAGGCACAGGGGCAATACCGGATTCCTCCTCAACGCAGCAGGTACATATAGCAGGTGCGGTGTGTACTCCGCGACGTCCGGGTTCCTTATAGGGCCTCGGCCAGACAGCTGGTAGACCACGGTACCCGACTGGAAAGGGAGAATACCTGAATACGCTAGAAGATGCCTCGCGGTTCTACTAGTCGAACGATTGAACAACGGACATCGGCTTCGCCAGCCGCGCGGAGCGGATGCTGGTCGCCTGCGCCTACAATCTGCGGACCACGAATCGGCGACTCTATCCACTCGAAGAGAGGCTGGCCTGAGGAGGAGCGCACCCCAATAATGAAGCCTGAACCGGCAAATGCCTGGCAAGGCCCGCGAAAACCGCTCCTCGCGGCTTTAAACAGATCCCGTTTACCCGGCGAGCGCCCGTAAGATGAGAAAGAGGATGGAGAGGAACAGGGTGGCGAAGGCGCGCAGAGGGAAGATCGGCCGGCGCATTTGCATGGGGATGGAGCTCATGATCAATTCCCCGCCTGTTGCTGCGGCAAAAGATAGCCTGTCGTCGAATGGTCGAGCACCAGATAACGCGCGGCGACCGCCTTGACCTCGTCGGTGGTGACTTTGCGGACGCGGTCCGGCCTCTCGAGCACGTCCTTCACATTGCCACCGGTGGTGAGCGTCTTGCCATAAATGTTGGCGATGTGGTCCAGCTCGTCGTGCGCACAAATCACCGAGCGGATATAGCGGTCTTTGGCCTTGTCCAGCTCGTCGCTGGTGACGCCATTCTTGGCGATCCGGGCGACTTCGGCAACGGCCGCCGCTTCGAGATCGACGAGCTTTGCATCGCCGCGCGGCGAGCCGGAGATGGTGAAATTGGTGTCGTCTAGCATGGTGCCCTGGAAGGAGGCGCCGGCCGCCGAGGCTATGCCTTGCTTGACGACAAGCTCCTGATGTAGCCGGCTGCGGTTACCGCCGCCGAGGATCTCGGCCAGCAGGTCGAGCGCCTCGGCCTCGCCGGGCTCTGCCGTATGATAGGACGGCACCACCCATTGAGTGGAAAAGCTCGGCACCGAAACGCGCGCATCGGTCAGCGTCACTGTGCGCCTGGTGTTCTGCTCCGGCTCGACCGGGCGGTTGCGCGGGGGCAGGTCCGGCCCGCGCACAACCTTGCCATAGGTTTTCTCGGCCAGCGCCTTCACCGTCTCAGGCTCTACGTCGCCGGCCACCACCAGCACGGCGTTGTTCGGTCGGTAGTATTTGTTGTAGATGGTGAATGCGTCGGTGCCGTTCAGCTTCTCCATCTCCTGCATCCAGCCGATGACCGGAATGCGGTAGGGCTGGTTCTGCCGCAACGTCGCGTTGACCTCCTCGTCCAGCAGAGCATGCGGGTTGGTCTCTATGCGCCAACGGCGCTCCTCCAGGATCACGTCGCGCTCGGTCTTGATATCATCGTCGTTGAGGATGAGGTTGAACATGCGATCGGCCTCGAAGCCCATCATCTCACCCAACGCCGAGGGCGCCACCGTCTCGAGGAACGTGGTGTAGTCATAGGCGGTGGAGGCGTTATTGTAGCCGCCGATGGCTGAGACGGCTCGGTCGAACTCGCCAGCGGCGTGGTTGGTCGTCGCCTTGAACATCAGATGTTGGAGGAAATGGGCAAGGCCGGATTTGCCGATTGGCTCGTCGGCGCTGCCGATCTTGTACCAGACCATATGAGTGACGATCGGCGCGCGGTGATCGGGGATGACGACCACTTCCATGCCGTTGTCGAGCAGGAAATCCGTCACCTTGCCGCCGGCGGTGGCGGCCAGACCCGGAGCGGTCGTCACCAGAGCCAGCGCGGTGGCAACGAACGCGTTTCGCAGCCAGGGGGACGATCGATGGCTCCGGTTGTGGTGGCTGGTCGAAAGGCAAGGTTCGAGGCAAAGTGATTTGTTCCTCATTTTGATGAAGGCGCTGCGTCCCCGTCTCCCCCCGTGGGAGGATCGGCGGGCAGCGCAGATGAACAAGCTCGTCATGGTGCCAGGCCTTACTCGAGCCTCATCATTGGATGGACCCAGGAGACCTGCGGGAGTATTTCTTGGTGAGGTGATCATGGGACGGATTCTCCTTGGTCCGCGACGCCTTGCGGATGACCAAGCATGCACCGTGCCAGATCAGAAAACCGTTCGAGGCATGTGGACAAATCGGGCTCTGCCATGCTGCGCATCCGACATTGTCGAATATCGGACAGGGCCGAACGCGACGCGCGCGCGGCTGAGAATATCTTCTTCGTTCGGAAGACGATTGGGCGCGCTGCCGGGGAAGGGGTATAGGATGCGCTTCGAATGGCCGCGGCACTGACGGTGAGAATGGAGATGTTGGTCGCCCCAGCGGAACCCGGACCTCGACAGCCAGACCGGGTCGATGCTGAAGGGCAGAGGCGTGAGCAGCGTAGCCAACTCGAGCGCGGAGCCTGCTCGCGCGCGAAGACGGATCTGATCAAAAATCGGCGAGTTGGGCGATATCCACGAGGCGCTGGAAAACGAAGATCGTAGGTCTCGGCGGGAAAAAACGATGCGGTTGCGCGCTTCTGGCGTAATGCGCCTGCCGCGAGGCCGTTGAGCCTGATGAGTTGCTGCGGGAAAGGGGAGTGTTTGCGCGGGACCTTGGTCAAACGTGAGAAACAACCGTCGAGCTCGTCGTGGATGGGGGCATGCAGGCACGTTTGTCGCTGGAGGACAGCAGCACGGAAGCTGTCCGCGCTTGCCGTCGTCGCTGGGTACCAAACAGCAGAATTTGGCGGTCGCGATCGAATTCATCTGCGTAAATACCGCCTGGCTGTGCTCGGTTTGCCGGCGAACAGATTTTGCCTTCTTTGCGGCTGCAAACGCATCCCTGGCAGCGTGGTCCCTTAGGTCAAGAGCATCGGGTGAGTAACAGCCTGATCCTGCTCAATCTGATGGGCGCCAACCGCCTCGCCGGATTGTGGAACCGCTCGCGGGTAGCTTCTACCACAAACAGCAAGGTCATGAAATCAAGTAGGAAGTCGTCGATCGCTTGGGCGATTGTTTCTGACTTGCCTTTGAACTGGTCCAGCAAAACGCGCGCGTTATCGATCGCTTTCACGCTGGTGGCATCGATTAACCCCTCGACCCTCTTGAAACAATCCAATTCGAAACTCCTTCACGCGCTTGCCAAGCCGTTATGCACGAAGGTAGCTCCGTGAACTACCCGGCCCTTGAGCGGCGGCACGAGCAGCGGTCGGCCGTACGTCCCGTGCCTCCAAGCACCAGCCATAGACATGGCGCTGAGGAGCGTTGGAAGGGTCGGGCGCTTCCGGCCATGCTCGAGCGGTAGTGTAAGGACAGTGTTTGCTGGCGACCACGGCCACAATGGAGTGCGCAAGTTGTCGCCGACCAATCAAGCGGCCTTGAAATTTTTCGTATTGCTGCCCCTAAGTCTCGGCTATGAATCGGACTGGCCAAATGGCCTGCCCACGTTGCAATTTGTTACAAAGGAACACGCATATGGCGACCGGAACAGTGAAGTGGTTCAACAGCACCAAGGGGTTTGGATTTATCCAACCCGACGATGGCGGTCAGGATGTTTTCGTCCACATTTCCGCTGTCGAACGCGCGGGCCTCTCGACCCTCGCTGACGGCCAGAAGATCAAGTATGAGATTGAACAGGACCGCCGCACTGGCAAATCCTCCGCTGGCAGTCTCAGCAAAGTTGGCTGAATTTACTCTTGCGTCCTGGCAAGAGTGGGCGCGGTACGTCACGAGGGACTCACGGCCGCTCGACAAGAGCGAGCAAGAACGTGGCTCAACTGGACGGCCGGGTTAGCAGATTGCTGCAAGGCGTGGCGAATTGAATTCCTCAAGAAACAAGGCTATTTGAAAGGAAGGCGGGGTTGGCCCCGCCTTTTTATATGACGCGCAGATTAAGCCGATTGCTGCAACGCTCCAGAACGAATCTCGATTGCCGAAATCAAGCCGCGACCTTCTTGCGGGTTCGCTTCGTCGGCGCCGGCTCCGGCGCTTCCGGCGCTTTCTGTTTGCGGCCGAGCCCCATCGTCTTGGCCAATGACGAGCGCGCCGCGGCGTAGTTCGGCGCCACCATGGGATAATCCGCCGGCAGGCCCCATTTGGCCCGATATCCATCCGGCGTCAGCCCATAGTGGGTCGACAGATGGCGCTTTAGCGATTTGAATTTCTTCCCGTCCTCAAGGGAGATGATGTAGTCCGGTGTCACCGACTTCCTGATCGGGACTGCAGGCGTAAGGGCAACCGGCTCTTCTGCAGAGACACCTCCGGCCGTCCCTTTCAGAGCCGCGTGCACTTGGCCGATGAGGGCAGGGAGATCCCCCACCGGGATCGGATTGTTGGAGACATAGGCTGAGACGACATCGGCCGTGAGCTCGATGAGGGTGTCGATGTTTTTTTCGGCTTCTTCTGTCATAAAACTCTCCAGGCGGCGTGAAACACAGTCGGCGAAGCGTCGCTTCATAGTGGCGGTCGCCGCTTAAAGCAACAAAGGTCTCGCCCGGGTTATTGCGATGCTCGTCCAGCGAGATCTATGGCGCGGTATCCCGCCGTCGTGACCGTTGATCCGTCCGTAATTGGCGACCTGCCGCGGTGCTTGCGCATTTTCAGGCGCGTCTCGGCCGTAAGCTTTGCGCCGAAATGACCAGTAATCTCGAAACGAAGCGGGCTATTTCTGTTTCGCCATCCTCTCTTTGGCTGTGAAATCGGTGGCAGAGCAGTGGCCGCTTCCTGGTGGCGCGTGGAGGAACTATCAAGCGTTGATTCGCAATGGTCGAAACGATGTAGATTCATCCGGGAGCCGCTCTCGCAGCAGGATATTAGGGACTGGCCCGCTGGTAAACCGAGGACATCACGCCGCTGCTTTGCTATTGAACCGCTATCGCTGTGACAACACATTCCGCAATGGTGGGCGGGTGTAGAGGAGGCGCCTGTTCACGCAAACTAGCGGTTCAGCAGGTCGGGAGGAACGAATGAGCTCAGGGACTTTCAGCAGCCCACTTTTCGTAAGGCGTGCAGCGCACATCGTGCAAGAGATTGCCGGTCCTGCGGATGCTATCGATTTTCTCAACGAATGGCCAGAAGATCGCCGAGACCGGATCTACGAAGCCGCCCTCAGGGCGTGCTTTGATGCATACAACGGACGAAAACCTGCGAGCGCAGCGCGCAAGACTTTTTTCCGCTTTGCGAAACAGGTCGTCATATTGGAAGATGCAACCTCCGCGATGCAATGGCTCGCTGCCTGCATGTCGGACAGTGGAAAAGCGCAAGTATAGGCCGCAGTCGTGTGTGAGGCTGGAGCCGGTACGCCGACGAGGTTATTGTATCCAGATTTCGCCGGCATCTAGAGCGTAGTATAAACAAACAATATTTTGCGCGCTATGCCGATGTTAATCATCTTGTTGTATTTGTAAATCAGCTTCTCGCGACAGGACTGCAACGCTTCCGGTGTGAAAATCACTGCGTGGGACTTGGTTCTCTCAAATTCATGACGGTAAATTGCCCTGTTATCATCGCAAAGCAGTTGTCCCATTGAAGGCTGATAAACGAGGCCAAAATTGTGCTCCGTCGTCTGCCAATATTCGCTCGATGGAGGCTATAAGCCTCACAAGCCGATCAAAACAGCTACTCGGGCGCCCTTTGAAATTCGTTTAATTTCGCTCACCCGAAACGGTCCTCTACAGTCGAAATAAGATTGTCCCGCAAAGGTGCTACAAGACACTATCGCGGATCGATTTGGGCCCACGTCGATCTGGCGAAGGCAGGCGGAAGTCGAGCAGGACCTGCAGCGGAACAGATCACTGGCCCCGAACCGAAATCTGAGACAGCGGCGGACCCGATTTCTTCATGGTAGAAGGCGCAGAGAGAACCGGAGCACGGCTCCGGCGCCGCCGCTTGCCGAGCAGCGATCCTCCGCCTCCCAAAATCCAATCGAGAAGAGCGTTCAATTCCGGGACGGTCCAAGCTCTGCCGCAAAAACAGGTGTCAGACCACCCGGTCCTCTCCCGCAACTGATCTAGCGCAGGGCGTTCATGAGCCGCATATCCCAGAGTGGCTGCGTGCACGACGCAGCGAGATCATTTATGAAAATCCTATTCAGTACGATGGCTGTCCCCTTGCTGACAGCCACCGCCTTTGCTGCGGATTCGATCCCCGCAGACCTCAGAGAAACGGCAATGGCCACTTTCAAGGCTTTGCCACCCACCACGCCGGCAGTCGCCAACAACCCGATCACCCCGGAAAAGATCGCTCTCGGCAAGGCACTGTTCTTCGATCCACGCGTTTCTGCGTCAGGCGTCTTGTCGTGCAACTCGTGCCACAACCTGGCCACCGGCGGCGACGACAATCACGAAACCTCGATCGGCCATGGTTGGCAGAAGGGACAGCGCAACGCGCCGACTGTACTGAACGCTGTCTTCAACATCGCCCAGTTCTGGGATGGTCGTGCCGCAGACCTGAAGGCTCAGGGGAAGGGACCGGTCCAAGCCGGCATCGAAATGGCCAATACACCGGGCCAAGTCATCGCCACGCTCAAGTCCATGCCGCAATATGTCGAGTGGTTCGATGCAGCTTTTCCGGCTGAAGCCGATCGGGTCACCTTCGACAACTTCGCCAAGGCAATCGAAGCCTTCGAGGCGACACTGGTCACGCCGGCCCCCTTCGACAGCTTCCTGAATGGTGATGAGCTTGCCATGACTTCCGAACAGAAACAGGGCCTGGCGCTTTTCATGGACAAAGGCTGCTCGTCCTGCCATGGCGGTATCAACGTTGGTGGGGGAGCATATTACCCATTCGGCCTCGTGGAACAGCCCAGCGCCGAGGTCCTGCCGGAAAAAGACAAGGGCCGATTTGCGGTCACCAATACTGCCGACGATTCCTATGTTTTCCGCGTGGCGCCGCTGCGCAACGTTGCACTCACCGCGCCATACTTTCATTCGGGCAAGGTTTGGGATCTGAAACAGGCCGTTGCCATCATGGGAACCACCCAGCTTGGCGTGGTACTGGCGGACGAAGAAGTCGACCTGCTTGTTGCCTTCCTCAACTCGCTGACCGGAAAGGCACCCGAGCTCGCCTATCCCATTTTACCCGCCGAAACGTCTACAACGCCCCGGCCTGTAACGCAGATCTTAGGAAAATAAACGGCCAGCTGACTGCGGAACATCGCAATCGACAATGATTGCGACTTTTACTGGGACGAGACGATCGCGAGGTCCATGAGGACGCAAATGGCTCGTTTCCAAAAGTGCAGACACTGCTTTCGTCACCATCCCGTTGCGATGGAATCATGGTTGGGATCTGGCGTGCGACATGCCAAGGAAGGCGTCTGACGCATGAGGCTCGCGCGCTGTCGATACCGCGCGGCGGACGGCCATCGCGCTGGCGGCCGAATAGCCGCGCGCCGGAGTTAGCGGCCCTCCCTAGGGCGATGGGGCAGCGACTCCGTCCTCCATGTCCAGAGATTCTTCGACTGCTTCCGGATTCCGGGCGATGGTCCAAAGGAGAGTATTCGCCGCTACATCCGGTTTCAAGCGACCTTGCTCCCAGTTTCGAAGCGTTGCCAGATCGAGGCCATACCTCACGGAGAATGCCTCCTGAGAGAGCTTTGTGCGATCCCGGACTTCGCGAACACTTATCGGCCGCGGCGCATGAACCTTCGCGATCACGCCTGCGGACGACAGTTCATTCTTCAGTCCCAACAGGTCGTCGACGCAAGGAACCGTCACGAACGCCTTGCCGTGATCGACCACCTCCGTGAGTATCGCGTGGGCCGTCCTGAGCGGCAGCTGTCTCTCAACGAGAATCCGGGCGGCCTCAGGAGTATTCGCGCCGTGAAGAAAACCGAGGCTCAGTCGGGCGGGAGAGCCTGACGACACCGGGACGACGTCCCGGGTTCGCACCCGTTGTCCGAACCGCTCCATGAATTTCGATGTAGTCGACATTAAGCTTCTCCGCGATCACTCGACCGAGCTTGCGTAATTTGGACCCAATACTGGAGGGCATCGCGATAAAAGTACGCCAAACAACGCTAAGGGAGAACAAACGGCGATCTGCTTTCGTTCGACGCTCGTTTTCGAGAGCCGTTCTGGGTCCTTCGCAATCAACTGTGTAGGCCAGCGGAGCGAGCAAGGAGCGCCAGATCCGGACAGGGCTGAGTGGGTGTTTTTCCGAAAGGTGGAGCTATGCCCTAAGGGACACGAGATGTAGTGGACTCGTTGACCCGGGCGGTTTCGATTCGCGCACCCGGGCACAACGCTTGGATAAGTCCCATCAGATGCTCTCCGGTGGCCGTCATCTGTTTAGCTGACATTGGGCCGAGGGCTTCCAGCACGAGCCACATGGCGCGGGTATGGACCGTGACCATGGTGCGCCGCCCCTGCCGCCAGTTCCAGCGGCGGCACGTGACACCGGCGTCATCGCACCAGATGACTTCGCCCGGTTCGGGATGCTCGGTGTCGAATGGCTCCGCTCCCTTCGCAATTAAAAGTCTCGGGACCCCCTGCTAGAGATCGAGATCCTCCCCGCCAATCGGAACGCCATACAACACGCTGACGGCATTGTAGGCATCAACCAGTGGGGATATCCGCGGGAGAGAGCCATCTTTCCGGACCCGCTTGAGAAGCTCGGCGGCCGAGCACGGCGTTCGATTGGCTTTTGTGCCGAAAGCCTCGTAGGCAACGGCCCACGCCGCAAGATGCGCGTCCCTTTGGGCGTCATCGCGAAGCGCGGCCTGTTGCGCCGCCGCGATCGTGTCGTTCAACGCCTGTGCATCCGGCACGTCGATTTCAGCGTTCCGCACCACAATGCTGATCAGATGAAAATCCGGGTAGCGGGCCGTGATCTCGGGGGCAATCAATGGCGTGAAAGACATGGGATGCTCTTTTCTCATGGGGAGGCTTGCGCTGCGGGTCGTTCGGGAAATGTTTGAAGAAAGGTGCTTGTCGGGCGTCCAGATCTTCTGGCATCGGCATGGTGCATGCCGCACCATGCGCTGGATAATTCCACCATTCGGCCGTGGACAAGGCCTGGTAGAGATCGTCGATTATGTCTTGCGGGTGCTCGAGCCCGCTCGGCCGGCAACAAGCTACGCCTCCGCCAGATCCTCCATTTCATAAAAGACAGCAGGCGCGATATGGATGTGAAGCAGCTTTCCTTGCCGGGTCATGCATCGCTCTCGGAAATTCGTCTCGCCCGAAAATCTGCCGCCAAACTGGCCTGATCAACAGCACCAGTTGCATGGCGTTTTCCCAGTCCAGTTGGCTTTCCAACGAAATGCGGTTCAGCCCAAGGGTCGGTTTCCTCGCCAGCACGCCACGTCCCCGCCGTTTTAGCCACCGTGTCCCGGCAACGCGTCTTGCACCTGCTCGACAACCGCTCGCAGGATCTCAACGCCCTTCTCGATCTGCCGAATGCTTAAGGCGGCATAGCCCATGACAAGCCCCACGCGATCGATGTGGCCTTCGTCCGACTGCCGCTCGTAAAGGGGCGAGATCAGGTGTAGCCCCAAACCCGCACGTCGGGCGGCTTCGACCAGTGCCGTTTCCTGCGATCGTGGCAGGTCGTTGAACCAGACGGCGACGTGCAGTCCGGCCTCTGCTCCCTGGACAGCGATGCGATCGCCGAAGCTGCGCCGCAAGGCGCCCAACAACGTCTCCCGACGCTCGCCGTTCAGCCTGCGCACACGCCGCACATGGCTTTCGTAGCCGCCACTCTCGATCAAAGAGGCCAGAGCCTCCTGTTCAGCCACCGGCGAATGCCGGTCCGCGAATTGTTTGGCGGTAGCGAAGACCTCCTGCAATTCCGTCGGGACGACGAGGTAGCCGATACGCAGCATCGGCGAGAGCGTTTTGGAGATCGTGCCGAGGTAGATGACAGCCCCGTGATCCTCAAGACTGTGCAGCGGAGGGACCGGATTGATGTCGTAGCGATATTCGCTGTCGTAGTCGTCCTCGATCACATAGGCGTTGTTGTGCCGCGCCCATTCCAGAAGCTGATGGCGGCGTGCGATTGGCATGACGCCGCCCAGCGGAAACTGATGCGATGGCGTGACATAGGCCAGTTTTGCCCCGATCCCCGCCAGCAACTCCGTCTTCATCCCGTCCTCGTCGACGGGGACCGGGACGGGCGAGGCACCCGTACTGGCAAAGACCTGACGCGCCATCCTATAGCACGGATCCTCTATGACGAAGCGGTCGGCGGGATCGAGAAGCAGGCGAGCGCACAGATCGAGGCCCTGCTGCGAACCGTTGACGATGATGATCTGCTCGAGGTCGCAGCTCAGGGTTCGGGCGCGCCAGAGATAGCCCTGGAGTGCCTGGCGCAGCCGGCGGGAGCCGCGAGGATCGTCATAGGCAAGACGCAACGGGCGCTGCCCCATCGCCTCGTTCATCGCACGTTTCCAGACCAATGCGGGGAAGTCTGACGGCGCCAGGTCGCCATAGCGGAAATCGACCTTCAGCCCAGTCGGCAGATAATCCGGCCAGGGCGGCGTGACGCGGAGTCGTTCGCCATAGGCGGACAGAAGAACCTGGCCGACCCGTTTCGCGGAAATGCGGCTTGTCTCAGGGCCGATCAACGAAGACACGACGCGAGGTCGTGCGCCTTGACGGACTTCGATGAAACCTTCCGCAGCCAGTTGCTCATAGGCGACCGTCACCGTCGTTCGCGAAACCCCAAGGTCATTTGCGAGGCCTCGGGAGGACGGCAGCTGACTGCCGGTTTCGTAGACACTTCCGAGGATCTGCTCGCGAAGAGCCTCGTAGATCTGGCGTGCACCCATCGCGTGCGTGCGACCTGCAGAACCGGCACTTGAAGACTGGACCATTTCATTCATCGCCAACTGGATATTTCACATTGGCCAGTTTGCCGGCAATCTTTCGGAAACCCAAGAAAGATCTAGAGGCCGAATGACCCGCTCCTATCAATCCGAAACCGATGCTCCAACTGGGTCGCTCAACCATACCGGTCCCGGATTTGCCACCCGGGCGATCCATCATGGCTACGATCCGGCCCGCTTTTCCAATGCCGTCCAGCCGCCAGTGTTCCTGACGTCAACCTATGGATTCGAAAGCGTGGCAGCAAACGAGGCGGCCGCCACCCTTGGTGGACGGCTCTATGCGCGCGAATACAATCCGACGACTGAGATCCTCGAGCAGCGGCTCGCCAATCTGGAAGGAGCCGAGGCGGGGCTGGTTGTTGCCTCGGGGATGGCGGCCTTCGGCACACTGATCCTGTCGCTCCTGTCCCAAGGCGATGAACTCATCGTCCACAAGACGCTTTATGCGAACACGCTTGCCATGGTCGAACAGGCGGTTCCCCGCTTCGGCATCAAGGTCGTCGCGGTCGACCTGTCCGATCCTCACAATCTCGATGCCGCGATCACCGAGCGGACCCGGCTTGTTTTCTTCGAGACGCCGGTGAATCCGCTGAGCCGCATCCTCGACATCGCTGCCATTGCCGAGCGCGCCCACGCGCGCGGTGTTAAGGTTGCAGTCGACAGCACCTTCGCCTCCCCCGCGCTCCAGCGGCCGCTCGAACATGGGGCAGACCTCGTGCTCCACTCGCTGACCAAATACATCAATGGGCACGGCGATGCCCTTGGTGGGGCCATTCTCGGCGACGCGCAAACGCTCCGCACGCTGCACGAAACGGGCCTGCGCTACATCACCGGCGCAGCGCTCTCGCCCATGTCAGCCTTCCTGATCCTGCGCGGTCTGAAGACGCTCACGCTGCGCATGGAACGGCACAGCGCCACGGCCCTTGCGGTGGCTCAGGCGCTCGAGGCGCACCCGGCGGTGGCATGGGTGAGTTATCCCTTCCTCGACTCGCACCCTGATCAGGTGACGGCGCGAAAGCAGATGTCCCAAGGGTCGGGCATGTTGGCCTTTGGCCTCCACGCTGGGTTCGAGGGCGCGCGGCGGATGATGGACCGGCTCAACCTGATCACCCGGGCTGTCAGCCTCGGCGATGCCGACAGCCTCATCTATCATCCGGCAAGCCTGACCCGTGCTCGTCAGCCGATCCGCAAGGATGCGCATCTGGCCGATGGAGTCGGCGAGGACCTCATGCGTCTCTCGGTGGGTCTTGAAGACGCCGATGACCTAATCGCCGACCTGCGGCGGGCTCTGGACGCCTTGTGATGACCTGTCGTCCGGCCAGTCCTGCGCTCACGCACAAACCTGGAGCCTTGCCATGGCATTCCTGAGCGGTCTTTCCGCGTTTCCCATCACGCCCGCCGCTCGTGACGGCCGCGTCGATACCGTTGCTCTGCGCAGGCTGATTGCTCGGCTTGGCGCCGCTCAGGTCGACTCCATCGGTCTTCTCGGCAGCACCGGCACCTACATGTATCTGTCGCGCGAGGAACGGCGACGGACGCTCGCCGAGACCTTGGACGAAATCGCCGGGCGAACGCCGGTCGTGGTGGGTGTGGGCGCGCTGCGCACCGATGAAGCAGTGAGGTTCGCGCAGGACGCCAAGGCCCTTGGAGCTGCAGCGGGGCTGCTTGCGGCCGCCTCCTACACCCCGCTCACTGAGGACGAGGTGTTCGAACATTTCTCGACGGTGGCGTGCGAGAGCGGCCTGCCGATTGTCGTCTACGACAATCCAGGAACGACGCATTTCCATTTCACCCCAGCACTCGTCAGCCGCCTGGCAAAGGTGCGGGGGATCGTCGCTATCAAGAATCCGACAGACAAGGGCGATGCGATCAAGAGCCATCTGGCCGACCAGAGGCGCACTATGCCGGAAGGGTTCTCGATCGGCTACAGCGGCGACTGGAACGCCGCAGAGGCCATGATCGCCGGCGCCGACACATGGTACAGCGTCCTCGCCGGCATCCTGCCCGAGATCTGCGTGAAGATCGTCACGGCGGCGCAACAGGGCGATGCGGCCGAAGCGCGACGGATCGATGCCACGCTTGCGCCGCTCTGGAGCCTCTTCAAGGAGTTCTCGAGCCTTCGCGTCGTCTATGCACTTGCCGAATTGCTCGACATTTGCCGTGCCGACCCCCCGCGTCCCATCCTGCCTCTGCCCTCAGCAGCGAAGCGCCAGATCGCCGCCGCGTTGGAACGCTTGCCATCGGATGCCAGCCGGTGAACAGCGAACCCGGCGGCCAGTGAAGGAACCTGTCATGTAGTACCCGCGCATTTCGATGAACCGAGCCGAGAAGTCCTCTACGAACTGATCGAGAACAGTGCACTTGGCATGCTGATAACCCATGGCCGGAGCGGTCTCGACGCCAATCACATCCCCTTCGAACTCGACACGTCACAGGGAGAAAACGGTACCCTTTACTCCTGCGCGATTAATACACGTGCCGAAGGAAAGTGCACATTCTCGCTCGAGTGACTTATTTCAAAGGATGTGATCGCGTTTTGGCACATTCACGGCCGACATGCGGCAGCCGGTCACTCACCACATGGTGAGCAACCAGGAAACCCTCCGGCCTACACTTTCTACCGGAGCGCACGTGCTGCATCGACCATGTTCATGAGGGCAGGGCGGACCTCCTCCCATTTGCGTGTTTTGAGGCCACAGTCCGGGTTTACCCACAGTTGGGAATCCGACAGTCGCTCGCGGGCAAGCATGACGAGATCCGAAATCTCCCCGACTTCCGGGACACGTGGTGAGTGAATGTCGTAGACTCCGGGCCCGATTTCGTTCGGATATTTGGAGCTCGTGAAGGCGTCCAGCAGTTCCATTTTCGAGCGCGACGTCTCAATCGAAATGACATCCGCATCCATTTCAGCGATCGCGTCGATGATCTCGTTGAACTCCGAATAGCACATGTGGGTATGGATTTGAGTCGCGTCCTTTACACCCGTTGAAGCGATCCGGAAGCATTCGACAGCCCAGTCGAGATAGTCGTTCCAATCAGACTGGCGCAGTGGCAATCCTTCGCGAAACGCGGCCTCATCGATCTGGATCATCCTTGCGCCGGACCATTCGAGATCCGTCACTTCGTCGCGGATGGCGAGCGCGATCTGGCGGCATGCTTCGGAGCGCGGTACGTCGTCGCGAACAAAAGACCAGTTGAGAATGGTCACTGGGCCTGTGAGCATTCCCTTCACAGGGTTTTCCGTAAGCGACTGGGCGAATTGCCACCAGCGCAGCGTCATCGGATTGGGCCTCGATACGTCGCCGAAGATGATGGGGGGGCGCACGTAACGCGACCCATAGCTCTGCACCCAGGCATGCTGGGTGAAGGCGAAGCCGGACAGCTGCTCGCCGAAATGCTGTACCATGTCGTTTCGTTCGAACTCACCGTGCACCAGCACGTCCAGCCCGATCTCTTCCTGCCAGCGAATTGCAGCCTCGATCTCCTTCTTCAGGAAGGTCTCGTAGTCGACATAGCTCAGCTGGCCCTTCGCATGAGCGGCCCGCGCCCTGCGTACCTGCGGCGTCTGCGGGAATGACCCGATGGTCGTCGTCGGGAACGGCGGCAGCCCGAGCGTGCCGGCCTGGACTCTGGAGCGCTCGGCAAAAGCGCTCTCTCGTCGCTTCATGCTGTCGTCAATGCTGGCGATCCGCCCCTCAACAAGCGGGTCATGGATCTTCGTAGATGTCACGCGAGTGGCGGCAGCCTCGGCAGACGCTTTCAACGCGCCTGCCACCGCATCCCTGCCTTGGGACAGGGCCCGGGCCAGCAACACCAACTCGTCGGTCTTCTGGGCCGCGAAGGCGAGCCACGACCTGATATCCGCGTCGAGTTCCGTCTCCATGCGCAGGTCGATCGGCACATGCAGCATCGAGCAAGAAGGCGCGATCTCGACGCGGTCCAACGGCCAGCCGGCGACGATCGGTTTGATGCGGTCGAGAATGGCGGGCAGGTTCGCACGCCAGACGTTGCGGCCATCGATCAAGCCAAGCGAGAGCACCAGACCCTTCGGTGCGAGCCGACTCGCCGTTTCCAGCTGCTCGGGAGCGCGCACGAGATCAATATGCAGCCCGGCCAGGGGCAGAGAAACCGCGGTTTCGAGATTGTCTCCCAGCGGCCCGAAATAGGTAGCCAGCATGATCTTCAACTCGGGCGCGGCTTTCGACAGCTGGCCATAGGCGAATTCGAGCGCAGCTCGTTCGTTCGGGTTCAGATCGAGGACAAGCGCTGGCTCGTCGATCTGCACCCAGTCGGCACCCGACAGCTTCAGCCTCTGCAGGAGTTGCTCGTAGACGGGCAGAAGCCGTGGTAGGAGCGCGATGGCACCGAAGCCTTCGGCAGGCGATTTCGCCAGCTTGAGGAAGGTGATCGGTCCAAGGATGACTGGGCGTGTGTGAATGCCGAGAGCTTTAGCCTCAAGGAAGTAATCGACCGGTTTCGTCGACGAAAGGGCGAACGTCTGATCATCGTCTAGTTCCGGCACAATGTAGTGATAGTTGGTGTCAAACCATTTGGTCATTTCCATCGCGGTTACACCAGGCCCATGAGCCGCATGCTGGTGACCAGCGTGTCCACAATCCTTCGTCTGACCTTGGTTGCCGCGCGCCATGGCGAAGTAGATGTCGAGTGGGACCTCGCCGCCATTCCAGGCGTAACGGGCTGGCAGGGCGCCGACCATGACTGCGGTGTCGAGCACATGATCGTAGAGCGAGAAGTCGTTCGACGGGATTTTCGACACGCCGCGATCGCGCTGCTCCTCCCAGCTAGCGGCACGGAGCGCCTTCGCAGTCGTGAGAAGGTCGCCAGCGGAAGATTTTCCGGACCAGTAGCTTTCAAGCGCGAATTTCAGTTCTCGCCGACGACCGAAGCGCGGCACGCCGAGCGTTGCTACAGGAATTTGTTGAGAGACAGTCATGCCATACCCCGATGGTTGGGGCGTCGGTGACAAGGAAGGCGCTAGCAGGCCGGCACAAACGCCAGGCTGCAGCGGCCACCGAGACACCCCGCCCGTGGACGTAATTCGCCGTGGCAGGTCTCCTGGCTCGCGGGGTCATAGCCTCTACCCGTCTTCCCAAGGCTATTCGCCTCAGTGACATGAGTGGGGTTGGCTTGCCGCTAACAGTTGCGGGGGCAGCGCCGGCATCGCACCGGCTTCCCTCTTAGCTCCGCTGCGGCAGCGCCGTACGGAGAACCACGACACGGGAGACAATTACAGCAGTTCGCTTCTTTGTCAACGCCGCATAAAGAAATGTTTATGTCGTTATGTTAAATTCCCGTTGGCATGTTCCCAAAGGTCGCCTCGAAAGCGAAAACTGTGGAAGCCTTGAGCGGCGGTAAATCAAAGCAATGACGCACAGCGGTCCAGGAGGATAGGAGTTCGTCGGCTGCCGGCGGCAACCATACCGGCAAGCGCCGTGGTGCTGCTTCGCGCATCATGCGAACGCCACCTCGGCGTCGAACTTCGGCTCCGACGTTCCGACCGCTTCGTCGGTGATCTGCTCGCGACCATATTCGGCTCAATGGCCAGGCTGTTGCCCATGTGGGAGCTGTTGGCCGTGATGCCCTCGGTGATACGACACAACGATTTCGAGGGGAGCACCCGAGGCTTGGCGCAGCGGCCTGTTGCGAAGTGATCGAGGCCAATGTCTCGAACTGCTGTTCGCAGCCCACCGGCTCAAGGTAACCCGGCTCAAACCACCGGGCCAGCTCAAGTCCTGTCCAAATGAGGCCTGAGCGGCAAATCGTCGTGCACGCGCACGGTTTGGCGTTCGATCTTGTGATGCGTCTTGGGCGGGCAATCGCCATGGTGGAGCGCTTCCAGGCGCGCAACGATTTCGGCGTCATCCTGGGTCTGCCTGTTGTTGTGGCGAACATACTCGACCCAGGTTGGCACGTGATAACACTCGGTCCATAGTTCGGGCTTTTCCAGGTCACGCAGCAACGCCCATTGTCTGGCGCCATCTCGCAGCCGGGCTTTTCGCCACGATGTCATCACAGTGAGAAATTCTGGGACATCTCTCTGATCGATACGATAATCGACCATCACCATGATCGGACCGCTTCGTGGCCGCAGGTCAAGTTGCAGCGTCGGTTCGCTGAACTTGTTGGTCGGATCCAGATTGAGCGTTTCAAAATCCGGCTGACGCAGAACGATCCCCATCAGTCCCCCAATCACAAGAACCGCGCTGGCGACGAGCAAGGCTCCCGAAACACCTTGGACATCCGCCAGTTCGCCCCAAAGCCAGCTTCCCGCCGCCATGCCGCCGTATGTGGCCGTCTGATAGAGAGACAGGGCGCGTCCAACCACCCACCGCGGCGCCGACAGCTGCACTGTGACGTTTAAAGAGCGAGAATGATTGAATCCAGGCCGCACCGGCTGGCATGAGGAGCAGGCAGATCAGCCAAACGTGCTCGCTCCATGCCAGAAAGAAGCAGCTGATCGCCAGTATAAAGAACGCACCGCGAATGACCGATTCGTTGGAGAGAACTTCTCGGACCCGCCCGATGAGGAGCGCGCCCCAAATCGCTCCCAGGCCGAAGAAGCCAAGCATCACGCCGTAGGTGACCGCGGTCCCTTTGACCTGTTCGCGAGCAACCAACGGCAGGAGAGCCAAAATGACAACGGCGGTGAGGCCGAAAATCAAACTCCGGCACATCACCTTGAGAAGGTTCGGCGACAAGAGCACGTAACGGAAGCCCGCCGCCATCGCACTGCCGAAAGCCTCCCGCGGCAGCGCTTGTCGTGCCCGTTCGGCTTTCCATCGCAACAGCGCAGCGATCAGAGCGAAGTAGCAAAAGACGTTGAAGAGGAACGCGAAGGCCGCACCGGCTGTGGCCACGATTATGCCGCCAATCGCCGGCCCGATGCTGCGCATGAGATTGTAGCTCATGCCGTTGAGCGCAACCGCGCTTGGCAGGTGTTCGCGAGGCAGGATATCTCCCATCGAGGCTTGCCAAGAGGGATCGTGCAATGCCCAACCACAGCCGATCAGGAAGGTGAGACCCAGAAGGTCCAGGGTGTCATTTCCCCCGCATAGGTCAGGAACGCCAGGAAGGCGGATACGCAGACCATCAGCAGTTGCGCAGTCAACATGATCCGGCGACGGTCAAAGTTGTCCGCGAGCGCTCCCGCCGCGAGCGAGAAGATCATGTAGGGGAGGGTGGTCGATGACTGGACGAGCGCCACCATTCCATGGGAGGTGGCGATGCTCGTCATCAGCCAAGCCGCCGCCACACCTTCCACAAGGGTGCCAAGGTTCGAAACGAGTGCAGCCGACCATAGCGAACGGAAGGTCTTGTGCTGAAAAGGTACGAGTGAAGATGTTCTCTTCGCCATTGTGGGAAGCTTCGGGATCGACCGCGGGGCTGGATTTGTTTCGCCTCACTCAACCATGGCCTCGCCGTACAAGCCAAGCTGCCACAGTGGCGCGCCTGCTAACCCAGACAACTTGGCGGCCTTACAGGCATGCGCAGGACGCGCGAAGCCGCTCAAATCTCCCCAGATGGGTCAGCCACCGAAGACCGGCATCACTTGCCCGTTGAGCGGCTATACGATAATGCTCCGCGCTAAGCAGGAAGCGCCAAAAATTCGAGCGGCGACTTCATTCTCCTATTCAGGAAGGAACTATGAGGCGGCAGACGCGACCATTCACCGTGGAAGTCAAACAAAAGCGCAATTATGAAAAATCCGCACGTTCCATCTGGGGCAATTTCGACATCGCCGCGGCGATGGCCGAGACAACAAAGGAAGTCGAGCCGTTAAATCGTCAGCTTGTTGACTCTACTGTAGTGGCCCTTGATGCTGAACCTTTGCACAAACCGCGAGTGGAGCATTTCATGGCCAATCCCCTGGAAACCGAGTCAGCAGTAGTTCATAGCGCACCGGCAGACAAAGCGGAAACGCCAAAACCGAAGACGAGAGCGCGGCGGTCGAGGAAGCCAGAAGCTGAGGCGAGCGCGCCTGCCCGCAAGGAGGGCGCCAAGCCGATATCCGCGACCACTGAAGCACCGCCGTCAGCGCGAACAGGCCGAAAGAGCTACTCCGCGAAGGATCGTGCCCAGAAGCTGGCGCAGATCGAGACCTCGATCGGCGGCGGCGCTACTCTCAAGAGCGCGGTGAAGCAAGCCGGCATCTCGGAACAGACATATTATCTTTGGAAGAAGGCGGCGGCGCCGGCGGCGGATAGTGACGGGCTGAAGGATCTCGTCGCGCTCGAGGAAGAAAACAAGCGGCTAAAGAGCCTGCTTGCCGATCGTCTCCGCAAGGAGAATGCGGAACTGAAGAAAAGGCTCGGGCTGGATTAAGGAGGGTGGGCAGCTGATTCTTGGCTCGCCACCTACAGCAATCCCGCCTGCTCCGCCTCGCGACGCAGATTCTGCCGTGGCCTTGGGCCGATCTGCTGGATGACCAGCCCGGCCGCCAGCGAGCCGAGATCGCCGCAATCCTTCAGGCTGAGGCCTTGCGTGTAGCCGTAGAGGAAGCCGGCGGCGTAGAGGTCGCCGGCACCTGTCGTGTCGACCAATTCGCGGATCCTGGTGGCCTCGATGGTGACGGTCTCGTCGCGGCGCACGATGACCGAGCCCTTTTCCGAACGGGTGACAATGGCGATCTTGCAGTCCCTGCGGATCTGCGCCAGCGCCTCGTCGAAGGACGCGGTCTGGTAGAGCGACTTGATCTCGTGGCTGTTGGCAAAGACGATGTCGACGGTGCCGGAGCGCATCAGATCGAGGAATTCGTCGCGGTAGCGGTCGACGCAGAACGAATCCGACAATGTCATCGACACTTCGCGCCCGGCGGCATGGGCGAGCTTCGCCGTCTGCCGGATCGCCTCCTTGGCGCGCGGCGGGTCCCACAGATAGCCCTCGAAATAGGTGACCGCGGCGCCCGACGCCTTGTCGGCCTCGACGTCCTCCGGGCCGAGCTCGACGCAGGCGCCGAGATAGGTGTTCATCGAGCGCTCGCCGTCCGGCGTGACGAAGATCATCGAGCGCGCTGTCGGCGGTTCGCCGTTAAGCGGCCTGGTGTCGAAGGCGACACCCTGGGCATGCATGTCATGCGCGTAGATTTCGCCGAGCGCGTCGTTGGAGACCTTGCCGAAGAAGGCGGCGCGGCCGCCGAAGCTGGCAACGCCCGCCGCCGTGTTGCCGGCGCTGCCGCCCGAGGCTTCGATGGCCGGGCCCATGCGGCTGTAGAGCAGTTCGGCGCGCCTCGTGTCGATCAAATTCATCGCGCCCTTGATGATGCCGTTGGTCTCCATGAACGCCTCGTCGCACTGGGCGATGATGTCAACGATGGCATTGCCTATACAAAGCACGTCATAGTCCGGCATCAATGTCTCCGCGAAAATCCCGACGGCTTCTTGCCACGCCGGCCGGCCGGCGGGTCTGGCGAGTTGGAATGGGCTTTCCGGATGCCAATCCATTCGGCGTCGGCCCTCACGGGGCGGCGAGTCCTGCCTCGCGACGCAATTCGTCGGCCCTGTCTGTCTTCTCCCAGGTGAAATCAGGCTCTTCACGGCCGAAATGGCCATAGGTCGCGGTCTTGCGGTATATAGGGCGTAAGAGATCAAGCATCTTGATAATGCCCTTCGGTCTGAGATCGAACAACTCAAGAATGAGGCGCTCGATCCTTCTTTCCTCAACCCTCGCTGTTCCGAACGTGTTGACCATGACAGAAACCGGACTGGCCACGCCGATTGCGTAAGCAAGCTGCACCTCGCAGACGTCCGCAAGTCCGCTAGCGACGATATTCTTTGCGACATACCGGGCCGCATAGGCAGCTGAGCGGTCAACCTTGGACGGGTCCTTGCCCGAAAAGGCGCCGCCGCCGTGACGACCCATCCCACCATAGGAATCGACGATGATCTTGCGTCCAGTGAGACCGCAGTCGCCGCGCGGCCCGCCGACTACGAACCTCCCCGTCGGGTTGACCAGAATTCTGATGCCTTCCGTCTCCAGGTGGGTCGGCAGGACAGGCTTTATGATTTCCTCAATGACGCCCTCGCGGACCGTCTCTTGCGAGACCTGCTCGTCATGTTGGGTCGATACGACGATGGTATCCAGGGCGACCGGGCGCAACCCCTCATAGCGCACTGAGACTTGGGATTTCATGTCAGGACGCAACCAGCCAAGCTGTCGTGCTTTCCGGACATCTGCCTGTTGTTTCGTCAAGCGATGAGCGAGCTGGATCGGCAAAGGCATCAGAGTATCGGTTTCGCGGCATGCGTAGCCGAACATGAGGCCCTGATCTCCCGCTCCCTGTTGGAGGTCCTGCCCTCGTCCCTCGTCAACGCCCTGGCTGATGTCGGGCGACTGCTCGGTGAGTGCATGAACGACGGAGCAACGCCGGCCGTCAAAGCCGACGGCCTCGTTGTCGTATCCAATATCGAGAATCGTATCGCGCGCAACTTGGCTATAATCCACCTGCGCATCGCTGGTAATCTCGCCAGCCAGAACGACCATCCCTGATTTTACCAACGCTTCACAGGCGACGCGCGCCTTGGGATCGGTGCGGAGGATGGCATCGAGGATGGCATCCGAGATGTTGTCGGCCAACTTATCCGGGTGTCCCGCGCCAACCGATTCGGAAGAGAACACGAACTGCCTAGCCATGAAATGCCTCGCTTCGGGTGTTGGAGTTGTATGGGGCATTTTGCTTAGCCCACCTTACCTGTCGGTGAGGCCCGGGACCTCGAACGCAGCGCACAAGTCGGCAACGTCTCTTCGCACGCAGGCATGGAGATCTTCGTCTTCTGGCTCGCCGGAGGACGGAGTCCATGAAGCCAGCAATTTGCACGGTTTCCACATCGCGCATGCCCATTGACGTCACTGCTGGCGCCCCCAGGCGAATTCCGCTTGTGACCGCAGGATGGCGCGGGTCGCCCGGCACCATATTAAAGCTCGTAATGATGCCTGCCTTCGCTAACCGCTTGGCATAGGCCTTGCCTGATAGTGGTCGATCGCGAAGATCAAGGATCAGCATGTGATTGTCAGTGCCCCCGGTGACCAGGTCATAACCTCGGTCCAGAAGCGCCTGGGCCAGAGCCTTGGCATTTTTGACAATCTGTTGGCCGTAACTGCGGAAGGACGGGTCCGCGGCTTCCCGCAAAGCGACAGCTAGCGCCGCGATAACATTCATATGGGGGCCGCCTTGCAGTTGAGGGAAGACAGCGCGATCTATTCGTCTGGCGAGATTGTATTTGCCCTTCGAATGATACAGCGCTTGATAGCGATCTTCATTCCTTGACAAAATGAAGCCACCGCGGGGACCGCGGATCGACTTGTGAGACGTGCTGCTGACGACGTCGCAATGGGGTACGGGATTCGGATGCGCTCCAGCGACAATCAAGCCACTGATGTGCGCGATGTCGGCCACGAGGTAGGAGTTCGCCTCCAGAGCGATTTCTGCCATTGCCGCGTAGTCAAAGATACGGGGATAAGCAGTATCGCCAGCCCAAATGAGCCGAGGCCGTTCGCGTTTTGCTGTTTCGCGCAAACGGTCATAGTCAATTTGCTGCGTCTTTTCGTGCAGCCCATAGCGGACGCGCTTATAGTCTGTTCCGGAAAAATTGATGGCCCAACCATGAGTGAGGTGGCCCCCTTCCGGAATTGGCAAACCCATCACCTTGTCACCGGGGCTTAAAAGCGCTCGATAGACAGCCTGATTGGCCGGCGAGCCGGAATAAGGCTGGACGTTGGCGTGTTCGCTGCCGAATAACGTGTTCAAGCGCTCAATGGCGAGGTTCTCAAGCTCATCGACGATCTCGTTTCCCGCGTAGTAGCGCGCAGCGGGGTACCTCTGGGCGTACTTGTTCATGAAAATCGAACCGGTTGCTTCGAGCACGGCCGAGGAGGCAAAGTTCTCAGATGCGATCAGTTTGAGCGTCGTCCGCTCCTGCCGCTCCTGTCTTAGAAGCAGTTCGTGAACGCGGCAATCAACCGCCGCCAAGCGAGACCGTCCGTAAGTGTCGGGCTGCGCGATGGCGCTGTCGGCGGAGTTGTCCATGGTAGCTTCGCGCTCCAATTGGATTGATCTATTTCACGGTCAAGCATGCGGTCCCCTTCGGCCGCGTGTCTCGTACCGCTTCGAGCCGTTGAAGGTCTCGTTTGTGATAGCCATCGCCGTGGGGCAGGAGATCAACCAACGATTGAACCAGCCCGCCGTCCTTACCTCCTGTTTTGAGATTGTACGAGCACCACGGACGTTGTTCGTGCAGTAAAGAAAGTCGGCTCTGGCCAGCAGCCGGACGTGTCGTACAACGTGCTCACGACGCAGACCCAGAATCTCCGCTAGCTGGCAGACAGTTAGGTCCGCGTGCGCGCAAAGGCCTAGGATTCGAAGGCGATCTAAATGCGCTGCCGTCCGTAGGCGACTGACCAGTGTCAGCATTGGTCAGGACCAAGCCACTTGGAAAGCCTGGGCACTCGTCCTACTGAATTTGTCATTTCGCGTTCTCCACAGATGTTGCAGCTTTCGAACCAAATAATATGGTTGCTGGTCCACCGACCGGACAATCTCGGTGGCCGTGAAGATACTGTTTTGAGCCGATATGGCTGTGTCGAACAAACAAGATGGGCGCTCTTCTTGCCATTGCCTTTAACCGAAATTGCACGCAGTTCGGCGGTCGGAGAATAAGCCACGGTTCGGACCCCACTGACTCAAACGTTGCAATAAGCCTACCATTCACAGCGAACCGGAGTTGCTAAGAGTCTATGAATTTCCTTGAAGGATCTGTTGCAACGTTTGCGCAGCCCGGTCTTGCTCCCGGCTTGCAGCGGTCAATCTCGTGCAGACTGACCGTGATTTAAAGATGACAAGAAGGTTCGCTTTCAATCCGATCTTCTTCCTGGCCAAGTAGTTCGTAGTCTCATAACTGTGGCCTAGACAAAAGCTGGGCTAATCAGCGAGGTATGATGTCGTTAGCGTGGTTGGGCCACCAGCAGGTCGACGCCAAGATCGACACGCGCAATTTCCCGCGCTACGAGAATGTCAGTGACTGCGCGCTCTTCCTCGGGCGGTCTGGCGGCGCCGTCTAGAATCTGAATGCGTCTCGCGCCGACCCGTTCAGCAATGAGCTGTTCGGCTTGCTGCGTTGACGGCGAAGCAAGCTCAAGTACGTTTTCGCGCATCTCACGCGCCGCCTCGCCGACTTCCGCAAAACGCTTCTCGGCGAACTGCTCCTTAAAGAGCGCAGCGAGATCATCAAATGTTTGAACTTTGGTGGGCTTGGGTTTCGAGCAAAATATCCAGTTGCCAGTCCAGGTTTATAGGCAAGGCTGTACGCTTTGTCGTCTGGCAAGGGCCCAATATCCCCTGGTGAGACGAAAATGGACTGGCGTGCTACGGTTGCTCCATTATAAGAGCGGTCGAAATCGCTCATGTTTGCAATACAAGGGGCCGCATAGAAGACGTTTGACGGATAGCGCGCCTCAAGCCGAAGAAGGAGTTCATGCTGACGCGACACATCCCTGCGCATCATCGCAATCCGAAAAAATGGTATCGACAAACCGGGAGAATGTCCGCTCGCAATCTCAAACGCAGTTCCTCGCTTCATCAGCTCCGGAAGCTTGTACTGGAAAAACAGCGGAACCCCTGGGAAATTGATGCGGATGTCAAAGCCAGAATGCCCCTCCTGTATGAGGTTTGGAAAGACCGGCGCGCCTACAGGTGCGGCTGACGATGACCGGATAAGGTTTTCGGTGAAGGCATACCCAAATGAGAACTCCGTGTAGCCCACCTTCATTCAATTCTGCTTTCGTGCTGAAGTTTATCCGGGACTCTTTGCCTGCAGCCGAGCAGATCATATAACAGAAAAAACTATGTATACTTGCGATAGTCTGAGCTTATCGATTCCTCGGATAGATATTTCAAAAGCTCACCCACTCTTCTGGCTGCTAGAATGGGAATGGGAAGCTTCTGGTTGATTTGGGTCGAGTTCCAGTTGATTTTGGTAAGCGACAAAACCTCCTGCGCTATCTCAGCGATTCCCGGCGCAGATCGCCGATAAGTTTCGGGCTTCGCGAACAGCGCCAGAGTGCGTAGCCGATATCTTCAACCGGGGCGGCGGCTTCTCCCTCGCCAGTGCCGAGCGCGATCATATGCATTGCGCATTCGGCCAGCGCGCCGTCAAGGCGCCCCGCTTCCGTCGCTGCCGTAAAGGTCCAGGAACCACGCCAGCGAGTAAGACCAGTCGGCAGGCAAGTCCTGCCCATTGTGATTCCTTGGGACGACGGCCACGACGGCGTTGCGGCCTTCGGGCGTGCGGGGCTCTATCCCAAGGATCGGGTATAATTCGGGTGTCGGCTGCTGAAGGATACGCGCCGGCACGAGCGACAGTGCTTTCTCCAGCGAGGGAGGAAAATCCTCCAGTTCTTCGGCCAGTTCGGCAGCTTCTCTCCTTCGTCCCTCGCGGCGCGCTTCTACATATTCTGCCGCAACCACGGCAACGGTGCGCTGCGCCCGTTCAGCGGTGCCGGTGGCAATCAGCTCGGCCGGAATGTCACCATCCTTGATCGCCCAGTGCGTACGGTGCTGTTCGAACTGTTGAATGCCCAGCCGGTCCGCAATTCTCAACACCCCGCTGACCGGTCGAGAAAGGCATGTTCCGGATCGGGCTCGAAGGTGAAGGCCAGTTCGTGTCCGCGCCGAACGATATTGCGTATGCGGCCGTGCCGACCGCGCGCGCGTGCGGGCCTCCCGCCCCGACTTCGTACATCAACAGCGCCGGGTTTCCTCCAGCCGGCGCAATGTTTCAGGGCGCGCGAGGTCGATAGCCTCGGCCTCGGCGCCGCTATATTCCTTGAACCGTCAATGGTTGACGTGAACGGCGGCGTTTCCCACCACTCGCCGTGGCCCGAGACAAGCAAGTTAAACATGGCACACCACCGACCTCACGCCGCCTTCTCCATAGACCACTTCACCCGTTCGGCGAGAAAGGCGGCGAACGTTTTCACATTCATATTGCCGCTCGCCTCCTCCAGCCCTGCGAGGTAGGCCTTCCGGTCATCGACTCTGACGACTGTCCAGGGGTAACCGCCTGAAGCCAGCATCGCGTTCATGAGGAACCGCGCCATTCGTCCGTTGCCGTCCGGATAGGGGTGCACATAGCCCACAAGCCAATGCCCCAGCACGGCACGCACGGAGGCCTCCTTCTCCGCCTCCAGCAGGTCGAACAGCTCATTCATACCATCGGCCACCGCTTCGGTACGCGGCGGCACGTGCTGCGAGCCGCGCAGGTACACAGGGTGATTGCGATATCCCGCAAGCGCGCTGGCTTTGAGGATGCCGGCGGTCACTGACGGCGCGAACAGCTCCCGGTACCACTCCCGGTGAGTGTCCCGCGTCAACGCGCCGGCTGGCTTGCCGTTGATGATCGCGGCAACAGAGTCTTTGACCTTCTGGAATGCGAGGTAGTAGCCACGCGCGGCAAGCGCATCCCGGTTCTTGCGGTCCTCTTCATCAATCTCCGGATTCCAGCTCCCCTCGCGCACCCGGTCGATGAGTTCCGGGGTGACGCTGTACCCTTCTATCGACAGCGAATGGTAGGCGTCGCTTTCGTAGATATCCTCGACGAACTTCATATAGGCGTCTTTGTCGGACGGCAGTCCGGGTGCCTTCGGGAATATCTCGATGATGGCTTCGCGCTGCGATTGCCAGATCGCGCGCAGGCGGGCGACCAACGGCGGTACGCCCGCCGCAATGGTTGTCACTCCAATTTGTCCCGCGAACGGATCGGATTCGCGCACGTCATAGCCGGCGGCTTTGAAGGCGGCCACGATTTCATCGGCAAAGGAGTCGCGTCCTACGCGACGGAAGGCCCCCGCAAGCCGTCCCGCCACGGCGGAATGGCCGCCATCAAGCAGCAGGGCCAGAACGGTTGATACGTCGCGCACCGACGCCATGGCGATCTGCATCTCGATAGGGGCGCGCTGGAAGAACGCTTCCGGCACCCGGGTAAGGGCGGCCTCGACAGTGAACACGCGCTGGCCGTTTTTCTCTGTCAGTTCGGCCGGCATCTCCTTGACCTTGAGGTCATAGAGCGAAGTGCCGAACAGCAGGTCGATTTTGTTATTCGTGCCTTTGGGGGTATTCACCACCACCTGAGGCGGAATAGTGGGCGCTTCCGCGTGCAGAAGCAGCGACTGCTGCGGTGACAGGAACCAGTCCTTGCCGAACCGGTCATTGCAGTAAAGGGAGCAGAACTCCCAGAAGCTCGCGTACCAGGAGGTGGTGTCTTGCTGCTGTGCCTGCGGGCCGGTCGACATGAGCCAGCCTTTGATAACATCGCGCAGGAACCCGTTCTGCAGCAGCCGCTCCCGGTGGACGCGGGTCAGCTCATCTGACTTGAATATGCGCCGCCCACCCTCCTGCAGCTCTTTGAGGACGGCCAGCGATTCAGCGAGTTTTTCATGGGGCTTGGCCATGGCCGTGCCTTTGCAAGTTTTTAGAGCTGTGTGATTACAAGTATATAGTGCTGATAGGCGACAAGTCAATGATGCTGTGGAGTTGCAAGTTTTTTAAGTTGTGCGATAACAAGTTTTATGCGATAATCGGGAATAACCCAGTGAAATCACACTTTTGATCGTTTCCATAGCTCGTCTGCGCGAAGGATCGTTACCCGGATGGGCCGAGACCCAGCTCCCCCGCAGGCTACGCAGGGGCTCGGGGCGAGCCTAGAGCCTGGCTCTCCGAAGCGCTTCGAAGGAGGCGCGCCTCTTTGAAAAACTCGCCCGTTGTGCATCGTGGGTACCCGTAAACGCGAATTCTCAAAGAAAAGACGCTCCTTACCTCTCCCCCCGCCACGATCATCACGGCCGCGCCCGCGCTCACTACGCCGCGACGCCCGCGAGATCGGCTTCTCGGCAATCGCGCCCTCATCACCACTGCCCTGTCTGTCCCCGCTCTTCCCGTCATCGGCTGCGCGCGCGAACCGTCACGCACGTCCACCGCTTTCGACAACGGCGACTGCGCCGCCAGCGCATCCTGCATCGCCTGTTGCAGGTCGATGGAAGGGCTGGCCGCCTGGTCAACCCGCGCCTGCCGCTCTTCCGGCACACGCAGCGTATCCTTGTAGCGATTCTGCGCCTTGCGCACCAACGCGCCGCGCCCCTTCGGCTTCAGCTCCAGCGTCAGCGCCGGCATATGCACATGCCCCGCCCGGTCTTTGATCCGCTGCTCGCGCCCGCGCTTCACTTCCAGCGATTGCAGCTCGCGTTTCTCGACCGCCGCCAGCGCCTTCAGCGTGCGCTCGCCGTCTACGGCCTGCAGCCGGTGCGCTCCCGCTGGATATGCGCCGCCCCGCGCTTCGCCTGCACGAGCTCTGTCTTGCGCGCAACAACGCCTCCAGCCGTTGCCGGTCCCGGTAACGGTGCAGCTTATCCCGGATCAGTGTGATGCCGGTGACGCGCCCGAGGAACGCCGCCAGCGTATCGAAGCGGCCCAAGATTGATGCGGGTGCTAGAGTGTGAAAGATGTACCTGAAAGGTAATCAGTGTCATGGCAACAGCGGGCACTACGCTAGATTCGAAATGGATCAGCTTGAGTGGGTGATACAAGCGCTGTCCATGCCGTCAATTCGCGGATCGAGTGGTGAGTAGCGTGCATGCGCCAGAGGAATGGAACAGCATGCTGAGCGCGGTGCATCCAGTAGTAAAAGAAGTCGCCGGCAATCGCGACTAAGACCCCTGAAATGACGGCGAATCCAGTGTTAATGACTGCGTTGTCAGAGGGAAGAAACGCACCGAAATTGATCGTCACGAGCGGCTTTATTCCTAACCAGCCCAAGCTCGCAGCGTAGAGATGCCAGATAAATGTACCCCATCCGAGCCAATATCCAATTCCGCACGCCGCGAACATTTGAGGCAAAACTGTATCGAAAAGCCGGAAAGGTTAGCTCCAGCGCCGCGCAAACGGTAGCGAAGATCACAACCAGCTCAAGCGATGTTAGGTAGTACTGGACCATCTGATTAACGTCGAGAATCTGCATTTGTTTGCTCCTTCCTTCGCGCTGCCCTTGTCTCGCCCAGCAAATGGGCTCGCGTTGACAAGGCTAACCGAAGTACGATCCAAACGGTGAGCATTCTGCCGGCACCGCTATGCGGCATCCTAGATTGATAAAATTAGTTGTTTGGATAAGACCATCCGTGTCTCAAATCGTGGAGGAATCCAGCAGACGAGGTGGCTTGCGCGAGGCGACCAACTATGCACCAGTGTGCGCGCCGGCGGCTACGATAACGTTGCTTCGAGTTATGAGCTGTCTACTAAAATTTACTCGCTCTTATTTTTTGATGTTTTGCGGCTATGATCGCCGCAAACTAGATTTAGTCAGGTGTGCACAGTTGCCGACGCCAAGATCCCCTTGGTGATAATCGCCGCCAACGGGATTCTTGCTCGCGCAATATGATCCTAGATCCACGCGATTGGCGGTGCCTGGCTCCCGCTGCTAATCGTCTGCTGAACCGAATATCATTTACCCATCGACGAAACCAGAGCCACAAAAGCGGTCAGGATCAGATGCTTTTGTCATAAGCACCGGCCAGCGAACATGACCCTCCGTTGGCTGAAATCGTCGGCGATAAAATGGGGCCGCCTATCGCGAGCCCGATTCTCATATGGGGTGTTTCCAAATCTTTTCGAACACCAGAAGCTTGGCCTGGCGCACAGCTTTCTCAATCGATCCCCCGATCGCCAGATACGCGGCTATCGCGCTGGCCAGGGCACAGCCGGTGCCGCGCATCGTTCTTGCCAGCCGACGATCATCGAGGCGCACGGGTTCTTCGTTGGGACGAACGAGAACATCCGTTGAGCGAGGTCGTCAGGCATGGCCGCCTTTGATCAGCAGGGCCTGAACCCCGGCGGCGAGCAGTTGTTGTCCTTGTTGAAGCGCGCCGACCTCATCCACCGCCAGCTCTGAGCCAATAAGGTGCGCCAGTTCGGGAAGGTTGGGCGTGACAAGGCAGCAAAGCGGCATCAGATCGCGCTTCATGACAGCGATAGCGGCTGCCTGTAAGAGCGCCCGGCCTGAGGTGGAGGCCAGCACTGGATCGAGTACTGCCGGCACCTGTCGATTTTCGCGCAGTACGGCGGCAACCGCAGCGATGGTCTCGGCTGTTCCGAGCATGCCGATCTTGATTGCCGCCACTTCGTTGGCCTGCAGCGCGGCGCGCATCTGATCAGCCACCAGGCTTGGTGGCGAATGAAGGATTTCCAGTACGGCGTCGTGCGTTTGCACCGTGAGCGCGGTGACAGCGAGACAGGTGCGCACGCCAATGGAAGAGATCGTCTCGATATCGCGTGCAATTCCAGCCCCACCGCTGGAGTCTGATCCGCCGACCACGAGCACATGCGGTTCTCGCC
>NZ_JAMYPA010000021.1:0-106419 GCF_040320105.1 Mesorhizobium sp. M0778 | reverse complement strand
TACTCGCTACTCGCTACTCGCTACTCGCTACTCGCTACTCGCTACTCGCTACTCGCTACTCGCTACTCGCTACTCGCTACTCGCTACTCGCTACTCGCTACTCGCTACTCACTACTCGCTACTCGCTACTCGCTACTCGCTACTCACCATTCACCATTCACCAGTCACCGCCCCACCATGCTCGAAAACTTCAGCTTCCGCACCATCGTCGAATATCTGCCCCTGTTCGGGCAGGGCCTCGTCATGACGGTGTGGCTGTCTGTCCTCTCCTTTGCCGGCGCGCTCGCCGTCGGCATCGTGCTCGCCGCAATGAACCTGCAGCGTGGCCGGCTGTTCCGCGTCCCGGCCAAGGCCTATATCGACGCGGTGCGCGCCACGCCGCTGCTGGCGCAGCTTTACTTCCTCTATTTCGGCCTGCCGCGGCTCGGCTTCGTCCTGCCCGAGCTCGTCGTCGGCATCCTGGCCCTGTCGCTGAACAGCGGCGCCTATGTCGCCGAGATCATCCGCGCCGGCATCCTGTCGATCCCGCGCGGCCAGGTCGAGGCCGGCGTCGCCTCGGGCATGACCTATGTCCAGCGCATGCGCCTGGTCATCCTGCCGCAGGCGTTTAAGGTGACGATCCCGCCGCTGCTCGGCCAGGCGATCGTGCTGGTCAAGGATTCCGCGCTGTTGTCGCTGATCTCGGTCGCCGAATTGACGCGCGCCGGACAATTGCTCGCTTCCGACCGCTTCATGCCGGCCGAAGGCTTTATCACCATCGCCGCCTTCTACCTGCTGCTCTATTACGGGCTGAAGGGACTGGCGGCACTCTCCGGGCGCTGGCTCGGCCTGGCGGGGGCACGGACATGATCTGGCAGCAACTGCAAAGCATCGCCGGCAGCTATCCCCTCGCCTTGCGCGGCCTCGGCATGACCGTGGTGCTGTCGTTGATCAGCCTGGTGCTGGGCACCTTGCTCGGCTTCGGCCTCGGCATCCTGCGCACAGGCGGCAACCGGCTGATCAGCAGCGCGATCGGCGGCTGGGTCGACCTGATCCGCGGCACTCCGTTCCTGGTGCAGATTTTCCTGATCTTCTTCATCCTGCCGGAACTCGGCATCGAGCTCGACGCCTTCACCGCCGGCATCATCGCGCTGACCAATCTGGCCGCCTGCTTCATCTGCGAGATCGTCGTCGCCGGCATCCGCTCGGTGCCGACCGGCCAGGTCGAGGCGGCGCTGGCGTCCGGCCTGTCGCGCTGGCAGCGCATGCGCCAGGTGGTGCTGCCGCAAGCGATGCGCATCGTGCTGCCGCCGCTGGTCGGGCAATATGTGCTGCTGATCAAGGATTCCTCGGTCGTTTCGGCCATCGGGCTCACCGATCTCACCCGCGTCGGGTGGCTGGTGGTGCAGCGTGTGCCGAACGGCCTGCTCGTCTTCTTCCTCGTCGGCCTCGGTTATTTCATCGTCTGCTACCCCCTGATCATGCTGGCCCGACGGCTGGAACAGCGCATGGGCGCGGCCCATGGCGAGGTGCAGATATGACGAACCTCAGCAGCAAGAATGGTGCCGGCATGATCGAATTTCGCGGCGTCAACAAATGGTTCGGCCAGCTCAACGTGCTCAGGGATATCACGTTGAGCGTCGAGCCGCGCGAAGTGGTCGTCGTCTGCGGCCCGAGCGGCTCGGGCAAGAGCACCTTGATCCGCTGCATCAATGGCCTGGAGACGATCCGCGACGGCGACCTGACGGTCGACGGCCAGCGCCTCGGCGACCCCGCCACCAACATGACGCGACTGCGCACCGAGATCGGCTTCGTCTTCCAGTCGTTCAACCTCTATCCGCACAAGACGGCGCTCGAGAACGTCACCCTGGCGCCGATCCATGTCCGCAAGATCCCGCGGACTGAGGCCGAGAAGGCCGGGCGCGAGCTGCTCGCCAAGGTCGGCCTCGCCGACAAGGTCGATGCCTATCCGGCGCAGCTCTCAGGCGGCCAGCAGCAGCGCGTGGCGATCGCGCGCTGCCTCGGCATGCGCCCCAAGATCATGCTGTTCGACGAGCCGACCTCGGCGCTCGACCCCGAGATGATCTCGGAAGTCCTCGACGTCATGGTTGCGGTGGCCGAGGAAGGCATGACCATGATGGTGGTGACGCACGAGATGGGCTTTGCCCGCAAGGTCGCCCAGCGCGTCGTGTTCATGGACGCAGGCGCCATCGTCGAGAGCGGCACGCCGGACGAGTTCTTCTCCAACCCGAAGACCGACCGCAGCCGCGCCTTTCTGAGCAAGATCCTGCGGCATTAGAGTTCAAACTCAACTCAGCTGGCTGTCGTCGATGGCCGAGATGGATGGAAAGCGGCCCTTCGCTGGACGTTCCCTAATACGACAGATGCGCGCCGGGCTTCCTCTTAGGGCGGCCATTGCCGCACTTCCACCAGGCCGCTTCCCTTATGCGGGCATCAAATCGATGACCCGCATGATCGCGACCGCACTGCTCGTGTTCTGGGTGCCTTCTGTCGTAGCGCCATTAGCGCAGGCCCAAACATCGCCCTTCTTGACTGTGAACTTTTGTTTGTTGTGAACGACCGAAAGTTCTCCCTCAGTCATGTGGCAGAGCATGTCGTTCTTCATCATGTTGTCAGCCGTCTTCGCTCCGGGCTGAATGACAACATCGCGCAGCTTCACCGTTGCATAGGCTGGTATGACCGACTTGCGCTCACCAAGCGCTACAACTCTGACGCCGGGTGAGACCTCCTTGCCCTCATCGGGGCCGTAAGTCTGGGCGGATGCTGGTGTCCCCCAAGCGATCAGAGGCGTTGCGGCCAGTGTAAGACCGAGTGCAAGTGTGGATCTACGATTGACGGCTTCCATTGTTTCCTCCCTGTTCAAAAGTTGGTCGGAAAGGTAGGCCAACAATCAAGGATGGGCCGTTGCGGCGAAGAGTCAACTGACCTTCCGAGTTAGTTCAGTCTCGCTCGCGGCTAGCGAGGTTTCACAAACCACCCGGGTCGCCGAGACGGAGAGGGGGAATTGCGCTGACCATGTCATTGCGTGCGACCTTGTCCCGACATTAAAGACATTTCATTCTTGCGAATGCCCTCGCTGCCAAAGACCCCTCTCCGGCCGCTTTGCGGCCACATCTCCCCCCGCTTGGCGGGGGCGAGGAAGCCAAACCTATTGCATATCGGCGTGGGTGCTCAATTCGGCCCTCTTCTCATCCGAGACGACGGCGAGGTCGAGGACCTTCTGCAATTCGGCAGCATGCCGGAACGACGGTTCGGCCTGGACGCCGTTGCGGACTGCATCGATGAAGCGCTGGTAGTTGGTGGGCACCGTTCCGGCGTCCAGAACTTGCCATTTAGCGTTCTCGACGTCTTCGCCGAGGAAGGCATGACCATGATGGTGGTGACGCACGGGATGGGCTTTGCCCGCAAGGTCGCCCAGCGCGTCGTGTTCATGGACGCCGGCGCCATCGTCGAGAGCGGCACCCCGGACGAGTTCTTCTCCAACCCGAAGACCGACCGCAGCCGCGCTTTCCTGAGCAAGATCCTGCGGCATTAGGAGGGCATTAGGACAAAGCGGACCTCAGACGATGCCGTGCTTTCTCAACAGCGCCTGCTCGTCGTCTGATATCCAGCCGAAAACCTTCGGCTCCGCGTCCAATTTCTGCACGAGGTAGTGGACGTCAAAATCTATCGCCACCTTCGATTGATCCCTGCGGGCATAGGTTGCCGTCCAGGCGACATGGGCCACGCAATGATGTTCGTCTATCGGCGAGAGCCTGAGGTTGCGTATCCGCATTTCCTTCGTACCTATCGCGCGATAGTGCGCATAGCCTTGCGCCATGACCTGCTTGAGTTGCCCATCGTTCTTTCCAGTCATGACCCCGGCGGGCGAAGCCGCTATGAAGTCCGAAGCATACAGCGATGCGACTTCATCCATGTCCATGTCGCCGCCGAGGGACTGGTTGAAAAAGCGCTCATATCTCTCGAATAGCTTCCTTACGCTGGTTTCCATCATTTCATCTCCAGGTGAGGCTATGTTGGGTGGGAGCAGGAAACGCTCCGCCGATCTCCGACATCCGCAATGGCCTCAGCCATGATGACTTCGTCCCGGGGGTGGAGCAAGGAGCGAAGCGACGCGGCGCAGACCCTGGGATGACGAATGCGTGGTGCGACCCGATTGTGCACGACTTCGATGCCACCCTTGTCGCCGCAGACGCAACAAGCGAAGCCCTGTTGCTCGGCCCTCGTGATGGCGAGCGCGCGGCTGTCGGAGGCGCGCTCGACCCATTTCAATTTGGGCGATCGGAGCTATAGCCGCGCCCCTAGTCAAGCACGACCACGGCCTCCACCTCGAAGAGCATCGGGTCGATTGCAAGCTTGGGAACGGGAATTAGAGTCTGCGCCGGCAGCGCCTCGCCGAACATCTCCTTGACGTTCTTGGTCAAGACCCCAAGCTTGGACATATCGTGATCGACCACAAAGACCGTGAGCTTGGCGACCTGATCCGGCCTGGCACCGAGCGCATCGAGGGCGGTGCGCAAATTTGCGTAGGCCTGCGCAACCTGGACAGCGAAGTCGGGCGACAAGGCTCCCGTGCTGTCCTGGCCGCCCTGTCCGGAGATGTAGGCCAGCCGGGCTCCGCGGGGCGGGATCACCGCCGTGCTGTAGCCATTCGGCGATGGGTCATAGAGGTTTTGTGGATTGACGATGGTCAGCTTGAGATCATTCGCTGTGGCAGTGGAAACGCCCATGGTCATCACGATTAACCCTCCGATAAGCAGGCGCCTGGCGCGTGGCATGATTTTCTCTTGGCTCTGCCGACTGCGAGCAAGACACCCTCGCGGCCGGCATGATTGATATCGGCGATCGACTCGTACGCCGCACGAGCCAGTCGCATGGTACGTCGTACGAGTCAATCGTTCAGGATCGACATTCGTCGCGTTGCCGGTCAAAATCGACGGCCCGAACAGCGAGGAAGACGGATGGCAGCCAAACGTAGCGGCGCCCGGAGCACGCGATCTCAGCGGACAAGCGGGTCGCTCCAGCCCGTGCAGGAGCCGCGCAGTGAACCGCCTCTCTCGCGGGAACGTATCGTGGCGACCGCGGTAGAACTGCTGGACGCTCAAGGGGTCGACGGATTGACGATGCGTCGGCTGGCCGATCGCCTCGGCTCGGGCGTGATGAGCCTATATTGGCACGTCGACAACAAAGAGGATGTCTTTGATCTGGCGCTCGATTCGGTGCTCGAATATGGCGGACCGCCGCAACTGGTTGAGCCTCGAGACTGGCGCGGAGAAGTCGTCCATATGCTCGAAGACTGGCGCGCCAGCATGCTGCGCCATCCTTGGTCGGCATCGCTGTTGCCGCGCCGGGCGCTCGGCGCGAACATCCTCAGTCGCCTTGAACTGCTGAGCAAGACCTTGTCCAGGGCCGGTGTGGCGGACGCAGATTTGAACGTCGCGATATGGTCGCTGTGGAACTATGTGATGGGCGCCACCATCAGCCGGGCGAACTTCGACCTCTCGTACGACGGCAGAGCCGACACGCAGCAGCGCCTTACAGGGCTCAGCCAACGCTATCCGACGATCGAACGCTCTCGTCTGCTGTTGGATAACGATTGGGATGGTGCTTTCCGGAAAGGCCTCGGCTTCCTGCTCGATGGCCTCTCTCCAAGACAATGAACTCTGCTTTCAGAGTCGTGACTTCCTGCCGTGAATGGCCGAGATGCAAACTCGGTTTTGTTTTGACCCTGACCGCCCCCGCCCCGCCGCGAGGAACCCAGGCCTATTGCGCATCCGCGTGCGTGCTCAATTCAGCCCGCTTCTCATCCGAGACGACGGCGAGGTCGAGGACCTTCTGCAATTCGGCAGCATGCCGGAACGACGGTTCGGCCTGGACGCCGTTGCGCACTGCATCGACGAAGCGCTGGTAGTTGGTCTGCACCGTTCCGGCGTCCAGAACCTGCCATTTGGCGTTCTCGACATCTTCGCCGATGCAGGCTTTCAGCTCTGAGCCGGTCAGATTGTGCACGACTTCGATGCCGCCCTTGTCGCCGTAGATGCGCAGGCGGAGTTCGTTCAAATGGCCGGTTGCCCAGCGGCTGGCATGGACGACGCCGAAAGCGCCATTGCTGAAATCCAGCGACATGGTGAAACTGTCATTAGCGTCGAGCCCGTACTCGCCGATCCGGTTGCCGGGCGCCTTGTCGAAGGATCTCAGCCGGCAGAACACATGGTCGATGTCGAGCGCCGCGCCATAGCTGGCGAAATCGAGGATATGGATGCCGACGTCGCCCAGCACGCCATTGGAGCCGTGGCCGCGCGACAGCCGCCACAACCATTTCGGATCGGTGCGCCAGTCGCCCCAGAACTTGGACACCAGCCAGCTCTGCAGATAGGACGCCTCGACATGCCTGACCGTGCCGATCTCGCCGGCCAGCACCATGGCGCGCGCTCTCTGCAGCGGCGCGACGTTGCGATAGGTCAGGTTGACCATGTTGATGATGCCGGCCCGCTCGGCGGCATTGGCCATCTCACTGGCCTTCTCGAAATTTTCGGCCAGCGGTTTCTCGCACAGCACCGGCTTGCCTGCCGCGATCAGCATCATGGTGGTCGGATGGTGGATGCGATCCGGCGTCACGTTCGCCACCGCGTCGAACTTGCCCCATGCCAGCGCCTCGTCCAACGACGCGAACCGGTTGGGGATACCGTAGATCTCCGAAAACTTGTCGACACGCGTACGGTCGAGATCGACGGCGCCGATCAGTTCGACGCCCTCGATCTTGCCGAACTGCCTGGCGTGCTCCTCCGCCATCCAACCGGTGCCGAGTATCAAGAGGCGCATGATTCTTATCCTTAGGACAGGGCTTTATCTTCTTGTTCGACCATGGATTTGTGGTCTAGCGAAAGCCGGCTTCGCCGGCGGAATGAAGTTTTCCGCCGCGCTCGACGATCGGCTCGAGCGCCTTTTCCGCCGGCACGTTCGGCGCATCGAGGATGGCCGGATTGGAGCCGAGCGGGTTGTGCGCCCATTTCACCGCATTGCGCAGCACCTTGTGGACGTTGGCATCGTGATAGGTCGGATAGGTCTCGTGGCCGGGCCTGAAATAGAAGATGTTGCCGGCGCCGCGGCGATAGGTCAGCCCCGACCGGAACACTTCGCCGCCCTGGAACCACGAGATGAACACGGTCTCGAGCGGCTCCGGCACGGCGAACTGCTCGCCATACATCTCCTCGTTCTCGAGCTCGAAATACTCGCCGATCCCGGCTGCGATCGGGTGGTTGGGGCTGGTCACCCAAAGCCGCTCGCGCTCGCCCGCCTCGCGCCATTTCAGCGTACAGGGCGTGCCCATCAGCTTCTTGAAAATCTTCGAGAAATGGCCGGAATGGAGAACGATCAGCCCCATGCCCTCCCAGACACGGCGCGCCACGCGCTCGACCACTTCGTCGGCGACGGCGCCATGGTCCTTGTGCCCCCACCACAGCAAGACATCGGTCTCGGCCAGACGGTCGGCCGGCAGCCCATGCTCCGGCTGCTCCAGGGTTGCCCACGACACCGAAATCTCGGGGTCGAGCTTCAGCGCATTGGCAATCGTCGCGTGCATGCCCGCGGGATAGATGCCGGCGACCACCTCATTGGTCCGCTCATGGATATTCTCGCCCCAAACGACAGCGCGTATTGTCATGATGTCCTCTTGATTGTTTGAAGCTGGAGCCGCCCGACCGGTCAGTCATAATATCCCCGGCCGGGAATGAAAACCGTTTCGCGGCCGGCTGCTGACAATCTGTTGGAAATCGGGCGGGAAAGTCCACGCGGCAAAACCAGCGATGCCGGCGCTGTTCCCGCCGACATCTCACATGTTTGCGCTGCCTGCGAATAACCTAAGCGCCGCGGCCCTCTTGGGCGACGCGTGTCAGCGGCTTCGACAGCCGCGGCACCACGACAAGGCGCTTGATCTTGCCTTTCTTGTAGGCGGCGAGGAAGCGGGCATAGTCCTTGAAGACGACGCAGCCATTGGATTCGGCGCGGCCGCCGCGCAGCATGTAGGTGTGGGCGAGCAGGCCGTCGCGGCCATATTTGTTGCTGCCGCTGGCAGGGGTGAGACGCAGTGCCTCGACGCCGTGGAAGCGCGATTCCCGCAGCGTCAGATTGTAGGTGTCGGGCGGCGTCGGACCGACATTCTTCTTGTGAACGTAGCGCGGCTGGTCGACCATCGAACCGTATCCCGAATGTGCCTCCAGCCGCGAGCCGTCGGGCATATAGACGGTCTTGGCCGAGATGTCGTAGACGGCGACGCCGCTGCCCATGCCAGGCGTGGTGAACAGGTTCCTGAAGGCCCCGCCGAGTCCGCCGGAAGGCATGTCGGGCTTGGCATAGGCCAGCATGTCGCCGCCCTGCGTCTTCGACCGTTTGCCCGGCTTGCCCGACACCGCCGGCACTGCCGCTTGTGACGAATTGCGAGGCGACAGGCTGCCGGGTTGCGTCTCGACCGGCGGAGCATCGGCCGTCTGGACCTTGCTCGCCCTGGATGCCTGGGTCTTCGATGCCTGGGCCTTGGATGCCTGGGGCGGCTCCGTTTTTGCTGCCTGATCCTTTGGCGTCCGGTCTTTCGGCGCCCGGTCTTTCGAGGCTTGAGTCTGGGGCGCCGGCTGATCGATGACCGCCCGCGGACGCAGCGTCGGCAGCGGAATGCTGTCGGGCATGTCGTCCTGCGGCGGCAGCGAGGCCAACTGGACCTCAGGTTCTTGCGGCTCTTGTGAAGCCGCGGGCTCGCTTGCCATGACGGCTGCCGGGAGCACGTCGATCATCTGCTCCGGCAACGTATTCGCCAGCGCCAGCGCCAGGCGCGACGAGCGTTCGATCTCCGCCACCGCCGGCCCGAAGCGCACCGATGCCGGGCCGTTCGGGTCGGGTATGCGTACCGGCTCGGCGAACCGGGCATCGGCCGGCAGGCTGGCGAGCATGACGGGTGAGCCGGAGGAGGCACGGGCAAAGGCAGCGGCAAGCTTTTGCGGCGACAGCGCGGCTTTGGCCACCACGTCGTCGAAGCTGGATTGCCGCGATGCATCGGCGACAAGCGGCACGGTATTGCGCTTGAGACGCGCCGATTTTCCCTGGTGAACGAAGTTCGACGCCGACCGGAGGCAGTTGGCATCGCATCCGTGCTGCAGCAACTGGGCCGACAGCGCTGCGTTTGCCGCGGCCCATGTCGGGGCCTGCGCCTTTGCAAGGCTGCGGCGAGGATCGGCGAGCGCGATGGTGCGCGGCGCGAGCAGGCTTTGCGGGAGACCGTTGGAAGCGGCGGTGAGCGAGGTTCCCATCGAATAAAGGCCGGCCAAGGTCGCCACCGACCATAAAGCAATGGCTGCGCCGACGGCCGGAACCGCGACCCAGCGCAGGCCGGGCCTCATCGAAGTCAATCCAGTTGCAGGACTGTCACCCCGGGTTTTCGCACTTACAAACGCCATTCAACCACTCTCAATCGGCCGTTGCCGGCTAGCGGATTTCGCAGCCGTGACATTCACAGTTCGCCTGGTGCCCCCAGCACACTTCGCGTCTGTTGCCGATTGATTCAAAAGATGGACAAAGTTGGTTAACCAATCCCTCTACCGACCGCCGATTGGGCGACGGTCACACCGAAAAACGCCCTCCAAAACCTGCATAGTTGGCAAAACTGCCCTCCAATGATGACTTTGCTGCCCGTTTTTGTCGGCCGAGTCAAGAAAGCGAAATGACTAGACCTTGCTGGGCGGAGTCGGCGACGGCTGCCAAAGTGAAGCCAGGCCGACCGAAATCGCGCCGCCGGCAGCCGCCGCCATCAAGCCCCGGCGATCGGTCGAACTGGCGGTTATCGACCTGCCACTTGTCGACCTGCCACTTGGGCGAATGAACGATTAACGTCTGGGAATTCAGGATAGCGGCAAGACGTTTACTGCTCAGCGCTGGAACGGAATATCCAGCACCTCAAGCAAATTCCAGGAAAAGTGTGAAACGGTTTTCCGCCCGGAAAACGATGAACCGTTCAGACCACAGCCATGATTATGTGAGCCTGGATTTTGGCAGCAACCTCGCCGCTGCCATGCCTGTCTGCAATCGCGGCTGCGGCGTAGTCGGTTGCAGCATCCAGTTTTCCCGCCTCCCTGGCCTCGATTTCGTTGCGAAGCAGAGTGCCCTGGCAATAAGCAACGGCCGGAAGACGCGGCGAGGAGGCACGGCTTTGTTCGGCCCTCGTCTCGATCACCACACCGGAAAAACCTGCGTCCTCCAGTTCGCGACGGATCAGTGCCGTATCGTGGTAGCCATGCGGCGTGCGGGCCAGAAAGCGCGGCGGATCGTTCGGAAAAATCCTTGCGAGAGCATTCGTCACATCGTCGGCAAATACATTCTCCTCGATGCGATCCCATACGCTGAATAGGAAATGTCCGCCAGGCTTCAGAACTCGCCGGGCTTCGCGGTAGGCAGATGAGCGGTTGGGAAAGAACATCGCACCGAACTGACAACAAACGAGATCGAAGGTCGCATTTTCAAACGGCAGCGCCAGAGCATCGGCCTGACGCCATTCGATGCGATCATCGGGAGCTTGCCGCGAAGCGGCGTAGTCGAGCATCGGCTGGTTGAGGTCGGTTACGACATAGCTTGCACTGGGGGCCAGTTTTGGCGCCAATGCGCGGGTGACAACCCCGGTGCCCGCGGCGGTTTCCAGAACGGCCTTGGGCGACAAGGACGCGGCCCGTCGTGCAAGATCTGCGGCGAACGGCTCGAAAATCAACGGCACCATATAGCGGTCGTAGTTTTCCGGAATCGAGCCAGCGAACACCTTGTCCGTTTCCAACATTGCTATCCCCCGCCGTCCGTTTGATGGCTCGCCAGCATAGCATGGAATTGTTTGTTATTCGGTCGCATTCGACCGGGAGGCGGTTCGCTCATGGACCCTCCGAAACGGCGTTCTGCAGTTATCTGCAAATGTGCTAACATAGAGTGGCCATGCACATTGGTGCGTCGCCAACATAATGGTAGGATGCGATGAAAACCATAAATCGCAGGTCTGCAATTGCGCTCGGCGTGACGGCGGCCGCGGTAACGCCTTTGTTCACGCTGGCGGCAGCTGCAAAGGTCAAGAAATACGGCCCGAAGGAAGGCAAGGAAATAGCCCCCGGCGTCAGGGTGGTCGAGGTCGGCACCGGCAATTCCGATATCCCCGCCTACAAGAGCATCTCAATTGTCGATGTGGTCTTTCAGCCGGGAGCAGCCGCTCCCGCAATGGTAATGGACAACGACATGGTATGCACCATTGCCGCCGGTGAATTCACGGTCAAGAAAGCCGACAAGCAATTCAAGCTCAAGGAAGGTGACATGTATACCTGCTCCAAGGGCAAGACCGAGGCGGCAGCCAACACCAGCAAGGTGGTCGGCATCCACCGCATCGCCGTCTTGATGCCTGCCTAGCGCATGCCAACGAAAACCGGCCCGCGTCCTCGTCCGGGACGCGGGCCTTTTTGATGATGTTCGTGGCGGTTTCTCTCTCGGTCCGCTTTGCAAGTGTGCGTTTATATTAGAGATCACGCAAGTTTCTGGATGACTGCCGGCCGGTATGCGGCCTGCATTGGCGGATTAGCAATCCGGCAGCGCGCTGAGCGTTTGGCTTCACGAAACGGCTCGGTGCTCTTCCCGGGCAGCCTCCCAGACCTCGCGCGCCGCGTCTGCATTCAGTGCCGCGATTCCCAGCCCGACGATCAGATCCGGCCATGCCGAGCGCCATAGGAAGGCCGTCACCAGTCCGGCCAGTATGATCGCGATGTTGGCGACGGCGTCGTTGCGGGCCGAGAGGAATGCCGCCCTGGTAAGACTGCCGCTGTGGTGGCGGTAGCGCGCCAGCATGTAGGCGCATGACAGGTTGACCGCCAAGGCGCCCAACCCCGCCAGCGTCAGGGCCGTTGGCTGCGGCGGCACCGGCATGTTGAACTTTTCCCACGCGGTCCACAGCGTCGCCAGGCCCGGCACCAAAAGGATAAGTGCCAGCGCCATGCCGACCCGCGAGCGGGCACGCAGCGACCATCCCATGGCGAGCAGTATCAGGAGATTGACCGAGGCATCTTCCAGAAAATCGACGCTGTCGGCGAACAGCGACACCGAGCCGATCGCCAGCGCCACGGCGAATTCAATGCCGAAATAACCGAGGTTCAGCAGCGCGACGACAAGCACCACCCGGCGAAGGCCGTCCGACGTAATGGCTTGCTGCATGGTCTGTCCCGATGTGATGGTGTTGATGCTCTTACCAGCTGCTCTTCCAGCGCAACAGCCGCATGGCATTGGCTGTCACCAGGACCGTCGCCCCGGTGTCGGCGAGAATGGCCGGCCAAAGGCCGGTGATACCGGTGATCGTCGTCACCAGGAACACTGCCTTCAGCCCCAATGCCATTGTAATGTTCTGTTTGATGTTGGCCATGGTTGCTTGGGACAGCCGGATCATGGCGGCGACGTCACCGACGCGCCCATGCAGCACCGCTGCGTCAGCCGTTTCAAGAGCCACGTCCGTGCCGCCGCCCATGGCGATGCCGACATCGGCCGCGGCAAGTGCCGGCGCATCGTTGATGCCATCGCCGACCTTGGCGATCCTGAACCCCTGCCCCTTCAACTCACCGATAATGCGCTGCTTGTCCTCGGGCAGCAATTCGGCGCGCGCCTCGATGCCGAGATGCTTGCCGATGGCAGCCGCGGTGCGCTTGTTGTCACCGGTCAGCATAACTGTTTTGATGCCCGCATCGGTCAGCGCCTTTAGACCCGCCAATGCGTCCGGCCGTGGTTCGTCGCGCATGGCGATGAAGCCGCCAAGAGCGTCGTCGATGACCAGCACCGACACCGATTTTCCTTCATCGTTGAAGGCCGCGATGCGTGCAGCGTGGTCGGCCGGCAGCGGCGCCTTTTCGCCGGCAGCGGCCGGCGAGCCCAGAAACAGGCTCTTGCCGCCGACGCGACCGACGACGCCCTTGCCGCCAATCGCCCTGGCCTCGGCAGCAGGTGGCACCGGAACCTTGTCAGCATTGGCCCTTTGCAGAATGGCCAGGGCCATCGGATGACTGGAACCGGTCTCGAGCGCTGCCGCCAGGGAAAGAATCTCGCATTCACGGACGCCCACTGCAACGACATCGGTGACCTGCGGCTTGCCGAGCGTCAGCGTGCCGGTCTTGTCGAGCGCCACGGCAGTGATGGTGCCGAGCCCTTCCAGCACCGCGCCGCCCTTCATCAGCAGGCCGCGCCGGGCGCCCGCCGAAAGCGACGCCGCAATTGCCGCCGGCACAGAAATGACCAGCGCGCACGGACAGCCGATGAGCAGCAGCGCCAGACCTTTGTAAATCCATTCGTTCCAATCGCCGCCAAGGAGCAGCGGTGGCATGATCGCGACGAGCGCCGCGACGGCGACCACGCCGGGCATGTACCAGCGTGAGAACCGGTCGATGAAACGCTCGGTGGGCGCCTTGCTTTCCTGCGCCTCCTCGACCAGCTTGACGACTCGTGCGATCGTGTTGTCGGCGGCGGCCGCCGTGACCTTGACGCGCAGCACGCCGTCGCCGTTGATAGTGCCGGCGAAAACCTCGTCGCCAACCTTTTTGCCCACCGGGATGCTTTCACCCGAAACAGGCGATTCATCAATGGCGCTGTCACCCTCGGTGATCTCGCCATCAGCCGGAATCCGATCACCGGGCCGCACCAGAATGATGTCCCCCACGGCCAGGCTTTCGGCCGGCACCTCGCGGCTCCTCCCATCCTCTTCGACCAGCGCGGTCTTGGGAACCAGTGTGGTGAGCGCCTGGATGCTAGAACGTGCCTTCCCAGCGGCCACCCCTTCCAGTAATTCGCCGATCAGGAACAGGAAGACCACTGTCGCCGCTTCCTCGCCGGCGCCGATAATGACGGCGCCGGCGGCCGCCACGGTCATCAGCATTTCGATTGTGAACGGAATGCCGGCGAGTGCGGCCATGACCGCCCGGCGCGCGATCGGCACCAAGCCGAGCAGCGTGGCAGCGATGAAGGCCCATGGGCCAGTCGCGGGCCAGGCGTAATGAACCGCGAAAGCCATCGCCAGGGCAACGCCGCTGGCGATGGTCAGGCGGTCCTTGGCGCCGTTCCACCACGGCCCCGACATCGGCGCATCATCGTTGCCGTGCAACCCCGCTAATTTCTTGTCGTGACTGTGCGTTCTGTGGTCATGGTCGGCCAATTGATCGGAGGCCGGCGCTCCAGACTTGGCGGTCAGCGGAGCAACAGCGTAGCCGAGACCGGTGACTTTCCTCTCGATCGCGTCAAGATTGCTTTCGGAAGTATGAAGGACCGTCAGAGTGCCCGCCGAAATGGACACGTTAACATCCTGCACACCAGGCATCCGCCGCACAGCCGTATCGATTTTGCTGGCACAGCTCGCGCAATCCATGCCTTCAACGCGGTAGCGGGTCTGTTGTTTGGTCGCAGCCAAGGTGAACCTCTTGCATCTTCGATCGCGACGCTACATCCTCTAGTGACTAGAGGAACAAGCGAAAAGATGCCAGCAGGTGTGACCATCGGTGAAGCAGCCCGACGCAAGCGGCGTGAAGGTTCCAACCATCCGCTACTATGAGCAGATCGATTTGCTTCCAGCCCCTGCCCGCAGCGAAGCCAATCGCCGGCATTATGAAGCGGCAGATTTGCGCCGGCTCGCCTTCATCAGGCACGCGCGCGAGCTTGGGTTCGAGATCGAGGCCATCAGGACGCTGCTGACGTTGCAGGATAATCCCCACCAGCCCTGTGGAACCGCCGACGCCATCGCCCAAGCCCGTCTGGCCGAGGTCGTCCAGCGAATACGCAGCCTTGCCGCGTTGAAGATCGAGCTGGAGCTGATGGTTGAGGGCTGCCGGCAAGGGAAAGTCTGCGAATGCCGTGTGATCGAGGTGCTGTCAGATCACGATCAATGTGAGCATCCTCATCATTGATTCGCCAGACCAGAGCTCGCACCAGCGCCGATGTCGCAGCATGCCGAGCTTGCAAAAGCCGCGCTTTGCGGTCAACCTGAGCGGATGATGGCACGTCTGTCACCAAAACACCTCCTGACTATGCTGCTCGCGATGGTCGTGACCGCCGGGTTCAGCCTGTCAGCCGCCCAGGCTGCCGTCATGTCGGCGAGGATGGCGATCGACAGCCGCATGATCATGGCCGCAGATGCCGGCACCACCGACGCCGACATGGCCAAGATGGCCGATGCCAAGGGCGGCGACTGCAGCGCTTGCCTCAAGAGCTCGGCCGACAACGACAAACCGATGCAATGTGCGCCGACCTGCGTCGCACCGGTTCTGGCGGTGCTGCCGGAAGCTCTCCCCGTGACGGGACTGCTGCGGGTAGAGCTGCCGCCGGCGCTTCCCGCCGCGTTCCTGCACGGGCGAAGTCTGTTGCCCGAGCCATTCCCTCCAAGACCCAGCGCTCTCGTCTGACGCCGTTTCTGCCGTTTCCGCGGTTGATTGACGGCGTTTGATCGTCCGGTTGCGCGTACTGCGCAACGGACGCGGCAGCAATTCAATCGATGTCGCGATGTTCGCCGTCGGTTACCGCAGGGGTCACAAGGGTGAATTCCGTTTCAAGTCCGTTCATAACGCGCCGCAAATTCCTGCTTGCGGCGGCAAGCATTGCCGCCTCCGCGCCGATCCGCCCCGCACTGGCGCTGGCTACCGGCGAACACCGGATCAGGGTGGCGCCAGGCCAGGCACGGCTCACCGGCCCCGATGGTCCGCGCACTCCGGTATGGGCCTATGATGGCACGGTCCCCGGCCCGACACTGCGCTTGCGCCAGGGGCGGCCCGCTCGCATCATCGTCGAGAACGGACTGGGCGAGGACACCACGGTTCACTGGCACGGCATCCGGCTGCCGAACGCGATGGACGGCGTGCCGGGATTGACCCAACCGCCGATCAGGCCGGGCGAAAATTTCGTGTACGAGTTCACCCCGCCCGATGCCGGCACCTTCTGGTACCATCCGCATGCCGACAGCCTGGTTCAGCTTGGCCGTGGCCTTGCAGGCGCACTGATCGTCGAGGAAGCCGAACCGGTCGCGGTCGACCGCGAGCTTCTATGGCTGCTGCAGGACTGGCGGCTCACCAAGGATGGGCAAATCGCTGCCGGCTTCGGCAACATGATGGATGCGGCGATGTCGGGCCGCGTCGGCAATGTCGTCACCGTCAACGGTGCACCGCCGGCCGACCTGACCGTGAAGGCCGGCGAGCGCGTCAGGTTGCGGCTGGCCAATGCGTCACTCGCTCGCATCATGGCTTTGCGTTTCGAAGGCCACCGTCCGGTCATCGTCGCCATCGACGGCCAGCCCTGCGACCCGCATGAGCCGGAGGGCGGACGCTTGGTGCTTGCGCCCGCCATGCGCATCGATGTCGTGCTCGACATGCAGGGCGACCCGGGCAAGCGCTACGCGGTGATCGATGAGTTCTACGACGGCCTTGCCTACTCCCTGACCGCGCTCGCCTATGACGCCGGAGCACCGCTGCGCGATCATCCTCTCGATGCGCCGCTTCGCCTGCCGGCCAATCCGCTGCCGGCCCCCGACCTGGCCAAGGCCGAACGGCATGAGATCGTCCTGCAGGGCGGCATGATGGGCGGCGGCAAGCTGGCCGGCGTCGGCGGCATGATGAGCATGGCGATGCCCGGCATGAACGGCGCCGCCGCCTGGGCAATCAACGGCATGTCGATGACCGGCGACGGCCACGCGGGCATGGCGCCACAGTTCACGCTGGAACGCGGCGCCACCTGCCGTCTCACCATGCGCAACGAAACCGCATGGTGGCACCCCATGCACGTTCACGGCTTCAGCCTGTCGGTGCTTTCGCGCAACGGCTCGCCGGTACCGCACCGGCAATGGCAGGACACGGTGCTGCTCGCCCCCAAGGACACGATCGAATGCGCCTTCGTTGCCGACAATCCCGGTGACTGGATGCTGCACTGCCATGTCGCCGATCACCAGATGGCCGGCCTGATGACAGTGTTCCGCGTGACCTGAAAGTTTTGTCCAACCAAGGAGAACTGCAATGAAACTGACCTACCGCCTAGCCGCACTGTCCCTGCTGATCGCAACGCCGCTGCCTGCCTTCGCCGCCACGATCAACGCCGTCATGTACAAGAACCCGCAATGCAGCTGCTGCGAATCCTACGCCAACTATCTCGAGCACAACGGCTTCAAGGTCGACATCAAGCCGGTCAACAATCTCTCTCAGATCAGCAGCGATGCCGGCGTGCCGGCCGACCTCGAAGGCTGCCACACGCTGATGGTCGACGGCTATGTCGTCGATGGCCTGGTGCCGGTCGAAATCGTCAAGAAGCTTTTGACCGAACGCCCTGCCATCACCGGCATAACGCTGGCCGGCATGCCGACGGGCGCTCCAGGCATGGGTGGTGAGAAGCAAGGCCCCTTCGTCGTCTACGCCTTCACCAAGGACGGCAAGGCACCCACCGTCTACGCGACCGAGTGAGGCTATTGTGAGCAAACTGGCCATGGTCCTGATTGGCATGCTGCTAGCATTTTCGCTGCCGGTATCAGCCGCCGAGCCGACGCAGAACTTTGTCGTTCACGAGGCGCCCGCCCCCGTACCGGAAATCAGCTTCGAGGATGGCAATGGCAAGCCGAAAACGCTTGCGGATTTCCACGGCAAGGTCGTGCTGCTCAACATCTGGGCGACATGGTGCGCGCCCTGCCGCAAGGAGATGCCGACGCTCGATCGTCTGCAAGCCAAACTGGGCGGTCCGGATTTCGAGGTCGTCGCGCTGTCCATGGACCGTGCCGGTCCTGAGATTGTGAAGAAGTTCTTTGCCGAGATCGGCATCAAGCACCTCGCCCTCAACATCGATGCCTCGGGCAAGGCCATGTTCGCCATCGGCTCCGTCGGCCTTCCGGCAACCCTGCTGATCAATCGCGACGGCAAGGAGATCGGCCGGCTGATTGGGCCGGCCGAATGGGACGCGCCCGACATGGTCGACTTCATCGGCAGCCGCATCGCTGCCGAGTGAGAAAGGAACAGATATGTCCGGGTTGAAGGCTCGCTGCCTTGCATCGGCTTTGAACGAGTGGAGGTGTTTGCTGCTGGGCGCCATTGCCATTGCGGCGCTGACCGTGGGGTTTTCGTATCGGGCGCAAGCCCACTCGCTCGACGAAATCGACACCATGCTTGAGGGCGACGAGAAATATTTCCAAACGATCGACAAGCCGGCGCTTGAATTCACGCTGCGCACCGCCGATGGGCGTGTCGTGCGAACGGCAGATCTGCGCGGCAAGGTGGTCGTCCTCCACTTCATCTACACATCGTGCCCGGATGTATGCCCCCTGCATGCCGAGAAGATCGCCGAGGTCCAGAAAATGGTGAACGGCACGCCGATGAGAGGCCAGGTCAGCTTTGTGACCATCACCACCGACCCCGCCAGGGACACGCCGGACGTGCTGCGCAGCTACGGGCAGACGCACGGGCTCGATCCCGTCAATTGGCTGTTCCTGACCACGACGGCGGATCAGCCGGAGGATGCGACCCGCAGACTGGCGGAGGCCTTCGGCCACAAGTTCACACTGACGGACGATGGTTATCAGATGCACGGCACCGTCACCCATGTGATCGACAAGGAGGGCCGCTGGCGGGCGAATTTCCATGGCCTGAATTTCGCTGCGGTCAATCTCGTCACCTTCGTCAATGCGCTCACCAACAATGTCGAGCGCCCGCACCATGAGCCGGAAACGGGATGGTGGGCGACGATCAAGGGCATGTTCTGAGGCACCATTCACATGCCGGCGGTCCGGCGAAACAGAGGGAAGGAGAACCCTGTGATCCACAAATCCAATTCATGGCGCGGAGCCATCGGCAAAATGGCCCGTGCCTTCGTCCTGGCCGGTGCGACGGCCTGGCTCGCGCTCGGTATCCACGGTCAGGCGATCGCCGCGGGCGAGATGTCCCAGGACCAGTTCGACCAGCGCATCCACGATTATATCCTCGCGCATCCCGAGGTCGTCATGGAGGCGCTGCAGAGCCTCGATGCCCGCCAGCGCGAGGCCGCGGCAAAAGAGGCGAAGGCTGCCCTGGCGGCCAAGGCCGACGATATCTTCCGGGACCCGGCGAGCCCGGTCGGCGGCAACGCCGAAGGCGACGTCATCATGGTCGAGTTCTTTGACTACAACTGCCCCTATTGCCGCCAGGTTGCGCCGATCCTGGCGCAAGCCGTGGCCGACGATCCGCAGCTCAAAATCGTCTACAAGGAATTCCCGATCCTCAGCACGGATTCCGTATTTGCTTCCAAGGCGGCTCTCGCCGCAATGCGCCAGGGCAAGTACATGGCATTCCACAAGGCCTTGTATGCGGTGAAGACGCGGGTGACCGAAGCGGTCGTGCTGAAGGTTGCTGCCGACGTCGGTCTCGATGTGGCTAAGCTGAAGACCGACATGCAGCGGCCCGATATCCAGGCGTCGATCGACCGGAATACGCAACTGGCACAGGCGCTGAAGATCAGTGGAACGCCAAGCTTCGTCGTTGGCGAGCAGATTTTCCCCGGCGCGACCGACCTCGCAACGATGAAGAAACTGATCGAGCAAGCGAGGAACAGCAAATGAGCCGGATATGCCATCCAACCCGACGGCGGTTGTTCTGGGCAGCGCCTTTGGCGTCGCTGCGGTCGTCGGCTTGCTCAAGGGGCCGGATTTGACGATCGCCGCGGAGGATTCCGATCTGGTGCGCCGCTTCAAATATCTCAGCCAGAACGGCAACAGCACGTGTTCGGCCAAGTTCACGGAGTCGATTGCGACCATGCCGGCGATGTCGCGGATCATGGGCTCGTGCTGCAGCCCAATGGAGACAAAGCGCTATGCCGAGCAGGTGAACGGTTTGGCCAGGTACCGCGAGATCGCGATGATCCCGAACGATCCGTACGATATTCCGGCCGGCATCGCACAGAAGATGATGCCCTACTACGATGTGAAACTCTCCGGCGACGAGCAGCAGGCCTATGACTATGCGATGGCCAATTCCAACGAGAAAGGCCCTTGCTGCTGCCAATGCTGGCGCTGGAAAGTGTATGGCGGATTGGCGAAGTTCCTGATCCGCGAGCAAGGTTTCACCGGCAAGCAGGTCGTCGACGTCTGGGATCTCTCGGACGGCTGCGGCGGAGGTATGTGAGACGGAAAGGGCAGGACACTTCCGGTTGGCGGGACAAGGCGACAGGCGGCCGATCGGTTTCCTGGTCGTCTTGACCGAAGTCCCCGGCGAGCTAATTGCCTTCGCAGTCGCCGATGCTTACCGACGAAGGCGGGCCTTCACTGACCGTAAAGGTGATTGCAATGATGAATGGTCCAATGGATACGTGGATGATGGGCGGCATGGCACTCGTCTGGGTCCTGTGTTCGTCGCCCTCTTGCTCGCGATTGCAGCCTTGGTCAAATACCTGCGAACCTGAAGCCGCGGACGCAGTCAGGTATACGACTATGCGATGACAAATTCCGGGGAGAAGGAGCCAGCTGCTGCCAACTGTGGCGGTGGCATGTAAGGCGACCAGGGCAGCACGACGCCGCGTCACTCGTCAGGCAAAGCCGGGAACCCGCTTGGTCTTGCCGCTCAGTTGCGCGCCCAGTGTCAGTGTCTGCGGGAAATTCCGGACGATCGCCGCCATCAAGGTGGCGCTGCCGGGGCGGAGGGCAATTCCGGCGAGGGCCGCGGCAGCGTAGACCCGTGTCGAAAACAGTCTTTTCCAGGCCGCCTCATAGCGTCTGGCAGCGGCCTCGCGTCCCGCTTGGCCGCTTGGCGCGGATGCGAGTTCGCAAGCCAGCAGCCAGCCGGACTGCAGCGCCATCGAGATACCCTCGGCGATAACAGGATGAGACTCTCCGGCTGCATTGCCGACGCGGAAGATGTCCCCTTCGTAGCACGAGCGAATTCCCGGCCGGATCGGACCCGCGGCAAGCCACGGACCGTCGAGGAGAGCCGGCTCCAGAGCGTCCCTCACGCCCCGGCATGAGTCCATGAGGTGGCGGGAGACCGCATCGGCGGCCGGCACATGGCTCCGGTGTTTCGGGTCATGTTGTTTACGCAACCGCGCCAGCATATCGCGCCGAATGCAGCACGAGATCGACAACCGGCCATGATCGGCCGAGACCATGCCGCCATAGCCGCCGGGGAAGGCCAGCAGCGGCATCAAATCCGGCGCCAGCGACGACCCGGTGAAATGCGCCTTGAAGCCGAGCAGGTCCGACGGCCGGTTGGCCTTTGCGAGCTGGCTGGGCAATGGGCCGGGTTCCCACGAGCCGTGTGCGGCGACAATCACCGGCGCGCGCAACATCGCCGTTTCGTCTCCGGCTTGAATTCGTACCCTTTGCATCTCGCCGTCCCGGTCGATTGCGACGGCGCGGCAGGGCTGGAAGATTTCGACACCCGCCGATCGCGCCGTCTGCAAAAGCAGAGAGTCGAGAATGTCCCGGCCGAGTGCCCGGCCGAAGCCGTCTTTTGCAGGAGGCCCAGCTCCTGCACGTGGCATTGCCGCCTCGACGCAGGTTTCGCCGGAAAACAAACCGACGCGGCGGATTTCGGGGCCGGCATCGGTACGCCAGGCATCGCCGATCTCCAGCTGGTCGAAAAGCGCAAGATTGCTTGCCGAGATGTATTCGCCGCAGACCTTGCGGCGCGGGAACTCGGTCTTTTCCACAATGGCCACGGCCCATCCGCACCGGGCCAGCGTGAGCGCGAGGGATGTGCCCGCCGGGCCGGCGCCGATGACGATCGCGTCATGGGTCGACAATCCGGTCATGGCTCGACTCTGGCGCTGGCGCCGACGAAGATGTGGGAAAACAGGCCGGCGCGCCTTTCCTCGACCGGTTTGCCGTTGGCCGCAAGCCAGAGGCCGGAAAGCTCGCTGCCGCGAAAGCCGGCACGCACGCTTTGCGCCGCGTCGTTTCGTGTGACGTCATTGGCGCCGATTGCCGGCAGAAGACGGGTCGCGGCCAGCGCCAGTTTCGCCCGCAGCGGCTCTGTCGCCAGCAGCAACGGGGCTTTTGGCCTGATCAGCGAAAACAGGCGCACGAGCTGCGCATCGTCGAGATGGTGCAGGAACAGATTGACCGTGACGGCGTCGAACGGCGCGCCCTCGATCTTTCCCGCCCAGTCGAAGACATCGGCGGTGATCCCTTCGGCCTTCCATCCCAACCTGTCGAAATCACCGCGCAATTGCGCAGTGACGAGGTCGACGCGGTCGAGCATTACCAGTTCGACCCCAGGCCAATGCCTGGCCATGCGCCGCGCCACCGCCAGCATGAAGGAGCCATCGCCGGCGCCGATCTCCAGAATGCGGCGTGGCGGCTTTGGCACAAACCTCCTGAGCAACGACGTCATGATCGGCACCTGAAACATCAGCATATTGATGCGCCGAAGGTCGCGGCGCGCGGTCAGCGCTCGTGGATCGTCGGCCGCAAGGCCGTCAAGGATTTCCGGCGCAAGCTGCCGATGCTCCAGGCCGCTCATGACACCGTTCGAAAGAGCATGGTTTCGGCCGTCAGCCCGGGTCCGAACGACATGCCGCAGCCGAGCAGGCCGGCAGGCGCCTTCAGCATCTCTTTCATCACGAACATGACGGTCGCCGACGACATGTTCCCGTATTGGCGCAACACCGCGCGCGATGGTTCCAGCGCGGTGGGCTCCAGTTCCAGAGCCCTTTCGACGGCATCGAGCACCGAACGCCCACCCGGGTGCACGGCCCAAAGGTCGATCGCCTCGGTCGGCCGGCCACCGAGGATGGCGGCCTGGTTGCTCCGCAACGCTTCATGAATCGCTGCCGGCACTTGGCCGGAAAGAACCATTTCGAATCCGTGGTCGCGAATATTCCAGCGCATCAGATCCCGCCGCTCCCTCGCCACCAGGCAGTGAAAGCTATCGAGCTCGATGCCGAGCGGCTCGGAAGTGATGAGCGCAGCCGCACAGCCATCGCCCCAGAGGCAGAACGACAGCAGTTTTTCCAGTTCGGTGGTTTGACGCAGGTGCATCGTGCAGAGCTCGATATTGACCAGCAGGACCTTGGCCTGCGGGTCGGAGCGGACGATGTGACGCGCCAGCTTGAGGCCGTTGATCGCCGCGTAGCAACCCATGAAACCGATCATCGTGCGTTCGACCCCGTCCGGCAGCCCGCAACGCGCAACCAGCTCGAGATCGATGCCCGGCGCCGAAAAACCGGTGCAGGTAGTGACGATAAGATGGGTGATGCGGGAAGCGTCGTCGCCAAGTTGCAATCCGTCGATGCCCTTTTGCGCCAGAACAGGTGCGGCATCGTCGAACATCGCCATTCTCATGGCCGTTCCGGGAAACGCGCCCCGAATGAAGGTCCCGGCCAGGTCGGCGGATGGTCCTTCGGGATCGGACGCCGGCGCAAAGCAGGAATAGCGGTGCTCGATGCCGGCAAGATCGGCCATGCGTTCGAAGATCCTCCGGCGATCGGCCGCGAGCATCGAGGCCGCGAAACGCAGGTAGAATTGATGAACCTCGTGCTCCGGCACCGCTGTCGCGATCCGGTTGATATAGGCCTTGACGGGCATGTTCTATCTCCTCGGCGTCTGCACGGCGTAACGTGCCGCCGGAGGGTCCTTGCTGATCGGTACCTGGTGCCGGGCGCCGAGTTTGAGCGCTGTTCGATAAACGTTTCCGAAAACTGATTTCTTCCCGAAGGTTCAGTATGCGCTGTTGGCAGGCAAACGGTTGGAGCCGGCGGGCGGTTGCGTCGGGCATCCAAAATCGCCACATCATGTTGACCTTCCATCTACTGGAAGGTCTATTTCCTCCGATAAAGGAGATTTCCGATATGAACATCGGCGTCGCATCCGAAAAATCCGGCCTGCCGGCCAAGACGATCCGCTACTACGAGGACATCGGGCTCTTGCACCCGGCCCGGACAGACAATGGCTATCGCGATTACTCGACGGCCGATATTCACCGGCTGCGCTTCCTGCAGCGCTCACGAAGCCTGGGGTTTTCGGTCGACGAATGCCGCCAGTTGCTCTCGCTGTACCAAGACAGGGAACGTGACAGCGCTGACGTGAAGGCGATCGCGAAAGCCAAGTTGGTGGAGATCGACAGGAAGATCGCCGAACTGGTCGGATTGCGCGGCTTGCTTCACCATCTGGTCAGTCACTGCCACGGCGACGAGCGGCCGGAGTGCCCGATCATCGACGAGTTGGCGGGACAAGGCGTGGCCCAGTGAGGCTCGCAGCCGCTCTAACAGTGCTGTCGCTTGCCTGCGTCTCTGTCGTGCTCGCTGCCGCCCATTCGAGCCGTGATGCGGTCATCGAGGCTCGCCAGGCCTCGATGAAGGAAATGGCTGCGGCGGCAAAGGCGATCGCCGGGATGTTCGACGGCAAGCGGGCGTATGACGCCGCGGCTTTCCAAGCGGCGGCCGAGGCCATCCGCGCCCGCACCGGCCCTTCCCTCATTGCCGAATTCCCCAGCGCGACATTGGGTGCGCCTTCAGGCGCCAAGCTGGATATCGACCCTGCCCGCGCGGAGTTCGAAGGGCTGGCTCGCCACATCGGGACGCTGGCCAGCGCCCTGGCCTCCGACGCCGAGCGGGTGCCGCCGCGCATTACCGACGACATGAGAATGGGTTCCGGCCCGGCGATGGGCGGTGGCAGCCTGGTTGGCAAGCGACCGGGGACGGCGGAAGCCGATCCCGCCAAATTGCCGGCGGAGCACCTCCTGCATCTCATCTTGCAGGATTGCTCGAGCTGCCACTCGAAGTTCCGGCAAAAGGTCGAGTGATGGCGTCAGCTCCGCAGCTGCTGATCCGCCATGAAATTGCGCCAGCCGCCGAAATGCGAAATCTCTTCTGCATCGGTAAGGCCGGCACTTTCAACGAGGAAGCCTTTCGGCGAAGTTCCGTCGTCGAGCAGAAGCGTCCCGATGCCGAGCGGCGGCGGGATCGCCGCGACGAAGCGACCGAAGGCTTGCGGCGACAGCCGCCAGACTTCGACCTCGATGGCTGTGCCCTTGCCATTGCAGGTGCGCTCGAGCCCCGGTCTCGACACCGACTGGCCGGCGAGTGCGTAAAGCCGGTAGAGCGGCGCCGTTCTCGCAGCCCGGGCGAAAATCGCGCCGAGCTGCTGCAACTGGCCGTTCAGCGCCATCCCCGATAGATGCGCGCCGACCACGGCCAGCTCGATCGTGCCTTCATCCACGTCCACGCGGATATCGCCACGCGGCGGCAGCGGCCAGCCGGTAGCGCCCAGCGCAAGGCCGCTTGCCGCATGGACATCGCGCGCAAGCGACGCCGTCAGATGGTCCTTGCCCGCCGCGGCAAGCAAGGTGACGCTCATCGGCAAACCGTCGCTGCGGGTTCCGGTCGGCACGGCGATGCCGCACATGTCGAGCAGATTGACGAAGTTGGTGTAGGTGCCGAGCCGGCTGTTGGTGACGATAGGGTCAGCCAACACCGCTTCGACTGTGTAATGCGTCGGCGCGGTCGGCACACAGAAAAGATCGACCGAGGCGATAACCGGCGCAAGCTTGGCCTTGTAGGCCTGCAAGGCATAGAGCCCGTTGAAGGCGTCCGCTGCGGAAAGTTTTCGCGCACCGCCGATGATCTGCCGCGTCACCGGATGCATGGCCGCCTCGTTGGCATCCATGAAGTCCCTGATCGCGGTGTAACGCTCGGCCACCCAGGCGCCCTCGTAAAGCAGATTGGCGGTGGCGTAGAAATCGCCGAACGGGATTTCGACCAGCCTGCAGCCCAGCGTCTCCAGCGAGGCAAGAGCGGCCTCGAAGCCCGCCTGCATCGCCTGGTCGCCGAAGAACGTCCGATCGGCCTTGGCCGGCACGCCAACCGTCAGCACCGGTGGGCGCGCGGCAAGCGGTTGGATGCCGAGGTCACGTGAATAGGGATCGGCGTCGTCCTTCGCCGCCGCGACCTCGAACACGCTGTAGGCGTCGTCGACGTTGAGTGCGAAGACGGAGACGCAGTCGAGCGTGCGGCAGGCCGGCACGACGCCGGCGGCCGACAGCGCGCCGACGCTCGGCTTCAGCCCGACGATGTTGTTGAGGCCGGCGGGTATGCGGCCCGAACCGGCGGTGTCGGTGCCGAGCGCGAACGAGACGATGCCACGCGCCGTCGCCACGGCCGAGCCGCATGAGGAGCCGCCCGGCACCAGTGTCGGGTCGATCGCATTCCTCGGGATTGGATAGGGCGTGCGCACGCCGACCAGGCCGGTAGCGAACTGGTCGAGATTGGTCTTGCCGACGACCAGCGCGCCGGCGGCCTTGAGCCGCGCGACGACGGTGGCGTCGTTCGCCGGCAAGTAGGCATATTCCGCGCAGGCCGCCGTGGTCGGCATGCCGGCAACATCGATGTTGTCCTTGACCGCGAACGGAACGCCCCACAGTGGCTTTGCCAACGGATCGAACGGGCCGAGCTTTTCCGCCTCGGCAAGCATCTCCGCCCTGCTCGCCAGATGGATGAAGATGCCCGGGTCATCGGCCGCCGCGAGCCGCGCATGGACCGTATCGATCATATCGCCAATACTGAGGCCGGCCTGATAGGCGGCGTGCAGGCTCGCTATGTCGAAGCGGATGTCGCTCATTCGGCCTCGCCCTGAATGACGACCGGCAGGTTCCACTGGATGAGTACGACGCAGCCGTCTTTTGTCCACACCGAATGCTCGGTTCCAACCGGGTTCAGGATCACACTGCCCGCTGCATAGTCGCCGTTTTCGTCGCTCTGCGAGCCTTCCAGCACGATGATCGTTTCCAGCCCGGCGTGGCGGTGACGCGGCACGCCGGCGCCCGCCCGGTAGTTGAGAATCGCGACCGACGGTTCCGTCGATCCCCCCTTGAGCAGCCAATGCACCGTGATGCCTTCGCGAAAAGGCTCGAATGGCAGATCACGCCAGCCCCCTTGGATGAGGGCCTGGTATGCAATGTTAGGCATTGGAAATTCCCTCGAGCACGTGGTCCGTTGTCGCCGTCCAGCCGACGATCGCGCCCTGCGCCCTGATCATGGCAAGGGCTGCCGTCTTGAACTCCGGAAAATAGCTCTCCGTCGCATCCTCCGCCAGCAGGCATTCATAGCCGCGGTCGTTGGCCTCGCGCATCGTCGTCTGCACGCAGACCTCCGTCGTCACCCCGGCAAAGACCAGTTGCTGTGCGCCGAGCCGCTTGAGGTCATCGCCGAAGCTGGTGGCATAGAACGCGCCCTTGCCGGGTTTTTCGATGACGATCTCGCCAGGCAATGGTGCAAGTTCATCGAGGATCGCCGTTCCCGGTTCGCCGACGATCAGCACGCGACCCATGGGACCGATATCGCCGATGCGGATCGACGGATTGCCGCGATTGCGCTTGGCCGGCGGCAGATCCGAAAAATCTGCCTTGTGGCACTCCATCGTGTGGATCACCGGCAGGCCAGCGGCGCGAAACCCTTCGAGCAGCCTTTTCACCGTGGGCACGATCGCCGTGATCCGGCTGACGTCGTTGCCGAGGCTGGCGCCGAAGCCGCCGGGCTCGGCGAAATCGCGCTGCATGTCGATGACGACCAGCGCCATCGCCTCAGGCTTGAAGGCAAACGGGAACGGCAGCGCCTCGATCTCCGCCATCAATGATGTCCCGCCATGTGCTCGCCGATCGTCTGCACGCTCGCCTGCGCGATCGGCGTCTCGTAGACCAGCGCGCCATCCGACATGACGAAGATGCGGTCCGAGAGCTCAAGCAGCTCGTCGAGGTCCTCCGACATCAAAAGCACTGCAGCACCGGCATTGCGCGCCTTCATGATGCGGGCGCGTATTTCGGCGACGGCGGAGAAGTCGAGGCCGAAGCAGGGGTTCGACACGATGAGCAAATCGACCTCGCCGGTCAGTTCCCGCGCCAGCACCGCGCGCTGCACATTGCCGCCCGACAATGATGAAATCGGCGAAGCGAGCGAGGCCGTCTTGACCTTGAACTGTTCGACAAGACGGGCCGCGTAGTCCCTGATCGCGCTCATCCTGATCCAGTTGACCGGCTTGCCGGCCTCGTTGAGGTCGAAGGTCCGGAAGGCCATGTTTTCGGCCACCGTCATCCGCGGTGCGCAGGCATTGCGCAATGGCTCCTCCGGAATGAAGCGGACATTGAGCGTGCGCGCCTCGCTGCGGCTGGCACCATAGGGCGAGCCTTTCACCAGAACGTCGCCCGCATTGCGTGCCCGCTGTCCGGCAAGGACTTCGAGAAACTCCTTCTGGCCGTTGCCGGAGATGCCGGCGATGCCGACGATCTCGCCGGACTTCACGTCGAGCTCGCCGATGTCGATGCTTTTCAAGCCGGTGCGGTCAGGCGCCTTCAGCGACTTTACCGTCAGCACCTGCCTGGCGCCGGCCGGCACCGGAGCGCGACTGTCGAGTGCTGCAATCGGTTGGTCGCCGATCATCATCGCCGCCATCTGCTTGTGCGAAAGTTCGGAGACCTTTCCGGTTCCGGTCAGCCTGCCCTTGCGCAACACGGTGATGTCGTCGGCAAAGGCCGTCACCTCGTGGAATTTGTGCGAGATCATCAGCACGGTGAGGTCGCCTGTCCTGGTCATGTCGCGCACCAGGCCAAGCACTTCCTGTGCCTCGCCAGGGGTGAGCACCGAAGTCGGCTCGTCGAGCACCAGGAAACTGCGGCCGAGATAGAGCTGCTTGACGATTTCGAGCTTCTGCTTCTCGCCGGCCGCAAGTTCCGCCACCTTGACGTCGAGCGGCAGCTTGAACGGCATCCGCTGCATGAATTGCGCAAGTGCGGCGCGCTCCTTGCGCCAGTCGATGACGCCCGGCACTTTCTCGCGGGAAATGACCAGGTTTTCCGCACCGGTCAGCGACGGGACGAGGGTAAAATGCTGATAGACCATGCCTAGCCCGAGCGCCGAGGCATCCTTCGGGCTGGCTATCGCGACCTCGCGGGCATCGACCAGCATGTCGCCGGCGGTCGGGCGGTAAAAACCCATCATGCATTTGACCAGCGTCGACTTGCCGGCACCGTTTTCGCCGAGCAGCGCATGGAATGATCCCGCTGGCACCTTGATCCAGACATCGTCCAGCGCGGTGAAGGCGCCGAAGCGCATGGTCATGCCGATAGTCTCGACGCCGACGGCTTTCTTGACGATGGTTCCGCTCAAGATCGCCCCCTCACGGCAGCTGCGCGACGAAGGACGCCGAGCTCGACACCGCGCCGAACACGCCGCCCTGCATCTTGATCATCTTGATCGCGGCGAGATGGTTGCCGTAGTCGGTCGCGCCGCAGCAGTCCTCAAGCATCACGCATTCGAAGCCGCGATCATTGGCCTCGCGCATGGTCGTGTGGACGCAGACATCGGTGGTGATGCCGGTCAGCACGATGTTTTCGATGCCGCGCTGGTGCAGGATCAGCTCCAGATCGGTGGCGCAGAACGAGCCCTTGCCCGGCTTGTCGATGATCGGTTCGCCCGCCGCCGGATAGAGGTCGGGGATGATATCCCAGCCTGGTTCGCCGCGCACCAGGATGCGCCCGCAAGGTCCGGGGTCGCCAATGCCGGCATTGATGCGGCGTGAGCGCCAGCGCTTGTTGGCCGGCAGGTCGGCGAGATCGGGCCGGTGGCCCTCGCGCGTGTGGATGATGGTGTAGCCCTGGGCCCGCATGGCTGCAAGCACCGACTTGATCGGCTCGATCGGCGCCCGCACCAGCGAAAGATCGTAGCCCATATGATCGACATAGCCGCCCGGCCCGCAGAAATCGGTCTGCATATCGATGATGATCAGAGCCGTATTGTCCGACCGCAGCTCGCCATTGTAGGGCCATGGATAAGGGTCGGCGTCGATGTAGCGCTGGGTGATCTCGGCTCTGGCGTTCATCGGGAAAACTCCAGTCATTTGGTGATCGACAACTCGCCCGGCGCGCCGGCAAGCGAGCGGCTCGGCGACGAGGTGGCGATCATGATGATGAGCGTGAGGATGTAAGGTGCGGCGTAGAAGAGATAGTAGCCCTGCGTTACCCCGACCGATTGCAACGCCGGGCCTAGCGCCCCGGCGCCGCCGAACAACAGTGCCGCGGCAAAGCAGCCGAGCGGGTTCCAGCGTGCGAAGATGACCAGCGCCACCGCCATCAGCCCCTGCCCCGACGAGATGCGTTCGGTCCAGCTGCCGGGGTAATAGAGCGACAGATAGGCGCCGCCGATGCCGGCGAGCGCGCCGCCGACGCCTGTCGCAAGCAGGCGCACGGTGTTGGGATTGAGGCCCATGGCGCGCGCCGCATCGGAGCTGTCGCCGACGACGCGTACGATCAGGCCGGCGCGGGTGTTACGGAAGGCCCACCACAGGAACAGCGCAAGTGCGGCCCCGATCAGGAACAGCACGTTGACGTTGAGCGCCGCCTGCACCTGCGGAATATTCGACCAGCCACCGAAGGCGATGGCCGGCAGGTCTGGCGCCGAGGGCTGGATGAACGGCTTGCCGAAGAAGAAGGCGAGACCCGAGCCGAACAGCATCAGCGCGATGCCGATGGCGATGTCGTTAACCCCGCGGAATTTGCAGATCCAGCCATGGAACAGCCCGAAGCAAAGACCGGCACCGGCGGCAGCCAGCACGCCGAGCCATGGCGAGCCGGTCACCACTGCTACCGCATAGGCGGTCATTGCGCCGAAGACCAGCGTGCCTTCGAGGCCGAGATTGATGCGGCCGGAGCGCTCGGTGATGGCTTCGCCGAGCGACACGAAGATGAACGGCGTCGAGACGCGGATGGCGCCGCCGAGAATGGCGAGCGGCACGCCCCACAGGCCGATCTCGGTCGCGTCCATCAGGAGCCCCTCTTCCACAGATCGGGATTGAAAACCTTGAAGCGGCCGTAAAAGGTTTCGCTGAACAGGATGACCACGAAGAGCATGCCTTGCAGCACCAGCACGGTGGCGTCGGGCAGGTCCATGCGGCGCTGGATCAGCCCGCCGGAAGCGCCGATGCCGCCGAGCAGGAAAGCGACCGGGATGATGGCGAGCGGATTGTGGCGGGCGAGGAAGGCGACGAGGATGCCGGTATAGCCGTAGCCGGCGGCGAGCGAGGCGTTGGCGCTGCCTTGCACGGCGCCGACTTCCAGCATGCCGGCCAGCCCGGCAAAGCCGCCGGCGAGCCCGGTAAAGCCGACGATCAGCGGGCCGACGGCAAGCCCTTGCACCTGGGCCGCCCTGACATTGCCGCCGGCAATGCGGGCGGCAAACCCCCAGCGCGTCTTTTCGATCAACAGCCAGGACAGGACGCAGGCGACGATGCCGACGACAAGGCCCCAGTGCACGTCCATGCCTGGAATGTTGCCGATGCGGTAGGCATCCGCCAGCGGCTCGGTCGAGGGTTTGTTGAGCGAGGCCGGATCGCGCAGCGGCCCTTCGACCAGATGGTTCATCAGCGCGATGGCGATATAGGCCATCAGCAGGCTGGATATGGTTTCGTTGACGGCGCGGTAGTGGCGGAGTGCGCCGACGGCACCTATCCAGATGCCGCCGGCGACCACGCCCGCCACGCCCATCAACAGGATGACCACGAAAGCCGGCGCGCCATTCGCCGCGACGCCGATGGCGGCGGCGGCAACGCCGCCCAGCACGATCGCGCCTTCGCCGCCGATGACGACGAGGCCGAGCCGAGCCGGCAGCGCCACGCAGAGCGCTGCCAGCAAAAGCGGTGCGGCCCGCGACAGCGAGTTCTGGATCGAGAACCAGGAGCCGAAGCCGCCGCGCCACATCGTCACGTAGAGTTGCACCGGTGATTTGCCGACCAGCGCGATGAACAGGCTGAACAGCGCCATGCCGACGATCAGCGCCGCGAGCGGTATGACGAAGGCTTCCGCCCGCCGTGCCACCCATTCGAGTGCCGCCGGATAATTCCTGGCGCCAAACAGCGCTGGTGCGCTCGCGGTACTGACCGTGTCTGCCATGGCCCCGTCTCCGATCCGGTTCAGGCGGTCGAACCGACCACGCCCTCGACGAGGTAGTCCATGCTTTCCAGCTCGAGCGCGGTCTCGACGAAGGCCTGGCCTTCGGTCGCGACGACGACGCCCTTGTTGCTCTTCAACGGACCCTTGATGACCGAAAATCCGCCTTTCATCATTTCGGCCAGCGTGCCGTCGAACTGCTTGCGGGCGGCCTCGCCGACGGCGGGGCCGAGCGGGCTCATCTTGACGAAACCGTCGGCCAGGCCGCCGCGCGTGAAATTGGGAAGCGGCGTGCCGGCCACCAGATCGTCGACGAACATCTTGTAGACCTTGGCCCAGTTCCATTCCGCGCCGGTCAGGTATTTCTCCGGCGCCAGCGGGCTCTGGTTGGCATGATAGCCGCAGATGAAGGCGCCACGCCCGGCCGCCGTCTCGACCACCACCTTGGGGCTGTCGACATGACAGGTGATGACGTCGGCGCCCTGGTCGACCAGCGCATTGGTGGCCTCCGCCTCCTTGACCGCCAGCGACCACTCGCCGGTGAAGATCACCTGGCAGGTGATGGTCGGGTCGACCGAGCGCGCGCCGAGCAGGAAGGAATTGATGTTGAGCAGCACCTGCGGGATCGGCTTTGCCGCGACGAAGCCGAGCTTCTTGGTTTTGCTGGTGTGGCCGGCGACGACGCCGTTCAGATACTGGCCCATGCCGATATAGCCGAAATAGGAACCGGCATTCATCGGATGCTTGTCCTTGTTCCACATGCCGCCGCAATGGCGGAACTGCACGTCGGGGAATTTCGCGCACATGGCCAGCATATGCGGATCGAAATAGCCGAACGAGGTCGGGAAGATCAGCGACGCACCGTCGAGATTGATCATCGATTCCATCGTCTTCTGCACGTCGACCGTCTCCGGCACGTTCTCCTCTTCGACGACGGAAATGCCTTCGATCCCCTTCAGCGTGGCGGCGCCTTCGGCATGCGCCTGGTTGTAGCCGTAATCGTCCTTTGGCCCGACATAGATGAAGCCGACGGTTGCGGTCGCGGCGAAGGCTCTGCTGATCGGAAACGATGCGGACGCAAGACCGAGCGCCGCTCCGGCGGCGGAAGTCTTGAGCAGGTCGCGGCGGCTAAGCATGAATCGCTCGGTCATGTGAATGCTCCCTCTATGGGGCCTTTGGGGCCGGTTAACACCTCAATGAAAGAAGTGTATGCAATCAGCGTGCCAGTTTCAGGAATGGGATTTATTCAGCAATATCAACGAGTGTGCCGATGTGGCCTGCACAAAGCCGGAGCAATTGCATACACTTTTTGCCTCTAAAACGGCCAATTTGACATGAAGGCTAAAACATAGGCATACAGAGCTGCGGAGGAATCGAAGCCGGTGCGTGGCTTATGGCTGCGCGAAGAGACTGGACGGAGGAGACGTGTCGGCAAAGCGCAATTTGATCAGGTCGGGCACGACCGTCGATCAGATGGTGAGGGCGATCAGCGACCGGATCGTTACCGGTTTCCTGCGTCCCGGCGAAAAACTCGACGAAGCCTCGCTCGCCGCCCGCTTCGACGTCTCACGCACGCCTATCAGGGAAGCGCTCAGCCGGCTCAGCGCCATGGGACTGGTCGAAAGGCGGCCGAACCGCGGCGCCACCGTCGCGGTGATGACGCAGGAGCACCTCGCCTCGATGTTCGAGAGCATGGCCGAGCTTGAAGCGATCTGCGCGCGCTTCTCGGCCGAGCGCATGACGGCCGGCGAGCGCCGCACGCTGGAGGCCGAGCACCGGGCCTCGGCACGCTTCGTGCAGCTCGGTGCCGAAGAAGAGTATGAGATTTTCAACACCGAATTCCACACCCGGCTCTATCGCGGCGCGCACAGCAAGCACATTTATGAGTTGACCGTCATGACCCGCGGCCGGCTGGCGCCGTTCAGGCGCGCGCAATTCATGCTGCCCGGCCGGCTGGCCCAGTCCTGGCAAGAGCATGACGCCATCGTTACCGCAATCATGCGCGGCGACAGTACGGCCGCCGGAACAGCCGCCAAGGACCATGTCTCGATCGTCAGCGAGGCGAGCGCCGTCTTTGCCATCGGCGACCGCCCTAAAGGCAAGGCCGAGCCGTTTCCGACATCGGCCTCCTAGCCTCAATCGACCAGCACGGCCACCACGGCAGCACAGTCGCCGGCCTTGACCAATCCGGGGAAATGCCGCGCCGCCAACAGACCGGACATCTTGGCCCGGATCTCCTGCGGAGCGCCGCCGGTGCGGCCGATCGAATGGATGCGCGCCAGCACCTGGTTTTCTGCCACCGGCTCGCCGAGATCGATCATGGTTTCGATCATCCCGTCGTCCTCGGCGAACGAGAAGCAATCTCCCGATGGCATGTCGAGCCAGCGGGTCGGCTGCATCTCGACCGCGCCGGCGACGATGCCGGCATGGCGCAGCACATTGAGCACGCCGCGACGCGCGATCCGCACCGTTTCCGCGCGCGAAGTTCCGCCGCCGCCGAGCTCGGTGGTGATGAACAGCTTGCCCATCTCTTCGGCGGCAGTGTCGAACATGCCGACCGCGTCGATCTCCAGCATCTTCATCGACCAGGGTGCCGAGAAAGCTTCAACCGCAGCGAACCCCTTCTCTTCCAGCACCTTGTCGGGCCGGATATGGGCGGCGCAGAACGGCACGAAGTCGAGCGTCTTGCCGCCGGAATGGAAATCGAGCGCGATGTCGGTGCGCGGCAGAAGTTCGCGCTGGAAATAATCGGCGATCTTCTCGGTCACCGTACCGTCGGGCCGGCCGGGAAAGCTGCGGTTGAGATTGCCCTTGTCGATCGGCGAGGTGCGCGTGCCGGCGCGGAACGCCGGATAATTCATCGCCGGCACGATGATGACCGTGCCGCTGACCTGCCTCGGATCGAGCGTGCGGGCGAGATCGTAAAGCGCCAGCGGCCCCTCATATTCGTCGCCATGATTACCGCCGGTGAGCAATGCACTCGGCCCGTTGCCGTTGCGGATGACGCAGATCGGGATCATCACCGATCCCCAGGCGGAATCGTCACGGCTGTAAGGCAGGCGCAAGAAACCGTGCTGCACGCCGTCGCGCTCGAAATCGACGCTCGGCGTGATCGGTGATGGGCGAAGGCTGGACATCGGGCTCAATTCTTCACCACCAGCTTGCGCGGCACATTGGCCAGGCACGCGACCCCGGTTTCGGTAATCAGGATGGATTCGGTGATTTCCAAGCCCATCGTCTCCAGCCACAGGCCGGTCATGAAATGGAAGGTCATGCCGGGCTTGAGCTCGGTGCGGTCGCCTGGGCGCAGGCTCATCGTGCGTTCGCCCCAGTCCGGCGGATAGGAAAGCCCGATCGGATAGCCGGTGCGGTTGTCCTTAACGATGCCGTATTTCTTCAGAACCGCGAAGAAGGCGTTGGCGATGTCCTCGCAGGTGTTGCCGGGCTTGGCGGCGGCAAGCCCGGCCTCCATGCCTTCCAGCGTCGCCTTTTCGGCATCGAGGAATTCCTGCGTCGGTTTGCCGAGGAAAACGGTGCGCGACAGCGGACAATGGTAGCGGTTGTAGCAGCCGGCGATCTCGAAGAAAGTGCCCTCGCCCGATTTCATCGGCCTGTCGTCCCAAGTTAGATGCGGTGCCGATGCGTCGGCGCCTGACGGCAGCAGCGGCACGATCGCCGGATAGTCGCCGCCAATGCCGTCGACGCCGCGCGTGCCGGCATCATAGATCTCGGCGACCAGGTCGCATTTGCGCATGCCGACTTCGATCTTGTCGACGATGCGCTGGTGCATCGCTTCGACGATGCGGGCGGCTTTGCGCATGTAGTCGATTTCGGTCGGGCTCTTCACCGCGCGCTGCCAGTTGACCAGTGCCGTGGCATCGACGAAGCGGGCATTGGGCAAGTGCTTCTGCAGCGATGCGAAGGCAGCGGCAGAGAACCAGTAATTGTCCATCTCGACACCGATGCTGAGCTTGCCCCAGCCACGATCGGCGAGCACGCTGGACAGAAAATCCATCGGATGGCGCTCGGTCGACTGCACATAGTTGTCGGCATAGCCGACGATGTTGTCGTGCGCGAGATAGGCGGTGCGCTTGGCGCCGTTGGCGTCCTGGCCGCGCCCGTACCACACCGGCTCGCCCGACGGTGGCACGACGACCGCCTGGTGTACGTAGAACGACCAGCCGTCATAGCCGGTCAGCCAGGCCATGTTGGACGGATCGCTGACAACAAGCAGATCGACGCCCTTGGCCTCCATCGCCTTCCGCGTCTTGGCGAGGCGCTCCGCATATTCGCCGCGCGAGAATTTCAAATTAGGCTGCATTGTTCTTGGTCCTCGTTTGTTGGGCCTTGCGGCCGGTATCAGCTTTCGAAAATCGTACCGGTCTTGGCTGCACGCGCACGGTCGCGGGCGAGCGTGGCGATCGCCGTGTCCTGCACGCCGGTGCCGGTCAGATCGGCAATGGTGATGTCGCTGTCCGAACGCCGGCCATGCCTTTCGCCGGCGATGATGTGGCCAAGCTCGGTGATCTCGGCATCGGCCGCCATCACGCCCGCCACGATGGCATGGTGCAGTTCGCCCAGGCGCCGCGTCTGTTTCGCACTGTCGGCGATGTAGAGGTCGGCCATGCGCAGGATCGCCGGCGCGATCTCGTTCTTGTGCTCCGCGTCCGAGCCCATCGCGGTGATGTGCTGGCCGGCGGAGACGAAGCCGGCCTTGATCAGCGGCTCGGTCGACGGCGTCGTGGTGACGATGATGTCGGCATCGGCCGCAGCCTTTGCCGCGTCCGGCTCGGCGTGAACGGCGATGCCCAGTCTTTCGGACAATGCGTCCGCCGCGGCTTCGGCCTTGGCGGCATCCCTTGCCCAGATCCGAGCCTCGGTGATCGACCGCACCAGCATCAGCGCCTCGAGCTGCAGTCCGGCCTGAACACCGGCGCCGAAGATTGCGGCAACGGAGGAGTCCGGACGCGACAGATGTTTGGCGGCGACCGCGCCGGCCGCCGCCGTGCGGATGTCGGTGAGATAGCCATTGTCGAGCAGCAGCGCCTCGACCAGCCCGGTCTTCGCCGACAGCAGCACCATCATGCCGTTGACGCTAGGCAGGCCGAGCTTCGGATTATCGAAAAAGCCGGGGCTGATCTTGATCGCAAAACCGTCGATGCCCGGCACATAGGCGGTCTTGACATCGACCTCGCCGCGATGCTCGGGAATGTCGAGCCGCAGGATCGGCGGCATCGCCACCGGCAAGGTGGCGAGCGCGCGAAACGCGTTCTCGACACAGGCGACGGCATCGAGATCGAGCTTCACGATCTTGCGCAATTCAGCTTCGGTGAGGATCGTCATCCGGCTCATGCTGCGCTCTCCGCAATTGCTTCGCCGCAAATGATCTTGCGGTGCAGTGTCATGTCGATGTTGCGGCCGGACAGCACGAGCACTGTAGGGCCGTTCGCCCCGACCTTGCCGGCAAGCACAGCCGCAATGCCGACCGCGCCGGCGCCTTCGACGATCTCGCGCTCCTGCTCATAAGCATGGCGGATGCCGGCGGCGATCTCGTCCTCGCTGAGCAGGATCACATCATCGAGCAGATCACGGCACATGGCGAAGGTCAGCCGGTTGTCGAGCCCAATGCCGCCGCCGAGCGAGTCGGCCAGCGTCGGCAGTTCCTCGACCGACACCGGATGCCCGGCGTCGAGGCTTGCCTTCATCGCCGCACCGCGCGCCATCGAAACGCCGATGACCCTCGTTGCTGGGCTGACGCCCTTGACGGCAGCGGCAACGCCAGCCGCCAGCCCACCGCCGGAAAGCGGCACCAACACCAGCGCGGCGTCCGCAACTTGTTCCATGATCTCCAGCCCAAGTGTTCCTTGCCCGGCAACGACCGCAGGATGATCGAAAGGCGGCAGCATGATCAGCCCCTCTTCCGCGACCATCCGTTCGACCTCCCGCTGCGCATCGTCCTGGCTGTTGCCGACGATGCGGATCTCGGCGCCGAGCCGACGGATTTCCTCGAGCTTGTTCTCAGGCACCAGCCGCGACATGCAGATCGTCGCGTGGATGCCTTGCAGTCGAGCGGCATAGGCAAGCGCCCGGCCATGGTTGCCGGTCGAGGCCGCGACGACGCCGCGCGCGCTCTCCTCGTCTGTCAACGAGGCGATAGCGTTCGAGGCACCGCGCAACTTGAAGGCGCCGGTGGTCTGCCGATGTTCGAGCTTGAGATAAACAGGAGCGTGCAAGTGTTGGGAAAGACTCGGGGAAGTGACGGTCGGCGTGCGCTCGACCTTGCCTGCGATGCGCTCGCGTGCGGCGCGGATGTCGGAGAGGCTTATCCTGGACGTGGTCATGGCTCTGCAATCAGTTCAACGGCAGCGTCATCAGGCGGCCGAATTCGGGGCGTGGCTCGTCGTCGCCGCAAAGCCGCAGGCAATTCCAGGCTGTCGCCTGGTTGCTGGTGACGACGGGACGGCCGATGGCTTCTTCCATACCGACAACTGCCAGCGCCGACCGCAGCGCCGTGCAGGACACGAACAGCGCGTCGGCCTGCGGGGCCGTCGCCTCGCGGGCCAGATCGACCAAGGATTTCGGCGCAATCCGCGCCATCTCGCGGTCATCCTCGAAGCCGAGGCAAGTGAAGCTGGCGATCTCGAAACCGTGTGCCGCGAAATAGGCCGCCATTGGCCGGCTCGTCTCGACCGTATAGGGGGTGAGGATGCTGATTGTCCTGGCGCCCAGCGCCTTCAGGCCGCGCACTCCGGCCATCGGCGGCGTCACCACCGGCGCGCCGGGTTTCGCGGCCTTCAGCGCCGCCTCGATTTCGGCATCGCCGATCACGACGGAGGCCGAGGTGCAGGAATAGCAGATCGCATCGAGCGGTTCGTCAGGAAGGATCAGGGCCGCGCCCGCCGTCAGTGACGGCTGCATCTTGCGCAAATTCTCCGGCGTCGTCGGGTTGGCGTAGGGAATACGCGCGACATAGACGCCGATACGATCGCTTGCCACCATGCGGTGAAAATCCGGTTCGCTCGTATGGTCGGTGGCAAGGATAATCAGGCCGACCCGCTTTTCCAGCGGACGTGCATCGAGCGCTGGACGGGCCGAGCGCAGGCGGATATCGGGTGCAGCGCTCATCGTTCGATCCGCCCATAACGGTGTTCCAGCCAGCGCAGCAGCACCACCGAGAACAGGCTGATGGCGAGGAAGAAGGCGCCGACCAAGGTGATCGGTTCGATATACCGATAATAGGTATTGGCGACGCTCTTGGCCTGGTTCATCAGTTCCAGCACGGTGATCGCCGACAGCAGCGGCGTCTCTTTGAACATGGCGATGAAATAATTGGCAAGCGCCGGGATCATCGGCGGGATCGCCTGCGGCATGATGATGTGCGTCCAGGTCTGCGTGGCGTTCAGATTGCAGGCCTTGGCCGCTTCCCATTGGCCGCGCGGCACATTATCGATGCCGGCGCGGTAGACCTCGGCTGTGTAGGTGCCGTAATGCAGCCCGAGACCGATGACGCCCGCCACCAGCGGCGGCAACAGGACGCCGAAATCCGGCAGCACGTAGAAGATGAAATAGAGCTGCACCAATAGCGGCGTGCCGCGGATGAACTCGGCAAGGAAGCCGATCGTGCGCGACAGAGCCCTGTTCGGCGAACGGCGCGCCAACGCGATGCCCAGCCCAACGATGGCCGCCAGCACCGAGCCGAGCAGCGTCGCCAGGATGGTGATCTTCACCCCCTGGATCAGCGTCGGCAGGATCTGCCGGACAAAATCCCAATCCCATTCCATTACAGAGCCCGATCCATCAGACGCGCACCCCGTCGAGGCCGCGCGCCATGCGGCGTTCCAGCGACCGCACGCCCCATGAGATGAGTAGCGCCAGCACGAAATAGATGACGAGAATGGTGCTGAACGGCACCAGCGTGTTGCCGGTCTGCGAGCGCACCACCTGCGCCTGGAAGGTCAGGTCGGCAAGCGAGATCAGCGAGACGACGGCGGTGGCCTTGAGCAATTCAATGGCGTTGTTGCCGAAGGTCGGCAGCATCACCAGCAGTGCCTGTGGCAGGATGATATGGCGCATGGCTTGCCAGCGGCCGAGATTGAGCGCGGTGCAGGCCTCGTATTGTTCGCGGCCGATCGACTTGATGGCGCCGCGCACCACTTCCGCCGCATAGGCCCCTACATTCAGGCCCAGCGCCAGCACGCCGGCCTGCAGCGGCGTCAGCGAGATGCCGGCGAAAGGCAGCACGAAATAGGCCCAGAACAGCTGCACGAAGATCGAGGTGCCGCGGAAGAACTCGATATAGGCGGTGGCCAGCGCGCGTAGCACAAAAAACCGCGACAGCCGCCCCAGCCCGGCAAGAAAGGCCATGATCAAGGCCAGCACCGACCCCATCAGCGTCAGCTCGATGGTGACAAGCGCTCCTTGCAAAATCAGGCCGAAATAGCCGGACCATTGGGTCATTGGTCGAAAGGGCTCCGCATTGAATATTTGGCGAGGCGATCACTTCAGCGTCCTTCTCCCCGTTCACGGGGAGAAGATGCCGGCAGGCAGATGAGGGGCAGAGCCAATCTGTCAAAAGCTGGGCGTCGCCCCTCATCCGGCCCTTCGGGCCACCTTCTCCCCGTCAACGGGGAGAAGGAAGAACGCGCCTACTTCGCCGAGCAGAGCTTGTCGCGGCTCGTCGACATCGCCGCCGCCGCCGAGAAGCCGTAGGGTTCGATGATCTTGGCGAACTCGCCGGACTTCTTCAGTTTCGCCAGCTCGACATCATAGGCATCACGTAGCGCTTCGTCGCCCTTTTTGAAGGCCGCGCCATCGCAATAGACCGGCGCACCGACCACCGGCGCGATGACTTCGAGGTTCGGATCATTGGCTTTCTTGACCAGGTCGTTGATCGACAGCACTGGCAGTGAATAGGCATCGATGCGGCCGTCCTGCAGCATCTTCAGGCCGCTCTGGCCGTCCGGCACGACGATGACGCGCTCGCGCGGCACACCTGCGGTGAGCGCCAGCTTTTCCTCTGTGCCGCCACCGGGTGCGCCGATCGTCGCGCTGGTGTCCTTGGCGACGTCCTCGTAGCTCTTGAAGCCCTTCGGGTTGCCCTTCTTCACCAGCATCGCCTCGGCGTCGCACAGCACCGGTTCCGAATAGGCGACCGCAGCACAACGTTCCGGCTTCATGAACAGGCCGGCGGTGACGACGTCGAAACGGCCGGCCTGCAAGCCGGGGATCATGGCACCATATTCCGAGATAGAGGCGACGATGTCGTTGACGCCAAGGCGTTTGAAGATTTCACGGGCAACGTCAGGCGCCGCACCCGAGACCTTGCCGTCGGCGGCGACCGCCGTATAGGGCGGCTCGTTGGCGATGGCGACGCGGGCAAAGCCTTGCGCCTTGAGCTCTTCGAGCTTGCTGTCATCGGCCGAGCCGGTCGTCGAGGCGGCCAGCACCGCCGTCAGCGCAATACCGGCGACGCCGGCCAAAATGGCAAATTTCTTCATTGTTCCCAACTCCTTGTTTGTCTGTCTTCTTGGCTTGCTTGAGGCGTCGCCGCCTCGCATGGCAGTCAGACCCGATGTCCGGCCGCAATGATCTTCTTCAGGAAACCTTGCGTACGCTCCTGTTTGGGATGGCGGAAAATCTCGTCGGGCTTGCCTTCCTCGACTATTCTGCCGCGATCGAAGAACAGCACCCGGTCGGCGAAGTCATGGGCGAAACCCATCTCGTGGGTGACCAGCAGCATGGTCATGTCGGTCTCGGCGGCGAGCTTGCGCATGACGTTGAGCACCTCGTCGACGAGTTCCGGGTCGAGCGCCGAGGTGACCTCGTCGAACAGCATGATCTTCGGCGACAGCGCCAGCGCCCGGGCAATCGCGACGCGCTGCTTCTGTCCGCCGGAAAGCTGCGCCGGCATCGCTTTGGCCTTGTCGACCATGCCGACCATGTCGAGCAGCTCCATCGCCCGCTTTTCGGCGGCGGCCCGCGGCATGCCTTTGGTCAGCATCGGTGCCAGCGTCACATTGTCGATGACGCATTTGTGCGGAAACAGATTGAACAGTTGGAAGACCATGCCGATCTTCTGGCGCATCTTTGCCAAATGCCGTTCATCCGCCGTCAGCAGCCGGCCGTTACGCTCCATGTGGTACAGCTGCTCGCCGTCGACCTGAATATGGCCGCTGTCGATACGCTCTAGCGTCATCAGTATGCGCAGGATCGTCGTTTTTCCCGAACCCGACGGGCCGATCAGCGCCAGCTTCTCGCCGGGCATGACCTGCATCGAGAGGCCATCCAGCACCTTGAAGGTGCCGAAGCTTTTCGAAATGCCGTCGATCTTGATGATGGGCGCCGACAATGAATTTCCCGTGATGGAGAAGCTGTGCCTTTAACGATGCGGATCGCGGCAAATCATGTCAATCAAGAAAATAATATCATGACGATATTTCGGACTCCGCACAATTCCCCGCCAATTGTTGCCTAGATCGCAAGCAGGAGATGCTCGGGATCGCCGAGCAGAAGCTTGGTGACAACGCCGAGACCGGCACGCAGTTCCCCCTCCGTGGTCGAGCCCAGCGAAATCCGCACGGCTGGATGCCAAGGCATCTGCGAAATGCGAAACGACGTGCCGGGCGCGATCGCCACGCCCTGCAGGCGGGCCTGGGAAACAAAGCCTTCCTCGCCGCGATCATCGGGCAGTTGCAGCCAGACATGCAGCCCGTCGCGATGAGCCCGATAGTCCACTCCGGCGAGCGCCTCGGCGGCGATGTCCAGACGCCGCCGCAAAGCCATCCGCTGCCATCGAACGAGTTCCATCGCGGTGCCGTCGGTCACCCATTTGGTGGCGATCTCGGCCACCAGCGGCGTCGCCATCCAGTTCGAGACGAGGTGGCGGTTGGCAACCGCGGCGACATAACGATCGGGTGCCGCGAGATAGCCGATGCGCAGGCCCGGCACCACGATCTTGGTGAAGGAGGTGACGTAGAGCGTGCGCTCGGGTGCAAACGCCGCGACCGGCGGCGGCCGGTCCTCGACCAGCGGGCCGAGGACGTCGTTTTCGATAATGGCGATGTCATGCCTGCGCGCAACGGCGGCAATCTGTTCGCGCCGGGCGGCGTCCATCAGCGTCGCCGTAGGGTTGATCACCGAGGGCTGCACGAACACCGCGCGGATGTCCGACAGCCGGCAGGCCTCGTCCAGCGCTTCCGGGATCAGCCCATTGTCGTCGATCGGCAAACCCTCGAGGTTGAAACCGAGATAACGCGCCAGCGGGATCAGTGTGTGATGGCCGATCGCCTCGGTGGCGACGGTCGAACCGGGCGGCGCCACGCTCATCAGCGCCACTGTCATCCCTGCGGTGGCGCCGTTGGTCAGGCTGATGTTCTGCGGCGACGCGTCGAGGCCGCAGAAGCGTAGCCACTCGACACCCACCGCGCGGTGGCGCGGGAACACCATGTTCGGCCTGAACGACAGCGCCGAGCTCGACGGCAGGTTTTCGGCGAGCCAGCCCAGCGCCTGCTTCAGCCGCTCCAGATGCATCGGTTCGCAGACCGGCTTCAGGATAGAGAGGTCGATGACCTCACCCAGCCGCTCCGGCAAATAGGGCGGCTCCGGCTCGCGGCGCTGCGTCTGCACGAAGCTGCCGCGGCCGACCTCGCCGGACACCAGCCCGCGGCGGATCAGTTCCTCATAGGCGCGGCTGACCGTCTGCACGGAAAGTTTGAGATCGTCGGCCAGCTGCCGGTGCGTCGGCAACCGGGCGCCATTGGCCAGGCGCCCGTCGTGGATGGCGCGCGCGAACTGGTCGGCGAGCGATTGATAGGCCGGCCGCCGGATAAGAGCGGGATCTGGACGCCAATATGTCATGACTTATTAGAGATCGAAATCAGTGCAATTGACAATCGAAATAATGCGCCGTCATGGTGTCCGGCACTGGAAGTGGACGATCATGGCTGCAGCGAAACTCGATCCGATCGACCTGAAAATCCTCGAGGCCATCCAGCGCGACGGCCGCATCACCAAGCTGGCGCTGGCCGAGAAGGTCGGCCTGTCGCCGACGCCGTGCTGGATGCGGCTGCGCAAGCTGGAAAAGGCCGGCATCGTCTCCGGCTATCACGCCAGGATCGCCATGCGTGCCATCGCGCCGGTCGCCACCGTGCTGATGGAGGTGACGCTGGCCAGCCACCGCCAGGCCGATTTCGACCGTTTCGAGCGCGTCATCCGCGACATCCCCGAGATCGTCGCCTGCTGGTCTGTCGGTGGCGGCGTCGATTACCTGCTGAAGGTGATGGCGCGCGACATCGACGCCTATCAGCGGCTGGTTGACACTCTGCTCGAACGCGAGATCGGCATAGACCGCTATTTCACCTACATCGTCACCAAGACGGTGAAGGAGGAGAGTGTGCTGCCAGTGGCCGATCTGCTGCCCGCATCTTCCTGATACAGGAGAGATCGTCTGCCCGGGCGATGCAATAGAGACAATCTCTCTACCTGCAGGCACCGAAACAGCCTCTCTGTTTGCGCGGCAGAGATAGTCTTGCGGCATCACCCGAACCGGGAGCCCGATGATGTCCGCACATTTTGCCCGCTCGCAGCGCCATGAAGCGCTTGATCGCCTCGCCGACCGACGGCTGCTGCGTGAACTCGCCTATGTCGATGGCCACTGGACGGCAAGCGAGACCGCGGAGAGTTTCGAGGTGACCGATCCGGCCACCGGATCCACCGTCGCTTTCGTTGCCGCGCTCGATGCCCGGCAGACCACATTGGCGATCGATGCGGCATCGCGCGCCTTTCCTGCCTGGCGCACATTGCTGCCGCAGGAACGGTCCAAAATACTGCGAAAGTGGTTCGATCTGATCATCGCTGCCAAAAATGATCTGGCGCTGCTGATGACGCTAGAACAAGGCAAGCCGCTGAAGGAATCGCTCGGCGAGATAGACTACGCCGCCTCTTTTGTCGAATGGTATGCCGAGGAGGCCAAACGCCTCAACGCCGAAAGCGTCACCAGCCATTTGCCAAACGCCGAGATGATGGTGCGGCGCGAGCCGCTCGGCGTCGTCGGCGTGGTCACGCCGTGGAATTTTCCAGCGGCCATGCTGACCCGCAAGGCGGCTGCCGCCCTTGCCGCCGGCTGTACCATCGTCGCGCATCCTTCCTCGGAAACGCCGCTGTCTGCACTGGCGCTGGCCGAGCTTGGCGAACGTGCCGGCCTGCCGGCAGGCGTGTTCAACTTTCTCACCGGCAAGGCTTCGACCATCGTTGGGCGGATGTGCGAAGATCCGCGCGTTCGCGCCATGAGCTTCACCGGCTCGACCGAGGTCGGCAGGTTGATCGCCGCGCAGAGTGCGCCGACGATGAAGCGTCTGGTGATGGAACTCGGCGGTCATGCGCCGCTGATCGTCTTCGCCGACGCCGATCTCGACAAGGCTGTGGCCATCGCGGTCGACGCCAAATTCGCCACCTCCGGCCAGGACTGCCTCGCCGCCAACCGCATCTATGTCCAGCGTCCGCTATACGATCGGTTCTGCGCTGCTTTCGCCAAACGCGTCCAGGCATTGCGGGCCGGCAATGGCCTGGCTGACGACACCGAAATCGGACCCTTGATGCATGAACGCGCCGCCAAGAAGGTCGAGGAGCAGGTGGCCGATGCGCTCGCCAAAGGCGCGCGCTGCCTGACCGGCGGCAAGCGCCATCCGGCCGGGCCGCTGTTTTACCAGCCGACCGTGCTTGCCGACGTTGGAGACGACGCTTTGATCATGCGCGAGGAGACCTTCGGTCCGGTTGCGGCAGTGACGCCTTTCGACAGCGAGGACGAGGTCATCGCCCGCGCCAACGCCACCGAATACGGCCTGGTTGCCTATGTCGTGACTGAGAATGGCGGCAGGCAATTGCGCATGGGTCGCGCGCTCGACTATGGCATGGTCGCCATCAACCGCGTCAAGATCACCGGCGCGCCGATCCCCTTCGGCGGCGTCAAGCAGTCCGGCATCGGCCGCGAGGGCTCGCGTCACGGGCTCGAAGCCTTTACCGATCTCAAATATCTCTGCCTCGACGTTGCGTGAGCCGCGCCCGACACATTTTTCTCAGGAGTAAAAAAATGCTCGACCAGTCAAACGAACTCGCCGCCTGGGATCGCGATCACTTCTTCCATCCCTCGACCCATATGGGCACCCATGCGCGTGGCGAGAGCCCGACGCGTGTGATTGCCGGTGGCGAAGGCGTCACCATCTGGGACAATACCGGTAAGAAGAGCATCGACGCCTTCGCCGGGCTCTACTGCGTCAATGTCGGCTATGGCCGCCAGAAGATCGCCGACGCCATCGCCGCACAGGCCAAGAACCTCGCCTATTACCATGCCTATGTCGGCCACGGCACCGAGGCATCGATCACGCTTTCCAAGATGATCATCGACCGCGCGCCGCAAGGCATGTCGAGGGTCTATTTCGGCCTCTCCGGTTCCGACGCCAACGAAACCAACATCAAGCTGATCTGGTACTACAACAACGTGCTCGGCCGGCCCGAGAAGAAGAAGATCATCTCGCGCTGGCGCGGTTATCACGGCTCCGGCATCATGACCGGATCGCTGACCGGCCTCGACCTTTTCCACAACGCCTTCGACCTGCCGCGTGCGCCGGTCCTGCACACCGAGGCGCCCTACTATTTCCGCCGCGCCGACCGCTCGCTGAGCGAGGAGCAGTTTTCGCAATACTGCGCCGACAAGCTCGAGGAGATGATCCTGGCCGAAGGGCCGGAAACGGTCGCCGCCTTCATCGGCGAGCCGATCCTCGGAACCGGCGGCATCGTGCCGCCGCCGGCCGGCTACTGGGAGAAGATCCAGGCGGTGCTGAAGAAGTACGACGTGCTGCTGGTTGCCGACGAGGTCGTCACCGGCTTCGGCCGGCTGGGCACCATGTTCGGCTCCGACCATTACGGCATCAAGCCCGACCTGATTACCATCGCCAAAGGCCTGACCTCGGCCTATGCGCCGCTCTCCGGAGTCATCGTCTCCGACAAGGTCTGGCAGGTGCTGGTGCAGGGTTCCGACAAGCTCGGCTCGCTCGGCCATGGCTGGACCTATTCGGCGCATCCGATCTGCGTCGCCGCCGGCGTCGCCAACCTGGAACTGATCGACGAGATGGACCTGGTACGGAACGCCGGCGAGACCGGCGCCTATTTCCGCGCCGAGCTGACGAAAGCCGTCGGTGACCACAAAAACGTCGGCGAGGTGCGCGGCGACGGCATGCTGGCGGCAATCGAGTTCGTCGCCGACAAGAACGATCGCGTGTTCTTCGATGCCTCGCAGAAGATCGGTCCGCAGATCGCGACCGCGCTTGCGGCAAGCGGCGTCATCGGCCGCGCCATGCCGCAGGGCGACATTCTCGGTTTTGCGCCGCCGCTCTGCCTGACGCGGGAAGAGGCAGACATCGTCGTCTCCAAGACGGCCGATGCGGTGAAGAGCGTGTTTGCCAACATCTGAAGAACCGACATGCCAACATCTGAAGAACCGACATGAATGCCATGACCAAGACCATCCCCGCCACCATGGCCGCCGTGCAGTTGATCGGGCACGGCGGACCGGAAAAGCTCGTCTACCGCACCGACGTCAAAGTACCCTCGCCCGCCCCGGGTGAGGTGCTGGTCAAGGTCACCGCTTGCGGTATGAACAACACCGATGTCTGGGTGCGACAGGGCGCGTACGGCACTGAGGACGATGCCGCCGCTGTGTCGACCTGGCGTCGACAGGGCAATACGCTGACCTTCCCGCGCATCCAGGGCACCGACACGGTCGGCAACATCGTTGCCGTCGGCGACGGCGTGTCGCCGGCCCGCATCGGCGAGCGGGTGATGGTCGATTTCTCTATCTACAATCGCGACGACGATTCATTGGCCGACATCGACTATATGGGCCATGGCCGCGACGGCGGCTATGCCGAATACCAGACAGTGCCTGCCGAGAACGCCCATGTCGTCGACACCGATCTTAGCGATGTCGAGCTCGCCACTTTCTGCTGCGCCTATCTCACCGGCGAGCAGATGCTGGAACGCGCCGCGTTGAAAGCCGGCGAGCGTGTGCTGGTCACCGGCGCCTCGGGCGGCGTCGGCTCCGGCATCGTGCAGCTGGCGCGGGCGCGCGGCGCCATTCCCTATGCAATTGCCGGCAAGGGCAAGGAACAGGCCGTGCGTGACATCGGCGCCGAGGCGGTGATCACACGTGGCGTTGCCGATCTGCCGGCCGCCGTCAGCACGGCGACCGGGGGCCAGCCGATCGACGTCGTCGCCGATCTGGTCGGCGGCGCGATCTTCAACGACCTCCTGCGCATCTTGAGGCCGGAAGGCCGCTACACCACGGCTGGTGCAATTGCCGGCCCCGTCGTGCAGCTAGATCTGCGCACCATGTATCTGAAACAGCTGCAACTGCATGGCTCGAGCCAGGGCACACGGGCGGATTTCCGCCGCATCGTGCGCTACATCGAGGAGAAGAAGATCCGGCCGCTGGTCGGCGGCGTCTACAAGCTGTCCGATTTCCATCGCGCCCAAGCCGATTTCATCGCCAAGGATTTCGTTGGCAAGCTGGTCGTCGTGCCGGATGCGGTCGGCATCGCTAAATAGCGCAATCAGCTTGGCGATCGGACCTGCTTGACGGCAGCCTCGAGCGATCCTTCAAACGCGTCGATCACCTGGTCGACCTGCGGCTCGGTGATGATCAGCGGCGGGCAGAAAGCCAGCGCATCGCCCATATTGCGCGAGATGACGCCGTTCTGCTGCATGAAGCCGTTGACGAGCCCGCCCAGTTCACCGGTCTTCCCCCACGGCGCCTTGTTCGCCTTGTCGCCGACCAGTTCGACCGCCGCGATCAGGCCGATGCCGCGCACCTCGCCGACAAGCGGGTGCGAAGCGAGCGTGCGCAGCCGCTTCTGCATATGCGCGCCGACCGCACGCGCATTGCCGACAAGGTCGCGCTCCTCGATCAGCTTCAGGTTCTCGAGCGCGACCGCTGCCGCAACAGGATGGCCGCCGCCGGTGAAGCCATGGCCGAAGGTGCCGATACGATTGCTTTCGTCGGCAATCGGCTGGAATACCTTGTCGTTGATCAGCAAGGCCGAGATCGGCAGATAGGACGAAGAGATCTGCTTCGACAGCACCATGATGTCGGGCCTGATGCCGAAGGTCTGCGAGCCGAACATCTCACCTGTCCTGCCGAAGCCGCAGATCACCTCGTCGGCGACCAGCAGGATGTCGTATCTCGACAGCACCGCCTGGATCTTTTCCCAGTAGCCGGAAGGCGGAACAATGACGCCGCCAGCACCCATGATCGGTTCGCCGAAGAAGGCGGCGATGGTTTCCGGTCCTTCGGCCAGGATCAGCTTTTCCAGCTCGTCGGCGAGCCGGCTCGAAAACTGCTCTTCGCTCTCACCCGGCATCGCCTCACGCCAATGGTGCGGTGTCGAGGTATGCAGCACATTGGCGATCGGCAGATCGAACGAGATGTGGTTGTTGGGCAGTCCGGTCAGGCTCGCCGAGGCAATGGTGACGCCGTGATAGCCCTTCTTGCGGCTGATGATCTTCTTGCGCGCCGGCTGGCCGAGCGCATTCGACCGGTACCAGATCATCTTCATGGCCGTATCGTTGGCCTCGGAGCCGGAATTGGTGAAATACGCCTTGCTCATCGGCACCGGCGCCATCTGCACCAGTCTCTCGGCGAGATCGATCAGCGGCGAATGCGATTTGGAGCCGAAGTCGTGATAGTAAGGCAGCTTCGACATTTGCCGTACCGCCGCATCGACCAGCCGCCTCTCCGAAAAACCGACCGCGACGCTCCAAAGCCCGGCCATCGCCTCGATATAGCGGTTGCCGGCGAGGTCCTCGACATAGATGCCGTCGCCCTTCTCGATGACGAGCGCCCTGCCTCCTGATGCTTGCGGGCGTTGGTGTAGCCATGCATGTGATAGCTTATGTCGCGGGCTTCGGGCGAATTCGGTCGTGCGTCCATGACGGCTCCTGTGCTGCACGCAGAAACAGTTCCGCCGCCGGTCCGGCTCGGCAGGTCCCCGTGCATTATGCGGTTTGATGCATCTTTCTCGAACGATATAGTGTCAAGCGCTTTCGACAGGGCCAGCGGATGGATGGACGCATGCAGAACTTCGGCTTGACCTGATCGTGGACCAAATCGACTGCATTGTCGCCGGCGCCGGCGTCGTTGGCCTGGCGATCGCGCGAGAGATGGCGAAGCGCGGCATCGACACGCTGGTGCTGGAAGCCGAGAGCGCCATCGGCACCGGAACAAGTGCGCGCAATTCCGAGGTCATCCACGCCGGCCTCCACTATCCACTTGGATCGCTGAAAGCCCGGTTCTGCGTGGCGGGCCGGGAAAAGCTCTATCGCTACTGCGACGAGTGTGCGATCCCGCATTTGCGCTGCGGCAAGCTCATCGTCGCCACAAATGCCGAACAGGAGCCGGTGCTCGCCTCGATCCGGGCCAATGCGCGCGCTTGCGGCGCCGGCGACCTGGCGCCCTTGAGCGAAGCCGAGGCACATGCGCTGGAACCCAGCCTCAAGTGCACGGCGGCGCTGCTGTCGCCGGCCACCGGGATCGTCGACAGCCATGCCCTGATGCTTGCCTTGCTGGCTGATGCCGAGGAGCACGGGGCGGCACTCAGCCTCAACACCCGCGTCGCCGCCGGCCGCATCGAAGCGGGCCGCGTCGTGCTCGACACGGTGGACGCTACCGGCGGCGAGCGCTTCGAGACCGCTACCACACGCTTCGTCAATGCGGCCGGGCTTAGCGCCGCAGCGCTTGCCCGCTCGCTTGAAGGGCTAGATCAGCAGTTCGTGCCAAAGCTCCATTACGCCAAAGGCAATTATTTTTCGGTGGCCGGCCGGGCGCCCTTCTCGCGGCTGATCTATCCAGTACCCGAACCAGGCGGACTCGGTGTTCATCTGACGCTCGATCTCGACGGCGTCACCCGCTTCGGGCCGGACGTCGAATGGACTGATCAACTCGACTATCGCGTCGATCCAGCTCGTGGCGAGCGCTTCTACAGCGAGATCCGCAAATACTGGCCGAACCTGGCCGATGGCAGCCTGCAGCCCGCCTATAGCGGCATCCGGCCAAAACTGTCCGGTCCCGGTGAGGCCAATGCCGACTTCGTCATCCAGGACGTGGCGGTGCATGGCGTGGACAGCCTGCTCAACCTGTTCGGCATCGAAAGCCCCGGCCTGACCTCCTGCCTGGCGATTGCCGATCATGTCGCGCAGCGCCTCGCGCCGAAGTTGTAGCGTGCGGCGCCCGCGCCACGATCTGAGGCGCATTGCGTGAACTTTCAGGCGCAAGTCGCCTAAGAGGCACATCGCGCACTTGCAGCCCGCTCCGCGCTCTGATTCCCTGCATTCTGGGCTGTTCTGATTCGCACTGCCCGGTTCAAAGTTTTCGCAGTGCGCCCGGGACAAGCTTCCAGCGACCACTCGGCGTATCCAGGGAGAACGGCAATGAACACCGCGACGAGGCCGGTAATCTCGGAGATAAGGCCTAAGATCACCGTCGTCGGGGTCGGCGGCGGCGGCGGCAACGCCGTCAACAACATGATCGCCGAAGGCCTGCAGGGCGCGGAATTCATCGTCGCCAACACCGATGCCCAGGCCCTTGCCATGTCGAAGGCAACGAGGCTGATCCAGTTGGGCGCTCATATCACCGAAGGTCTGGGCGCCGGGTCCCTGCCCGAGGTCGGCCGTGCCGCGGCCGTGGAATCCATCGACGAGATCATGGATCACCTTGCTGGAACGCATATGTGCTTCGTGACCGCCGGCATGGGAGGTGGAACCGGAACAGGTGCCGCGCCTGTTATAGCGCAGGCAGCGCGGGCAGCTGGAATACTGACCGTCGCCGTCGTCACCAAGCCATTCGTCTTCGAAGGCAGGCGCCGCATGCACGCTGCCGATGACGGCATCGAGCGCCTGCGCGAAAGCGCCGATACCGTCATCGTCATCCCCAACCAGAACCTGTTCAGGATCGCCGACGCCAGAACCACGTTCGCCGACGCATTCGCCATGGCCGACCGGGTTCTCTATGCAGGTGTCGGCTGCATCACCGATCTGATCGTCAAGGAAGGGCTGATCAATCTCGACTTCGCCGATGTGAAGTCGGTGATGCGCGACATGGGTCGCGCCATGATGGGAACCGGCGAGGCCGCCGGAGAAGGCCGTGCCAAGAAGGCGGCGGAAGCGGCAATCGCCAACCCGCTGCTCGACGAAGCTTCGATGATGGGCGCCAAGGGCGTCCTTGTCTCGATATCGGGCGGCATGGACATGACGCTGTTCGAGGTCGATGAAGCGGCTACCCGCATCCGCGAGGAGGTCGACAACGATGCCGACATCATCGTCGGCGCCATCTTCGACAAGGCACTCGCCGGAAAATTCAGGGTGTCGGTCGTCGCGACCGGCTTGCGGCGTGGCCTGGAGATTCCACTGCTGGCGGAACCGGAAGTTCGAATGAACTGAACGCGTATCGCGTGCGGCTCGCTCAGCTGATTGCCAGCCTCTCCTCACCAGGGCCGCGTGCCATCGATGACTTCCATGGCGCGTGCAGCAAAACGGCCGGCCAGCGGCGACACGTCGGCCGCATCGGCCGCAACCGCGCTGCCGGCCATCACGCGGTCGGCGATGCCGACGAAAATCACGGCAAAGCGGAACATGGCAAACACCAGATGGAAGTGCTGCAGCGGCGCCGTCAGCACTGCGTAGGCAAAGTAATGATCGAGGAATTCGCGCTGTGTCGGAATGCCGAGCGCTGCCTGATCGAGGCCGAGGATGCCGCCATATTCGTCAGGCGAGGAATGCCAGGGCATCGAGCAGAAGCCGAGATCGGCAAGCGGATGGCCAAGGGTCGATAACTCCCAGTCGAGTATGCCGATCACTTCGGGCCGCTCGGGATGGAAGATGAGGTTGCCGAAACGGAAGTCGCCATGCGCGATCGAGACGTGGCCGTCATCTGGCGGAAGATGTCGCGGCAGCCATTCGGCGACGGCTTCGAGCGCGGTGATGCGCTCGCTCGGCGATTCCCGCAACTGTCTGGTCCAGCGCGCGATCTGTCGTTCAAAATAGTTCCCGGGACGGCCATAATCGCCGAGCCCGACCTCTTCCGGCCGGACTGCGTGCAGTTTTGCCAGCGCCTCGGCCATGCCAAAATAGATGCCGCGCCGCTCGTCCGGCGCCAGTCCCGGCAACGAGCCATCGTGGAACACCCGGCCGTCGAGCCGCTGCATCAGGTAGAATGGCGTGCCGAGCGGCTCGTCGCCGTCGTGAAAGAGCACCGGCCGCGGCACCGGCACCTCTGTCGCCGCTAGCGCTTCGATCACCCTGTATTCGCGATCGACGGCATGAGCGCCGCGCAGGATCGGTCCCGGAGGTTTCTTGCGCAGCACCATGCGGCGGCCGCCGTAGTCGACGAAATAGGTCGGGTTGGATTGGCCGCCGACGATCCGCTCAAGCGACATCTGGCCATCGCCAAAATGCGCTCTCAGAAAATCCTCTGGCAGCCGCGGCCGGAACGGACGAACCGAGCAACAGCCAGGACACGATTCCAAGCGCCAGGGAGAAACGCAAATTCCGAGTAGTTTTCGGCATCTCGTCCACAGAATTTCTCCTCCTCTGTCAACAGTCTACCAAATCTCCCAGTAGAACATTACCAAAAAATCAACGCTCTCACCATTTTCGATATTCTGTGGACTGGAAACTGACCTCCCTCTTCTTCTATCTTGAACCTGCTGGCGGCATATCGTATCGCATCAGATCAATTCGATGATAGCACAGCCATAGCCGTCCAGGGTCAGCACTCCGGAGACAGGCCTTTTGCCGTCGAGCAGGTTGCTGCCGGCGGGAACGCCGGTTACCGCAACCGGCGTGTCCTTGATGTTTTGCATGAACAGAAGCTGGCGTTCATCATTCTCGCGCATCGTCACCTCGACGCCGTCCGGCAGATCCGGAACCAGAGGCTCCACGTTCGCGTCGGCGAAAGTGCGGGTTGCGAGCTGAGCCGTCAGTTCCGGAGTCAGGTAGGTGCCGACATAGAGCACACGGCCCTTGCCGACGGCGCGGGAAGTGATTGCAGGCGCTCCCACCGCGTAGCGGTTCGACCAAACCCCGATAATTTCGACTTCCGGTTCGACTGCGAGGTTCTCATAGAAATAACCGGCATCGAACTCGTGGTTGCCGAAGGTATAACGACGGATGCGGCGGCTGGATTCGGCCGGTCTGTCGGGAGGAATGACGAGCCCGCCGGAGCGCGACATGGTGTTGAACAGGCCATTAGCCCCAGGTGCCGCCAGCCGCCCGAAATCCTCGACGCGAACACCGGTCAGCTTCGACAGCGACCGGCCCGGCGCTGTCTCGCGGATGACGTGGTTGTTTTCGTCGCGGGTTCCCGTGCGCGCGCCGATGATGATGATACCGCCATTTTCGGCAAAGACTTGCAGCCGCTCGGTCCAGTTGTCCTTCCAGATCACCCAATGCGGCACGTAGAACACCTTGAGCTTCGATAGATCGTCTTCCGGGTGGATGAAGCCGCAGGCGATGCCGCGGTCATAGCAATACTGATGCAGCAAGGTTGCGTCGTCCTGCGGGCTCGGCAAGCCGATCGGGAAGGTTTTGTGGGCTTCCTGATTGTCGAAGTCCGAGCCGGCGATGCCGACATCCATCCGCACATGGGTGCCTAGGATCTTGTCTTTAAGCGCCGTCATCTCGGTGGCGAACTGCCTCGCTTCGTCGTAGCGGCGGCGAGCGACATCATCGTGATCGATGATGCCCATCCAGTATATCTCGGCGCCGAAATGCGCGGGACGCCAGCGGAAGAACATGATGCCATCGGCGCCACGCGCAACGGACGACATCGCCATGCGTCGCATTTCGCCCGGCTCCGGCGTCAGCGTGCAGAAGCCCGGCTGGGCGCCAAAACCTGACTGTTGTTCCGGCACTATGTAGTTGCCGGAAAATCCCCTGCAGATGTCGAGATGCAGTGCCTGGATCTTGGCGTGGTTGCCGAGGCGAAAGAACTCGTCATAGAGGAACGGGTAGATATCGTAGCCGACAAAGTCGAGATCGGTGGAGAACTGGCCTCGAAAATCGATATCGCGCAATCCGCCGAGATTGTGGAAGATGAACCAACCGGCATTCGTGGCTCTCAGGATCTCGACCTGGTCGTGCTGGAACCGTGCTGTCGAAAACGCGAGAAAACGGTGGTAGTCCTGGAGGTGACCGGGACCGGGAAAGGACGGGGAAAAATCCAGCGGGAAGACAATTTCGCTGAAATCGCCGTAAGCCGTCGCCCAGAAATCGCCACCCCAGGCGAAGTTCAGCCTGTCTATCGTCTTGTAGGTTTCCTGGAGATAAGCCTGGAATTCCTTCAATGCCGACGGCGAATAGGATTCCGGCATGCTGGTGTTGAGTTCGTTGTCGGTCTGCCAGCCTATGACATTTGCATTGTCGCGGTAGTGGTCCGCCATCGCCCTGGTAATCTTGCGGCTATAGTCGCGAAACACCGGGCTGCTGGTGTCGGCATACTGGCGCGAGCCGTGGCCCATCGACCGGCCATTTCCATCAAGCCGCAGGATTTCCGGATGCTTTGCGGTCAGCCAGCGCGGCGGGGTGGCGGTCGGCGTGCACAGGATCGTGTTGACGCCGCGACGCGCGAGGCCCTCGATTGCCCGGTCGAACAGGTCGAAATCGAAGGTGCCTTCACGCGGTTCGAAAATGTGCCAGGCGAATTCGCCGAGGCGGGCGACGTTGAAGCCGGCCTCGGCCATGCGCCTGGCGTCATTGTCCCAGTAACTCTCGTCCACATGCTCGGGGTAATGCGGCGCGCCGACCAGAAAGCGGTCGGTCTGGATCGTCCGCCAGACCGACAGGGCGCGGCCGTTTGAAGTCTTGTTCACGAAGGATACTCCTGCAGGTCAGTCGGTGATGGTGGGTTTACGGGCACTGATGGTCCGCTCATCGACAGAGGAAAAGAGATAGACGTCACGCGGCTCGACCTTTAAGCCGACGGTCGCGTCGGCAGAGACAGCGCTCGCATGGCCGATCTGGACGGTGACGTTGCCGCTGCCGCTTTCAGAACTGACGCATTGCAGCGGGCCGGCGTCGGCATAGAGGATGGTCTCGCGGCCGAGATGCTCGACCAGCCGCACCCGTCCTGCAAAACTCGCTGTCCCTTCCGCGGCCAGGCTGATGCTCTCCGGCCGAATCCCCATTGTCACCCTATCGCCGACCTGTACGGATGCCGCTTCCGTCAGTTCGACAGCCAAAGGAGAAAGACCGGCGGTCGACAGCGTGGCGGCGCCGCCGGAGACAGCGGCGACGGTCACTTCGAAAAAATTCATTCGGGGTGCGCCGAGGAAGCCCGCGACGAAGAGATTGGCCGGATTGCGGTAGAGTTCGAGCGGAGCGCCCACCTGCTCGACCGAGCCGCGATTGAGCACGACGATACGGCTCGCCATTGTCATCGCCTCGGTCTGGTCGTGCGTGACATAGACCATGGTGGCGCCGAGCCTGGCGTGCAGATCGGAAAGCTCGACGCGCATCTGCGTGCGCAGCGCTGCGTCAAGGTTGGATAGCGGTTCGTCGAACAGGAACACGTCGGGCGAGCGGGTTATGGCACGGCCAATCGCCACACGCTGACGCTGGCCGCCGGAAAGCTGTTTCGGCCGCTTGTCGAGCTGGTCGGTAATGCGAAGGATCTTGGCGGCTCGCAGCACGGCGGCATCGATCTCGGCCTTGGGGCGATGCGCCATGCGCAGGCCGAAACCCATGTTCTCGGCGACGGTCATATGCGGGTAAAGCGCATAAGACTGAAAAACCATGGCAATGCCGCGCTCACCCGGCTCGGTGGTGGTGACATCACGGTTGTTGATGAGAATTTCACCGGTCGAAACGGTTTCAAGCCCGGCAATGATCTTCAACAGCGTTGACTTGCCACAACCGGACGGCCCGACGGTGACAATGAACTCGCCCTGTTCGACGCTGAGATCAATGCCGCGCAGTGCATGATAGGTGCCATAATTCTTTTGTATCTGCCGGAGTTCAAGACTGGTCATGGAGCCCTGCTTGCAAAATCAGTTTCGAATCGGATGGGCGACGCCTTGAAGCCATGGTCGTTCATCCCTTGACCGCTCCCATGGTGAGGCCGGTGATGAAGTGCTTCTGCATAAGGAAGAACATGGCGACTGGTGGCAAAGCCACGACGATGGTTCCAGCCGAGATCAAGTTCCAGGCCGAGACCCATTCGCCGCGCAGATTGGCAAGGCCGGCGGTGACCGGTTTTACGGTATCGCTGATGGTGAGCACGACCGCCCAGAAATAATCGTTCCAGATGAAGGTGAAGAGCAGGATGGCAAGCGCCGCGAGAGCCGGCCGTACCAGTGGGACGACGACGTGTACCAATGTCTGAAACGGTGTCGCGCCCTCGGCCCTGGCTGCCTGAAACAGTTCTCCCGGCAAGGCGGCGATGAAGTTGCGCATGAACAGTGTTGCAAACCCGGTCTGGAAGGCGATGTGGAAGATGATCAGGGCCGACATCGTGTCGTAGAGGTTGAGCCGCACCATGAGATCGCGGACCGGGATCATCATGATCTGGTGCGGCAGGAAGTTTCCGCCGACGAACAGGGCGAAGACGAGCATGTTGCCGCGAAATCGGTAACGGGCGAGCACGAACCCGGCGAGCGTGCTCAAGATGAGAACGCCGATCACCGAGGGGATGGTGATCGTCAGGCTGTTGAGGAAGTAGCGGGCCATCGGCGTCTGGGTGAAGACTGCCGTGTAGTTGTCGACCAGGCCGAATTGGGTCGGCCAGCCCCACAGATTGCCGCCCATGACATCCTGCGTAGAGCGGAACGAGGTAAGAATGATGGCAAAGAGCGGCGCCAGCCAGACAATCAGGATGCCGACCACCAGCACGACATAGAGGCGACGCTGCCAAATAGCAGTTTCGGGAATCGGGCGGGGAAACATCAGCCGCCCCTTTCATCGGCGCGGATCATCCGCGTCAGGTACCAGGCGATGAAGACCGCCATGATCACGAACAGCACCGAGGCAATGGCCGCGCCATAGCCGAAGCGGTAGGAAAAGATGGACTGCTCGAACATCTGATAGGCAAGCACCTCGGACGAACCGAAGGGGCCGCCGCTGGTCATCACCGAGACCATGTCGAAGGAACGCAGTGCGCCGACGACGGTGACAGCGATGGCGATAAAGGTGACCTGTGTCAGTTGCGGCAACACGATGTGGCGCAGCATGTTCCAGCCCCTGGCGCCGTCGACCCGCCCGGCGCCGATCAGGTCCTCGCTGAGATTGTTGAGGCCGGCGAGATAGAGCACCATGCAGAAGGCGATCTGCGGCCACAACGCTGCGATCACGACGGCGAAGGTGACGAAGTTTTCATCCGACAGCACTGCCGGGGCGGTCGCGCCGAAGGTGCGGAAGATCAGGGCGAGAAGTCCGAATTCCGGCGTATAGACCCAGGTGAAGACAACGCCGACGGCAACCGAAGCCAGCACCAGCGGAATGAAGAACAGCGACTTGAGCAGGCGCATGCCGCGGATTTTCTGGCTGACGAGCAGCGCGATGGCGAGGCCGAGCGGCGGCGCCAGCATGAACATCACCAGCCAGATCAGATTGTTCTTCAGCGAAACATAGAACTGCGGGTCGGCGAACAATTCGCGGTAGTTGCCAAGGCCGATCCAGACCATCGGGCTGAAGCCGTCCCATTCGTGCAGGCTGATCCATAGGCTCTCGACCGCAGAGGCCAGAATGACGACGGAAAACAGCACAGCAGCGGGCAGGATCAGAAGTGTCGGTGTCAGCCACCAGCGATGGCGGCGCCAAAGCTTCGTCATTTTGGGAGACCTCATTCACCGGAACGCATCGGGGAGCGGGCAAGACCCCGCTCCCCTCGGCTGGGAGGCGCTAGATCTTGAAGATCCGGCGACGGGTTCCCTCGAGTCGCTGAAGAATGGCATCCCGGCGCTCCGGCTTGGCCATGAATTCCTGGAAACCGACCAGACCCGCCTGGGCCATGTCGGGATCGGTGTCGCGGTCGTAATATTGCGACGTGCCGGCCACCGTCTTGAGGCTTTCCACAGCCGCGTTGACCAGCGGGTCCTTGCTGGCTGGAAGGTCGTTGCGCGGCGGAACGTTGCCGCCAGGTTCCAGATAGGGGCCGAAATTTTCCGGCTGGTAAAAGAAGGCGAGGAACTCGCGGGCACCCGCCTTGTTCTTGGCGTTGGCCGGGATGTGGACCGAATTGACCGAGAATTCTTCGTAACGGTCGAGGGCGGCGTCAATCTTCGGGAAAGGCGCGAATGTCAGCTGCTCGAGATCCTGCTCAGGGAAAGTAGCCTTCACGAAGGCACCGAGATTCATCATGCCGGCCTTCTTCTGGGCGAGGAAGGCGCCGGCCTCCTGCCAGCCGAACGAGGTTTGATCCGGCGTGAAGAAACCCTGCCTGATCAGCTCCTCCCAGTGGTCGAAAACAGGCTTCAGCGCCGGGTCGGTATAGGCCATCTTGCCGTTCATCAAGGCGAAGTGCTTGTCGAGACCATTGATGCGCAGGTTCATCTGATCGAACCATCCGGCCGCCGGCCAGAGTTCCTTGGTGCCGATGCTGACGGGGATTAGGCCGGCGGCCTTGGATTTCTGGCCGTAAGCGAGGAATTCGTCCCAGGTCGCCGGTACCGTAAGTCCGTGCTCGGCAAAGACGTCCTTGCGATAGAACATGCCCCACATCGTGCCGCCGGTCGGCAGTCCATACTGCTTGCCGTCGACCGTGACGGCACCGGTCGTAGCACCCAGCGCGTCCTTGTATTTTTCCTTCTCGAACAGATCCGAAATGTCGTCGAACAGGCCGCGGTTGACGAAGGCACGCATGCGGTTTCCGGAGAACCAGAAGCAGACATCCGGCGCGCCGGCCACAAGGTAGTTGCGGATCGCGGTCTTGTGGGCCTCGTGATCCATGTTGTTGATCACAACTTTGGTGCCTGACTGCTTCTCGAAATCGGCCGCGATGCGCCGCAAAATCTGCAGGGCATCGGCATTGTTTTCATCTGAAATGATGGTGACTTCGCTCGACTGGCTGAGTGCCAGCATTGGAAAGCCCGTGAGCACCGCGGCGGAAACGCCACCGGCTCCCTTAAGGAAATTGCGCCGCGTCGACGGCTTTTCGATCCACTTGAACGTCATTGTCACTCCTCCCTTGTTGTTAATTCTGCCCGGCATCGCGGCCGACGCGGTCGTCCCCCTCACCGGCGCTGTGCGAACCCGACAACGCATCTCCCGGGCAAGACAACATGCTTGCCCGCTCCTTCAGAGCGCGGTGGCTGCCGGTATGAACCGGATTATTTTCGTTAACCCCGGTTCGGGTGTTGAACAGTTGGGCAAACTTACGCATATGTTTGATCGAGAGGCAATAATTAATTTACAAAATTAAGGAATAAGTCCGTGAAGCTCAAGGGTGACCCGAGCACGACCCGGGCGATGAACCGGAGACTGATCCTCAATCTCTTGCGGCAGGAGGGTCCGCGCAGCCGGGCCGACATAGCGTCCGTTACCGGCCTCAGTCCGGCGGCCGTCACCTTCGTCGTGGCGGACCTCATCGAGGATGGCCTGCTGATCGAGGGCAAGACAGTCGTGGGCTCGGCCGGGCGCCGCCCTATCCCGGTGGATATCAACTACGCAAACGGCCTCGCCATAGGTTTCAAGCTGATGGTCGGGTCGGTCGAATGCGTGGTCACCGATCTTGCGACCAATCCGCTGGGTTCCATGCGCGTCAAGCTCTCGGACAGCGATCCCGACCGTATTACAAAGGCGTTGGCCAAGGCGGTGCCGGAGCTGATTGCGATTGTCGATCGGCCCGGCGCCAAGCTTGCCGGGATCGGCGTTTCAATGCCTGGCGTCATAGACAACCAGAAGGCCGTGTGTATCCGCAGCAATCGCTATAACTGGGACAACGTTCCCCTTGGCCCGATGCTGGCCGAACGGGTGGACGTCCCCGTGTGGCTTGAGGACGACACCAATGCCTACGCCATTGCCCAGCAACTCTTCGGCCTCGGACGCCAGCACCGCAATATGGCGGTGCTGGCGATCGGCGTCGGGATCGGCTGTGCGCTCGTCTTCGAAGGCAAACTCTATCGCGGTGCGAACGGTGCTGCCGGCAAATTCGGTCACACCTCCTATGAGGAGAACGGCCGCCTTTGCGAGTGCGGAAAACGCGGCTGCCTGATGGCCTATTACGCCGAGCCGGCGATCCTGCGCACATGGCGCGAAGCCACCGGGCACGACGAAGCGGATTGCAAAGCGACCCTTATGGAAGCCTTGGCAGACCGCGAACCGCGAGCCGTCGCCATTCTCGAAGAAGCCGGACGTGGCGTCGGCCGGCATCTCGCCAATCTTGTCAACATCACCGACCCGGAGGTCATTGTTGTCGGCGGTGAAGCGGTATCGTTTGGCGACGCGCTGTTTGGCCCGATGCGGGTGATGCTCGGGCAAAACACCTTTCGACAAGCACCGCCAATGCTGCTGGACTGGGAGGACAATTCCTGGGCAAGAGGGGCGGCTGCACTGGTGACGCAGAAGCTCTTCGATTTCGAGACATCGGCCGGCAACGCCGCGCCGCTTTCAAAGCGGGCTTTATGGTCGGCATAGGCGAGTGAAATAGACAGCCCTGCGCCTCAGGCCGCCCGAACGCTGCGCGCTCCGCGCGCCCAGGCCGGCAGCCAATCGCCATGCGCAACCAGCAAATCATCGACCAGCGACCATATCTGGTCGAGGTCGAGCTCAGCCGCCGTGTGCGGGTCCATCATCGCCGCGTGATAGATGTGCTCGCGGTTCTCGGTCATCAGCGCCTGGACCGTCAGCTCCTGGACGTTGATATTGGTGCGGATTAGCGCAGTAAGCTGCACCGGCAGGTCGCCGATGAAGGTGGGTTGAATGCCGGAGGCGTCGACGAGGCACGGCACCTCGGCCGCGCAATTATATGGCAATGACGTGATGCAGCCATTGTTGCGGACATTGCCGTAGATCACCGACGGCTCGCCGGTCCAGACCGAATTCATGATCGAGGACGCATATTCCTTCGACTGCTCCACTTCGATCTTGTCAGCCGAGCGATAGGCTTCCGCTTGCCCCTTCCAGCGTTCGATCTGCTCGATGCAGCGCTTCGGATACTCGTCGAGCGGGATACCGAATTTCTCGATCAGATCTTCGCGCCCGTCCTTGATGAAATAGGGCGTGTATTCCGCGAAATGTTCGGAGCTTTCAGTGACGAAGTAACCGAGGCGCTTCAGCATCTCGTAGCGCACCTTGTTCGGGCAGCGCGGGTTCCACCCCGGCTTCGGCGCCCGCCCTTCGCTATAGGCGCGCAGCAGATCCGGATAGAGGTTGCGATAGGAGCCGTCCGGCTGGCGATGCTCGAACTTCAGGTAGAAGGCCATGTGATTGATGCCGGCCGAGCGATAGCGAATCTCCTCGTAGGGAATGTCGAGATCATGCGCCAGCTCCATTGCCGTGCCTTGCACCGAATGGCAGAGGCCGACCTGCTTGATGTCGGGGTATTTCTCCGCGATCGCCCAGGTGTTGATCGCCATCGGGTTGACATATTGCAGCATGATAGCCTGCGGGCAGACCGCGAGCATGTCTTCGCAGATCTTCCACAGATGCGGCACGGTTCTCAAGCCTCGCATGATGCCGCCGACGCCGAGCGTATCGGCGATGGTCTGGCGCAGCCCGTATTTCTTCGGAACTTCGAAGTCGGTGACCGTGCAGGGCTCGTAGCCGCCGATCTGGAAGGCGACGACGACGAAATCGGCGCCCGCCAGCGCCTTGCGCTGGTCCGAATAGGTTTCGGCTTTGGCCTTTACGCCAAGCGTCGAGATCAACTTGCCAACGACGATTGCACTTTCTTCAAGTCTTTGCGGATTGATGTCCATCAGTGCGATCGTCGCGCCGGATAAAGCCGGACGCTGCAATATGTCACCAACGATGTTCCTCATGAACACCGTCGAGCCAGCTCCGATGAAAGCGACCTTGGGATTTCTTGCCACAATAACCTCCGGCATAACAATCAGGCTACCTCGAAAGCGGCTTTGACCAGCCGTTCGGTGTAAGCGGTTTTGGGATGGGACAGGACTTCGTCGACAGGCCCCTCTTCGACGATCCGGCCGTGCTGCATGACGATGACGCGATGGCACAGCGCCCGCACGACTTTGAGATCGTGCGAGATGAAGATGTAGCTCAGGCCCCGTTCGCGCTGCAGCTTGCGCAGCAGTTCGATGATCTGCGCCTGGACCGAGAGATCCAGCGCCGATGTCGGCTCGTCGAGTACGATGAATTCCGGTTCGAGCGCGACGGCGCGGGCAATCGCAATACGCTGGCGCTGGCCGCCGGAAAACTCGTGCGGGAAGCGCGACAGGATATCGCCCGGCATGCCGGCGCTGATCAGTGCCTCGCGCACCCGCTCGATCCGATCGTTCCTCGTGGCGCCGATGCGGTTGACGACAAGCCCTTCCTCGATGATCTGGCCGATCGTCATGCGCGGGTTGAGCGACGAGAACGGGTCCTGGAAGACGACCTGCATGCGCGACCGCAGCGGCCGCATCTGCGCCCGCGAACAGCCATGGATCGGCTGGCCATCGAAATAGATCTCGCCGCTGTCCGTGGTGTTGAGCCTGAGCAACGCCTCGCCGAACGTGGTCTTGCCCGATCCGCCGACGAGGCCCAGCGTCTCGTGCCGCCGGAGGGTCAGGCTGAGGCTGTCGACGGCGACAAGTTCGCGCAGATCCGGCTTCATGAACGTGCCGTGCCGCAGCATGAAGGAGACGCGCACACCCTTGGCCTCAAGAATGACGTCGGCGCCTTCCGGCAACGGATTTGCCTGGCCGCGCGGCTCGGAGGCAAGCAGGTGGCATGTGTAGGGATGCTGCGGATTGGCGAACAGCTTCTCCGTCACATTGTGCTCGCGCATCTCCCCATGCTGCATGACGTAGACATAGTCGGAGAACTGCCGCACCACGGTCAGGTCGTGCGTGATCAGGATCACCGCCATGCGCAGTTTCTTCTGCAGGTTGCGGATGAGATTGAGGATTTGCGCCTGAACCGTCACGTCGAGCGCCGTCGTCGGCTCATCGGCGATCAGCACGTCCGGATCGTTGGCCAGCGCCATGGCGATCATCACACGCTGGCGCTGACCGCCGGAAAGCTGGTGCGGATACTGCTTCAGCCGCGCCTGGGGCTCAGGAATTTGCACCTGCTGCAGCAGCTCGAGCGCCCTTGCCTCGGCCTGCCTGCGGCTCATCTTGCGATGCACCCGTATCGCCTCGACGATCTGGCTGCCGATCGTGTAGATCGGGTTGAGCGAACTCATCGGTTCCTGGAAGATCATCGAGATGCGGTCGCCGCGCAGTTTGCGCCGGGCACGCTCGGAAAATTTCAGGATGTTCGCCCCATTGTATTCGACGGTCGATTTCGGCGACACGACCGCACGCTTCGACAACAGTCCCATGACGGTGCGCGCCGTCACCGACTTGCCCGATCCGGACTCGCCGACAATGGCGATCGTCTCGCCGCGATAGAGCTGGAAGGAGATGTCCTTGACCGCTTCCACCATGCCGTGCTCGACCTTGAAATCGACGGCGATGTTGCGGGCATCGATGACCGGGTTTTCCGAACGTCCATCATGGTCGAGCCGGACAGGCGGTGCGAAAGATTTGACGAGCGCGTGTTGCATCATGTCACGTCAATAAGGATCGACTGCATCGCGCAGTCCGTCGCCAAGCGCGTTGAACGCGAAGACGGTGACAAGCACGAAGCCGACCGGCGAGAGGATCCAGGGATAGGTGCCAATGACCGAATAGGTGGCGGTGTCTTGCAGCATCAGCCCCCAGGAGATCAGTGGCGGCTTCACCGCGAAGCCGAGAAAACCGAGGAAGGATTCGAGCAGGACGACACTGGGGATCGCCAATGTGACGGCAACGATCACGTGGCTCATCACGTTTGGGAAAATGTGCTGCATGATGATGCGGCCATCCGTGGCGCCGACCGCCATCGCCGCACGGACGTAGTCGATTCGCGCCAGCGCCAGGGTCTTGCCGCGCACCTCGCGCGACATCTGCGCCCAGCCAAGCGCCGACATGACGACGATCACGAAGGCCAGGAAGACATTTGTCGGCGCCGTCACCGGAACCAGCGACGTTAGCGCCAGATAAAGCGGCAATTGCGGAAATGCGAGCACCAGTTCGACGAAGCGCTGGACCCAGACATCGAATGTGCCGCCGAAATAACCCGACACCATGCCGACCGTCGTGCCGATCACGGTGACGATGAAAACCACGGTCAATGCGATCATCAACGAGATGCGCGAACCATAAATCGCACGAGCCAGCACATCGCGGCCGAATTTGTCGGTGCCAAGGAAGTGCACCGGCTGGCCGTCGGTCGAGCCGAAGAAGTGCCGGTTCGCGGGAAGCAGGCCGAGCAGTCTGTACTCCGCTCCCTTGACGAAGAAGCCGAGCAGCCGCGGATGGTCGTAGTCCGGCCCGACGACGGGTTGGAAGGTAACCGGGTCGAGGTCTTCCGAATCCGCCAGGGCATAGACGCGTGGCTGGAAGACGAAGTTGCCGTCCTTGTCATGGAAGCTCATCATCTGCGGCGGGGCGAAGCCGACATCGGTCACCTTGGGATCCATCGGTGCGAAGAAGTCGGCAAACACCGCCAGCAGCACCAGAAACGCGACCAGGATGAGCCCGGCCATGCCGGTCCAGGACCGTTTCAGGCGGCGCCAGACGAGTGCGATGTAGCTCTCATTGCCGCGCGGCTTGATCTTGGCCGGCTCCTCGGCAAGTGGCGGCAGCGAGGGCTCGAACACAAGCATCTCAGGACCCTGCATATTGGCGCACACGCGGATCGAGCATGACGAGCAGCATGTCGGCGATGATGTTGCCGACGATCAGCGTCGCCGACAGCACCATCATGAAGGTCGCCGTGACATAGACGTCGCCAACCGCCATCGAACCGACGATCGCCGGGCCGACGGTCGGCAGGGCAAAGATGATCGCAGTCTCGATCTCGCCGGTCAGCATATAGGGCAGCACCACGCCCTGATACATGACCAGCGGATGCAGCGCATTGGGCACCGCATGGCGCATCACGACCGCACCACCGCTGAGACCCTTGGCGCGAGCGGTTTCGACATATTGCGCGTTCAGCGTGTCGAGCAAATTGCCGCGCATCACCCGCATGTTGTAGGCGAGCCCGCCAAAGGTGGCGATGGCGACAACCGGCCAGACATGCCGGACGAGATCGACGAACTTCGCCCAGGACCACGGCGCCCCGCCAAATTGCGGCGAAAAGAAGCTGCCGATCTCGGACACATTGAACTGGAAGACCAGCAGGTAGACGATGATCAGCGCCATCAGGAAGCGCGGCACCGTCATGCCGAGGAAGGAAATCGCTGACAGCGTACTGTCGATCCAGCTGTACTGTCTGGTCGCCGCCCAGATGCCAAAGCCGATGCCCAGCACCGAAGCCAAGAGATGGCAGACAAGCGCAAGCAGCAGCGTGCGCGGCAGCCGCTCGCCCACCACGTCGGCGACGGGCTTGTTGTAATACAGGCTGTAGCCGAAGTCGCCGCGGGTGACGATGCCGGCGATCCAGTTCAGGTATTGGAGCGGAACCGGCTTATCGAGGCCATGCTCCACGCTATAAGCCTTCGCCTGCGCATCGGCCTCGGCAAAGGAGGCTCCACCCTGGTTGATGAGCTGCAAGCGGATGTAGTCGGCATAGTTGCCCGGCGGGGCCTGGATGATCGCGAAGGTAACCACGCTCAAAATGGCGAGAACCGGTAATGCGGATGCTATGCGCATAAGCAGAAATCGCAGCATCGGCCGTTTCTCTCCTCGCTCGGTTTCAGTTATCCCCTTGCCGCTGGCTTTGTCCCGGCCGCGCCAGCAGCGCGGCCGGGAATTTTCAAGTCAGGGGAGGAAACTCAGTTCGTCGGACCCTTGTCGCCGGGCTTTCCGGGAAGCTGTTCGGGGAACAGTTCATATTTCTGCTGCTTGTCGACAGCGACCCAGACCCTTTCACGAATGATCGAATCTTCGGCCCAGTTGAACATGAAGATCGGCGTTCCCTGCGGGATATTGGAGAAGCGGTTGTTGATGATCAGCGCGCCGGGATATTCGGTCAGCCCGACGGTATAGACGTGTTGCGTCGAGATCTTCTGGAACTGCTTCATCAGGCTGGCGCGCTCGTCGTTGTCCTGCGCCGAGACGAACTTGTTGACGATGTCGACGAGGTCCTTCTCGAACGGCATCAGATCGACCTGGCCGTTTTCCGGAGCGCGATGGTTCCAGCTTGTGCGTGGGCCGATCGGCGCCAGTTGCTCGGTGTTCTGTACGACCGAGGTGAGCTCCTCATCATTGCGCCTGACCATCCAATCGAAACGGCCAGAATACATGGACGCGTCGCGCTGGACGCCGTTCAACCCGTTCAGGACAACGCGAAGACCTAGCCTCTCCATCTGGCCGACGACGCCCTCCGCGAGGCTCTTGTCGGTGGTGTAGTCATTGTTGACGAGCATCACGATCTCGACATTCTTTCCGCCGGCGGTGCCGGCAGGAAAATTGACGAAGCCGTCGCCGTCGCTGTCCTTCAGGCCTGCCTTGGCGAGTTCCGCCTTGGCGCCTTCGAGATCGAAGGGGTAGTAGACCGTCGACTTCCGGTCGTAGAAGCTCGTACCCGAGGAGAAGCCGCCCGGATAGATGGCGGTGAACGGACCCTTGACCAGCGAGTCGCCGAGCGCCTTGCGGTCGAGCGCCATGGTAACGCCCTTGCGGAAATCCTCGTTGCGGTTCAGCTCGCGAACCGCCTGCCCACGCTCGTCGGGATTGCCCCAGCCGTTGGCGGAGAAGTTCATCCGCAGATTATAGCCGATCAGCCGCGGACCGAAGGCAAGCCGGGCCGGCGCGTCCTTTTGCGCCGCCCGCTTCAGCGAGGCGACGAAATTCTCCGGCTGCTCCAGATTGGAGATGTCGGCCGCCCCCGACACCGCCTGAACGTCGCGGTCGGCCCAGGTCGATAATTTGTAGTGCAGTTCATTGAGATACGGCAGTTGGTTGCCCTTCTCGTCGACCTTCCAATAGTACGGATTACGGCGCATGACGATGATGTCGTCGGGGCGGTATGCCACCGGCACCCAGGCACCCATCACGGGCATGTTCATATATTCCGGCGGGAACGCGTTCTTGAACTGCTCGTAAGTGTTCTTCGAGTATTTCGGATGCTGCGGCTTGAGGATGTGCGACGGTCCGGGGCAGAACTTGCCGTAAGCCATGGCGTAGAGGTGTTGCTTCGGAAAGGCGTCCTTGAAGGTCCACTCGACGGTGTAGTCGTCGATTTTCTTCAGCGTCGTGCCGACGCCGAAGGTCTCCTGCGTGGCGCCGTTCAGCGGCGAGACATTGGGGTCGATCACCTCGTCGTCCCAGTAGAACATCACATCGTCGGCGTTGAACGGAACGCCGTCCGACCATTTCGCGCCCTCGACCAGATGCATCGTCAGCGTGTGGCCGTCCTTCGACCAGTCCCAGCCCCTGGCGAGGTTCGGCAGCGGCTCGGTGTCCTTGGCTTCGACCTGGAAAAGCGGGGCCGTTCGCGTAAGGCATTCGGAGAGGCCGATGTCGATGCCGCCCCAGCCTTGCGTCTGCCCCGCGCCGTAGTTCCAGCCCTCCGGCCGGCCGCCGATGACATGGCGCATCGTGTCACCGTAGACGCCGACGCCGTCCGGCATGTTGCCGGTCTTGAAGACCAGCGGCTCCTTCGGGAGCCGGTCCTTGACCGGCGGCAGCTTGCCTGGCTTGACGTATTTGTCGGTGACCCAATCGGGTTCGTGGTATTCTGGAAGTGCCTTGAACTCCAGGATGGAGTCGCGCGCGACATATTTGATCTTTCCCTCGGCGGGAAATTGCGCGGGCACCGGCGGCACGGTCGGCTCGGATGCATATGCGCTCAGCGCCGAGGCCGAGACGCCAAGCGCCAGCCCTGCGAGAATGCCAATGTTTCGAAAATTCCTCATCGTCTCTCCTCCCTGTTGTTCAGGAGCGCGTTGACGCCGCTCCATTTCTCCTCGAACGCTATGCAGACGGTGCGGCGCCGAAAATCCCTCCGAAACTTTACCGCAATCCGTCCCGATGAAATTCAGACGGCCTGCTTGAGAGCCGTTTTTTCCGCACGCAATTCCTCGATCGAACGGACGTCGCGCCGTGCCGCACCGGCCCATTCTCGGGTCTTGACCCTGGATTTCGAAAGCCGTTCCTTCGCGGCCGGCACCGCATCGGCATATTGCGGCAGCCAGCGGGCCTGGGCGACGACCATCTCGTCCACCATTTGCCAAACCTCTTCCGGGGTCGAAACCGCGCCGACCAGTGGGTCGTGCAGGACCGCGAGCTTCAGCAGGTCGATATCGCCGGAGATTGCCGCATGAACCGACATGCGCTGGACGTTGATCGAGGAAATGCAAGTGGCGGCGCAGCCCTCCGGCAGCGTGATGCCGGCCACCATGTTGATACCGAAGCGATCGACGAAGCCGGGCGACTCGACGATCGCATCCTGCGGCAGGTTGGCGATGATGCCATTGTTCTTGACGTTGAAATGACCGCGATAAACGCGGTTCGTCTCCAGCGCCTCGAGAATATGGCTGGCATGCTCGTTGGAGCGCTTGGCAGGATCGATCGGCCTCGCGGCGGATTCCAGAAATTGCGGGAATTCGGTTTCGAACCAGTTGCGCGTTTCGGTCGAATAGCGAAGGTAGCCGCCGGTCTCGCCGTGGATCCAGTCGGACATGTCGATCCAGCGGGTGATTTCGTCCGGCCGCTTGCGGTACCAGGGCAGGTATTCGGAAAGATGGCCGTTGCTTTCGGTCGAATAAACGCCGAACCGCTTCAGGACGTCGATGCGCAGCTTTTCCTGTTGCGAATAGACCGGATGCGCCTCGAAGGCGGCAACCAGCTCGTCCTTACCGATCTTGCGGCCGTTGAGACGCAGGTCGATGAACCAGGTCTGGTGATTGATGCCGGAGCAGATGTAATCGAGTTCGGTGCGCGACTTGGCGCCGAGCACTTCGGCGATCTGGTCGGCGCCGTGCTGGACGCCGTGGCAGAGGCCGACGGTATCGACCTTGCCATATTCGATCGCCGCCCAGGTGTTCATGGCCATCGGGTTGGCATAGTTCAGGAATTTCGCCCCAGGCTCGGCGACTTCGAGGATATCCTTGCAGAAATCGAGGATCACCGGAATGTTGCGCTGGCCGTAGAGGATGCCGCCGGCGCAAATCGTGTCGCCGACGCATTGGTCGATGCCATACTTCAGCGGAATGCGGATGTCGTCGGCATAGGCTTCGAGACCGCCGACGCGAACGCAGCTGATGACGTAGCGGGCACCCTCGAGGGCAGCACGGCGGTCGGTCGTTGCTGTAACCCTGGTCGGCAGCCTGTTGAATTCGACGACCCTGTCGAGGATCGACTTGATCATCTGGAGATTGCGCTCGCTGAGATCGGTCAGCGCGAATTCGACATCCCTGAATTCAGGAACGCACAAAATGTCGGTGAAGAGCTTCTTGGTGAAGCCGACGCTTCCCGCACCGATGATAGCGATCTTGAAACTCATCAGTCTCACCTCGACCTGATCGAATGTTAGGGCAAAGGCGGCGAAAACAGGCCTGGCCCGCCTGCCATGGCGTGCAGGCTGGACTCCGGCGCTTCCTCCCGTCCGCTCTTTGACCGCGGTTTCTTTTGCTTTTCTCGAGGGATTATGCGCCTAATTCAGCACGCGACCAGAGAAGGATTATGCTTTTAGGGGTAATTTTGTGCTGCGGAACTTGATCGACGCCGGGCCGGCGGGCAGGACGGTATCGCTGCCGCGCGGCCGCCAGCGCCTGCACACCATGCCGACAAGCACGGGCTATGAAGTGCGCGAGAACGAGGTCTACGACTGGGATGGGCGCAGGCGCGGCCAGACGCCGTTTACCGTGCTCCAGCACACGATCAGCGGCATCGGCCGATTGCGCTACGAGAACCGGAACTACCGTCTGCAAAGGGGCGATACGTTGCTGGTTCTCGTGCCGCACAACCACCGTTACTGGCTGGCCAGGGGCGAACGCTGGGAATTCTTCTGGATATCGATGAACGGCGAGGAGGCACTGCGCATTCACAAGTCGATCCTTGCCGCCGTCGGTCCGGTGCTTCGGCTGAAGCCCTCGACGATCGATCATCTCGCGGATTGCAGCGTACGCCTGATCACAGGCGCGGTCTCGCCCGGAGCCGCCTCGGCTGTCGCCTATGAAGCCGCCATGGCGCTCTACGACGATGTCTTCGGCTCGCATGCCGTCACCGACGACAAGAGCGCCATGCAACCGGTCATCGATCACATCAAGGCTAATCTCGACAGGCCGCTCCGCGTTGCCGATCTCGCCGAGATCAGCGGCCTGAGCCGCGCGCATTTCTCGCGCTGCTTCGCCGAGAGTGAAGGTCTTCCGCCCGCCGAATTCGTGCTGCAGCAGCGACTGCAGCGCGCGGCGAAGTTGCTGACGAAGGCCGATTTCCTGCCGGTCAAGGAAGTCGCCATCATGTGCGGCTTCGAGGATGCCAATTATTTTTCGAAGGTCTTCCGCCGCCTCTACGGCATCAACCCGACGCAATTCCGCACCAACGGAATGTATGCCAGCCTGGGAACCGCCCGATAGATTCGCACCGCGCTTGGCGTCGGAATCGGGAACGCTTTTGCTTCCCCTTGGTTTAGGACAAGAGAGCCTGATCGCCGCTGCGACAACCCACTCTGAGCGGAGATCAGGCCACAGATGTCAGGGGAGTGATCGATGGACAATCCCGATCCGAACAACCCGAATCCACTGCCGGACAATCCCAATCCCGAGCCGGCCCGGCCGCCTGCCCCGCCGGAGACTCCGCCGGGAGAACCTCCAGGCGTACCCCCACCCTCGCCGGATCCAATTCCAATGCCGGACCAGGAGCCAATCGGGATTCCTCCTGGCACCCCTTCCGAAATTCCTTCGGAACCGACTTTTCCCGGGCCGACCGCCTGAAGGGCGGTCGGAGTGGAGGATGGCAAGGGTGATTTGGCGGAGCGCTCGAAACGGGTCTTGCCATGGAACGTTTTGCGCTGGCGCTCATTCACCCTTCCATCACGGAATTGGCGGCAGGGCCTGCAACCAACGGAGGTTAAAATGAAAGTTGGCAACTGCATGACAAAGGACGTCGAGATCGCCAGTCCGCAGCAAACCCTACGTGATGCGGCAGAAATGATGGGTCGCCTCGACGCCGGCGCGATGCCGGTGGGCGAGAACGACCGGCTCGTCGGCATGATAACCGATCGCGACATCGCAATCCGCGGCGTCGCCCAAGGCAAGACACCTGACGCCAAGGTACGGGAAGTGATGAGCACCGAGGTCAGGTATTGCTTCGACGACGAAGACGCGGAGGATGTTCTGCGCAACATGGCTGATCTGAAAGTGCGCCGGTTGCCGGTGCTTAATCGCGACAAGCGCCTGGTCGGCATCGTTTCGCTGGGCGACCTCGCCACCAACAGCGAGACGGCGACAGCCGGTGAAGCGCTAAGCGGCATCTCGCAACCCGGCGGCGAGCATTCGCAAACGATACACTGACGGCGCACCGTCGACCGGCCTTGCCACGACCGAACCGCCGGCCGGATAGACGCCAGCCTGCCGGTGAAACTGTTCAGAGGCGAACTGGACCGCAAACCGACGAGGAGCAAGCCATGATTACCATGAAGGCCGTCCGTATCCACGATTTTGGTGGACCGGAGGCTCTTTCGCTGGACGCGGTTCCGTTGCCTCAGCCGCATGACGACGAGGTCACGCTCAAGGTCTACGCGGCAAGCGTCAATCCCGTCGACTACAAGGTTCGCGAGGGCTCTTCGGGCGCGGATCTGCCCGTCACGCTCGGCCGTGACGTATCCGGCGTGGTGGAATTGTGCGGCACGCGGGCCCATACGCTGAAGAAGGGCGATCCGCTATATGCCATGCTCGGCAACGACCGCGGCGGCAACGCCGAATATGTCGTCGTCAAGGCAACGGAGGCGGCGGCGAAGCCGCAACGCTTAAACCACGCCGAAGCCGCCGCCGTGCCGCTTGCGGGCCTTACCGCGTGGCAAGGCCTTTTCGATCACGGCGGCCTCAAATCCGGGCAGCGGGTCCTCATCCATGGTGGCGCCGGCGGCGTCGGTCATCTGGCGGTGCAGTTTGCAAAGGTTGCGGGCGCCTTCGTCGCGACGACCGTTTCCGCGCAGGATTTCAATTTCGTCCGCGCGCTTGGCGCCGACCAGGCGGTCGACTACAAGAACCAGCGCTTCGAGGAGGTTGTCGAGGACGTCAACCTCGTCTTCGACCTTGTAGCGGGTGAAACACAGGACCGCTCGTGGGACGTGCTCAAACCCGGCGGGACGCTCGTCTCGACGCTTTCCGAACCGTCGGCGGAAAAGGCCCGCCAGCATCGGGCTCGCGGCGTCTCCTATCTGACCAAGCCGAACGCAGCACAGCTTGCCGAAATCAGCCGCCTCATCGACGCCGGGAAGGTCAGGCCGTTCGTGCAGGCAATCTATCCTCTCGAGGACGTCGCCAAAGCCGAGGAACGGCTCGAGAAGCAGCATACGCGCGGCAAGATCGTGCTTCAGGTGGCCGCCTAGCGGACGCAGGCCGTTTCTCCTGTTCAGAAGCCCGGCGGCCGAGAGTTTGACACAGGACGGCGCGCCGGGCCTGGCCGGCTTAGACAGGCGCCGGCCGAAGCAGCATGCGTCGGGTTTGCCGGAATACGCAAATCAAACAAATCAGGGAGATGCAACGGAATGTGAGGCACCTCGCGCCGGCACCGGCGCACGGGCCGCTGTCAGTGAAATGCGAAGCGAAGGGCGCAGCGTTTACCGACAGGCGGGTTAGGTTCCTACGGCCCGCAAGCCGCAAAAAACCGCTTCAATCTGTCGGACAGCGGCGATAGGCTCGAACCATGTCTCAATCTGCCAATCCGATCTCCATTGCCCGTCGCGACCAGATGTTTCCCGCGCTGGCTGAACCTGACCTGGACCGCATGGGCCGTTTCGGCGAAGCCGTGTCCTATGCTGCAGGCGAACAGATCGTCAAAGCCGGTGAGCTGGCGCCCGGTCTGATCGTGGTCCTGTCCGGCAAAGTGGATATAATCCAGGGCGGCAGCTTCGGCCGGCGCGAAACGATCGTCACGCACGGTGCGGGCAATTTCGTTGGCGAGCTGGCGCAGCTTTCAGCCCGGCCCTCACTGGTGGATGTGGAGGCGGTCGAGCCGGTCGAGGCGCTCGTCATCGCCTCGCAAAGGCTGCGGGACCTGATGGTACAGGAAGCAAACCTCGGCGAGCGCATCATGCGGGCGCTGATCCTGCGCCGTGTCGGCCTGCTCGAGAGCGGCACAGCCGGACCGATCATTGTCGGACCGGTCGACAGCGGTGACGTATTGCGGCTGCAAGGTTTCCTAGCCCGCAGCGGTCAGCCGCATCGGGTTCTCGATTCCGCTACCGATCCCTGCGCCAAGACGCTGATCGAACGCTTCCATGTCGATATCCACCATTTGCCGATCGTGCTCTGCCCGAACGGCAAGCTGCTGCTCAATCCCGGAGAGAACGAGCTCGCCCGCTGCATCGGCCTGGTGAGGCCGATCGACGCCGACAAGCTGTACGACGTGGCCATTGTCGGCGCCGGACCAGCCGGCCTCGCGGCGGCCGTCTATGCGGCTTCCGAAGGGCTGTCGACGATCGTGCTCGATTGCCGTGCCTTTGGTGGACAGGCGGGCGCCTCCTCGCGCATCGAGAACTATCTCGGCTTCCCGACCGGCATTTCGGGAATGGCGCTGATGGCGCGCGCTTACAATCAGGCGCAGAAATTCGGCGTCGAAATGGTGATACCGGACGAGGCGAAGCGGCTGGGCAGTGCAAGCGACGCGTCCGGTGCCCACTACACGCTCGCCGTCGGCGGCGGGGAGACCGTGCGGGCACGGTCGGTGGTGATCGCCAGCGGAGCGCGCTATCGCCGCCTTGATATGGCAAACCTGGCGCAATTCGAGGGAACCTCCGTGCACTATTGGGCTTCGCCGATCGAAGCCCGGCTTTGCGCCGGGCAAGAGGTGGCCCTGGTCGGCGCCGGCAATTCGGCTGGCCAGGCTGCTGTTTATCTGGCGGCGCATGTGAAGAAGGTATGGCTGCTGGCGCGCGGCAGCAGCCTGGATGCGAGCATGTCGCGCTATCTGGTGGAGCGCGTCAGGGCACAGCCGAACATCGAGGTGCTGGCTGAGACCCAGATCACGGCGCTGGAAGGCGACGACGGCAATCTTGGCAAAGTGCGCTGGCGCAACCGCGACACCGAGACAGCACGTCCGATCCGCCACCTCTTCCTGTTCATCGGCGCCGATCCGAACACCGACTGGCTGGCGCAATGCGGCGTGGCGTTGGACGCGAAGGGCTTCGTTCGCACCGGGCCTGACATTGGCCAGGAACGTGGTGCGCTGGAGACGAACCGCGGCGGGGTGTTCGCCATCGGCGACGTGCGCTCCGGCTCGATCAAGCGCGTCGCCGCTGCCGTCGGCGAAGGCGCCCAGGTGGTTGCAGCGCTGCATGCATATCTCGCGCGAAACGGCAGTCTCGCCGTGGCGCCACAACTGGTCAGGAGCGTATGATGGCAGACGAATGCAGGCACGCCGGGGACATTCGCGACGTGACACCGAGCGCGCTCGGCTGCGAGGAATGCCTGAAGAGCGGTTCGCAGTGGGTGCATCTGCGGCTCTGCCGCACATGCGGCCATGTCGGCTGCTGCGACGACTCGCCCAACCGACATGCCACCAAGCATTTTCGGGCAACCGGCCATCCTGTCATCGAAGGCTACGATCCGCCGGAAGGTTGGGGATGGTGCTACATCGACGAAATCTTCCTCGACCTCGGCGACCGCACCACGCCGCAAAACGGTCCGATACCGCGCTTCATTTGAGCTTTTTGCGAGCGGGCCGCTACAGCAATTCCAGGAAAAGTGTGAACGGTTTTCGTCCGGAATTGCGTCAAAACAAAAGATGGAGCTGTTCCGCGTTTCCGTGAAACGATGAACCGTTCTAAAGCATGTCGCGCAAAAGTGTGCAGCGATTTTGCGATAACGACATGTATAAAACAAGAATCTAAAGCGCGTCGCATGAGGCCGATCGAATGCGACGCGCTTTAGTCCAAGGCTGCTTCGGCTTGAGCGGGCGTATCGCGTCCCTCTGGTGGTGCCGATGACCGCTCGCGCATATGCCTGACGGTCTGGAGGACACGATCGGCAAGAGATGCAAGCGCGCCCTGTGCCGTGCGCGTCCCGATGACGGATTCCAGCGTAACCGCCTGCGTTGAGAATTTGTGTTTGAACGACTCTGCGCCACAGAGGAAATCGACCGTGCTCAAGCCGTGATCGATCGACCACTGCACGTAATCCATCAACAGGATCACACCCGGCGACGCCCGGCCGAAATCCGGATCGAACGTCGTCACGAAGGCCATCATCACGTCGTGCTGGACGAAGTTGATCGACACCGCGACCATCACGCCATTGCATTCGAGGACGAAGATATGCAGCACGCCGGCGCGCGCCAACGCATCGACGAGCGCGGCGAGTACCGGCACGCCCTCTTCGAAGAGGTCTGATTCACGCATGCGCTCGGTCAGCCATTTCCGCTTCAAGGCCGCGAGGCGCTCCAGTACCGGTTGCAGCGGCTCGTCGGGCGCAAGCAGGCGAAATCTCACCTCTCCGGTTTCTTCCAGCGCCTTGATGCCGCGCCGATAGTTCTGGCGCGTCTTTTTCGACTGGTCCGCCAACCATGCCGCTCCGCTTTTCCATTGTCCGGCAACGCGATAGCTGACTTCCGTTCGGTGAAAGTGACGAAGCCTGATGCCGCCGGAAGCTCCCGGCGTGAAAATTTTGCGGGCCGCCGCATCCGGCGAGAGACGACTGATCAAGGCAAGATCGAAGCCGCCTGCATCGCAGAGTTGGCTCCATAGCTCCTGCAACGCCGACAACGAGCATTCCGGAGCAACGAGAATATCCCCATAGTCGGTATAGCTGCCGGCCGCCCATTCGAGAAACCGCAGCCCCCTGCGCCTGCCGATCGCCAGCGGAACGACAGCAACGAGTCTCTCGCCCTTCCAGACCAGGCCGATCCGCAACGCGCGCTGGTCACGGCGTTGTACGGTACTCCACCATGCCGAAATCCAGGCATGGCTTTGAAAGATCAGCCCGTCGGTACGATGCCAAAGCTCCATCCAAGCGGCTTCGACCGCAGCCAGGCGATCCGCCGAACGGACGATTTCCAGGCGCTCCGCGCCTAGGACGTCGATGGAAACAGCGGTGTTCATGAAGGAGAACTGTCCTGTGGCTGCGCGACCACATTGGGCCGTCTGTGAAACAGTCGCATGACATGCCTTGCCATCTTCTTGAGCGGCAGGATGTAGAGCCCAAAGAGCGACTGGTAATCGCGCACATCGCGATCGACCAAGCCAAATTTCAGGTCTTCATCCGGCTCCGGGACAAATTGCGTTCCGAACAGACGATCCCAGAACGAAAAAAGCAGGCCGAAATTCTTATCGTAGTGACGCGGGTCGATGCTGTGATGCACCTGGTGCCAGTGCGGACACAGGATGATGTTGTTCAACGAGCCGAACGATATCTTGAGATGCGTATGGCGAACAAAGTCCATCATCAGGATGTTGCGGATGACGTAGACGTTGATGCCGAAGATAGCGATCTCTACCGGATCGAGTGCAATGAGGCTCCAGATGCCGAAGCAGATGCCCGGGATGACGCCATCCCACATACGGTTCATCAGATCGTCCAGCGGATGAACCCGGTCCTTGGTGATCCCCACCATCACCTCGGCCGAATGATGCACCTTGTGCAATTCCCACAGGAACGGAAAGCGGTGCTGGGCGACGTGGTAGAGGTAGTAGGAAATATCATAGGCGACCAGCATGGTTGCGGTGAAGATGACGATCGTCATCGGTCCCGCCGGGCCGCCGAGAAGCGGCGCGTGGATGTTAAGGAGCCAGCCGATTGCCTCGCGTGTGCCGTAGCCCACCGCGACGACGAAGGTGACGCCGGCAGGAATGAGCAGGAAAGGCATCATCGCCCGTTTCGTGATCCAGAACAGGGCGTCGGCTCGCGCCGACGGGTGCAGGATGACTTCCGCCGGGAAGGCGAAGTCGAAAAAGTCCCTGAGGGACTTATGTTCGGCAGTTCGCCAGTAGGCGATCACCGCGCTGCCCAGTGCGGTGAGGAGAAGCAGGCCGAGCGTGGTCAGATTGACGTTCGAAAGCTTTTCCACAATCGCTCTGGCAAATTCGGAAAACATCGTTGCAGCGGCTCCTGGGGCGAATTGCAAAGCACGAAATCCCCGCCACACCTGCTACGCCGCCTGCAACCAGTGGCTGTTGCGGGCGCAGCGGGCAAAGCAGGCTGGATGATGCGAGACTAGCAGATCAACGGTAACGAAACCGCTAAATGTCCAAACGTAATTAATGTCGAATACGGCTGGAACTCGCCCGGCAACTCTACGTTGGCGCCGGTTTTTGCCGTTGCGGCGGGTGAATTGGGGCAAGATGGATATGGATTCCAGCTTCGCCCACTTCACCGTGCCAGGCGAGGCGTTCGGCTTGCTGCCTGGTGCCAAAACGCAGTGAAACCCAACCGCCTTGCCCCGGCATGTCACCGCCGGCGCGGATATCGAGCGCGGCATCAGGAAAGCGGATGGCCAATAGCGCCTCGTCGCCGCGCAACACCGTGACCGTGTTTTCATGCCGGTCGGTATGGAGGCCGGCGGCCAGTTGGAAGACGATCTCGGACTGATGCTTGCCGCTGAGCAGTTGGTCGGTGATGAGGATGCCATCGGCCTGGCGCGCCAAAGTGCGCTGATGCATGACGCCGAAGCGGCTTCTATACCCGTCGTGCCGGCCACACAGCCTCCAGTGCGTTCCAGGCTCGCTGTCCACCAGCGTCGCAACTGCCTTGTGCGACCAGTTGAAATTCCCAGCGATGGTGCTTTGGTTTTTACCCTCGATGTTCAGCGTGTTGTGCGCCGGCGTGGAGCGGAACCAGTCGCGCCATGCGCCTCCCGAACCGTAGAGCCAGGTGCCCGGATCGACCAGCACCGGCTCACCGTCGATGCACAGGGTGAGCGACAGCGCGTCGGCATGGCCGTGCGCCGCTATCGAGAGATAGCCGAGCGGCCCATGGTCGAACGTCAGTTCGACATCGCGGCCATTCATTGCTCCGCGCCAGACGGAGAGCCCACCTCGCGCGAATGTCTGCAAGCCATGCACCGCCGGTGCCGGGCCCGACGGCGCACCAAAGAAAAGCGAACGAAAGTCGTCGGGCCCCGGCGCGTTGCCCGGCGTCCCCAGTAAGCTTTGGATGGCGGCCGCGACGGATCGGATATAGTTCGGCTCGTCCCCCAGCTTCAGCACGCGGCCCTCATCGTCGTCGCCGAAGCGGGCGGCTTTCAGTGGCAGCCAGCCGACGAAATTGGCGAAGGCACCCAGACGCGCTTCGACAGCGTGGGGAAACGGCGTTCCCGCCTGGCGTGCCGCGGCGGCGCACAGCAAGATGAGTTCGGCGCTGAAGGCTGCGTAGGTCGGCGTTTGCTCGGCACCGGCGCCGTCGGCGAGTATCTGCTTGTGCGTCTCATTCAGGAGGGCGCCGTGGGCGATTTCGGATTCGGCCCCGAGCGCCAGGCCGACCAGATATTCGCCAGCCAATTCTGCGACGAGATGGTTGTTGGCGGAGGAATATCGCGATGGAAACCGCGGCAGCCAATAGGCGCTTGCCGCGAGTATCTCACCGGCTTTCCGCAGGGTCGTCGGGTCAAGCCGGTCGCCAACGAGGTCCAGGGTGACGATCAGGCTGATGGCTCGCAGCGCTACCTCGATGCCGGACGCCCAGCCAATGCCTCGGAACGGCGGATTGGCGGAATGCCAACTGCCGATTGCCACCTCAATGGCCCTCCGGGACCGATTGTCCTCGCTGAGGAGCAGGTGTGCAGCCAGTGGCGGCAATTGCTGCAGCCGGTTGATTTCCCAGACATATTTTATATCGCCAAGGTCGCCGCCATGGCGAAAATCGATGTCGAAAGTATGAGCCTCGGAGCCAGGCCAAAGCCTGCCGGTCACCGGATCAAGACGCCAAAGCTCAGCAGGAAACAAAACATCGGGCTCGCGCTTTGGCCATGTCCGCCCGAGTGCCGAAAACCGGCCCTGAAGCGTCTCTTGCGCGGCCGCCGCTATGGCTTGCCGTTGAGCGTCGGTCGCTGCCAGCACAGCGTGGCGAAATCCCGGCAGCACCGGGTGCAACTGCGGCGATGGATAGCGCTCCCACCCATCATCGCGGCGGCGCGACGCGATCCTTCGACGTTGCTCGCTCAGCCGGTGCAACACCTCGGCCGGTCCCATGCTGCGCAATCGGTTGATGTACCAGCCGATTCTCATGCACGCCCCGTCAACGTTTCGGTCCTTGTATACCATGCCGTCGAAAAGCTGCGCGCCGGCAATCTTTTTTCCCGTTCGTTGCGGTTAATATCTCCGGCGACCATGCGGAGAGAGCGATGAGAAAAGCGGTGTGTGTTGTTGCCTGGGTGCTCGCCTTGGTTATGGCGGCCGAGGCAGCGCCCATCCCTCTCAAGCGCGGCGTTGGCGTGCATGAGTGGCTCAACTGGTCGCCGGTGGAGAAAGACGGAACCTACGTTTGGCCGCCCTATCGCAGCGAAAAGGAGTGGCTTGCGGGAAGCAGGCCGTTCACCGATTGGCCGGCCGGGGAGGTGTTTGCCCACATCCGATCGATGGGCTTCGACTTCGTCCGGCTGAGCGTCGATCCCGGCCCTCTGCTTGCCAGCGAGGGCGCCAGGCGGCAGCAGGCGCTGGACATACTTGCCGCCGCCGTCGAGCGGATCACGTCGACCGGCCTCATGGTGGTTTTCGACCTGCATGGCGTCACTCAGGTTCCGGACTACAGCATGGAGATGATCTACGGCGGCGCCGACAGCGAGGGCGTCGCCGGCTACCGCCAGATGGTTGTGGCGGTCGCCGCCATGCTGGTCAAGATAGGCACCGACAAAGTCGCCCTCGAACCTTACAACGAGCCAGCATATTACCCTTGCGATCCAAGCGGCAGCGATGACTGGCAGCGGATCATGGCGGGGACCGTCCACGACATTCGAGCGGTCAGCAGCGAACTCACCATCGTTGCGACCGGCGCCTGCGGCGGCAGCATTGCCGGACTGGTCAACCTCAGCCCCGGCTTTGATGACCCAAACCTCTATTACAGCTTCCATATGTATGAGCCGCACAGCTTCACCCACCAGCGGCCCGACGACACAAACAGCTTTGTTTCGGGACTTCCCTGGCCTGCCGACAGCAGTACACCCGAAGTGGTGACCGAAACCCTTAGGGCGCGGATGGAAGCTGCCGGCTTGAGCAGGGTCGAGCAGATGATGAACATGGCCACCGCGCGCGAAGCAGTAGCGAAATATTTCGAGCAGAACTGGGGGCAGAGCCAACTCGAGACGAGCTTTCGTCAGGCCGTCGACTGGGCTGAAGGCCATGGCATTCCAAGCCGGCGGCTCTTCATGGGCGAATTCGGCGCTATCCTCATGTCAGCGGACGGCCGCATGGGCGCCTTCGAGGCCGACCGTTCGCGCTATCTCAAGGCGGTGCGCCGAGAGGCCGAACGCTTCGCGATCCCATGGTCTGTCTGGGAGTTCTCCAATCGCTATGGGATGAGCCTCATCCGGCCCGATGGCCCCCCGGTGCCCGACCCGGAGATGCTGCAGGCACTGGGCCTGCCCTAATTGCCGTCAGTTCTCGTCGCGGATGAGCAGCCGTCAACTTCGATCCTCTCAACGCCAGGTTGGATCGAGAACGGCCTGTGGCAGTTTTCCCTCGCGGCTCGATCTGTTAGCCACGAAGTGTTTAATACATTTGTTGTACTGGAGTGAGGAATACGCGCGCCTAGGGGGAACAATGTGTGGAATTGCCGGGTGGATCGGCCGAAGGGCCGAGAATCCACAAGAGCGGGCCGCCAGAATGTCAAATGCATTGCGGCATCGCGGTCCCGATGCCGAAGGCATCGAGTTCTTGGACTTGAATACTGGCGAGGAACAATTGGCATTGGTCCATCGCCGCCTGGCGATTATTGACTTAGCGCCAGAGTCAAATCAGCCGATGCATATCGAGGACGGCCATCTCAGAATAACTTTCAACGGCGAAATATACAACTATATCGAGCTGCGCCAGGAACTGATCGGCCTCGGTCATCATTTTCGAACGCGCTCCGATACCGAGGTGCTGCTCAGAGCTTATGATCAGTGGCACTTGTCCATGTTCGAACGGTTGAGCGGCATGTTCGCTTTTGCGCTCTGGGATGCTCAGAGGCACGAATTGATCCTCGCCCGTGATCCGTTCGGCAAAAAGCCCCTTTACCTCATGCAGAGCGAAAAACTGCTGTCCTTTGCCTCAGAGATCAACGCGTTGTTGTCATCGCAGCCAAATGCGCAGCAACTCGATTTGGACGCTGTGCACGAGTACCTGCGCTGGCGTTACGTGCCTGGACCGCGCACGCTTTTTAAACAAATCCGCAAGCTCAACCCCGGAAGCTATGCCGTTTGGTCGCAAGGGACTGTGACGGAAACGCGCTATTATACGCCTCCAGATCAAACGGACCTGACCGAGGACATCGACCAGGAAACCGCCAAGCGACGATTTCTGGAACTGCTCGACCATTCCGTCGAGATCAGAATGCGCAGCGATGCACCTTTCGGCGCCTTTCTCTCCGGAGGCCTCGACTCGTCAGCAATCGTCGCCCTGATGACCAAGCACAGCGACAAGCCCATCCGCACATTTTCGGTCGGTTTCAGCGAACCGGCCTATAGTGAACTTCCATTCGCCCGACGCGTCGCCGATCATTTCAAGACCGATCATTGCGAACTGGTCATAGAAGCGGACGACCTGATTGACCACCTGCCGAAGTTGATTCGCCATCTGGGGGCGCCCGTTTCACAAAGTTCGGACATTCCGATTTACCTGATGTCGGAGCGAGCCTCACAGGACGTCAAGATGGTGCTCACAGGTGAAGGGGCAGACGAGGTTCTCGGCGGGTATCCCAAACATCGCGCAGAGTCACTGGCTGGAATCTACCGGTCGCTCGTTCCAGCCTTGCTCCACAACAACCTCCTCGCCCCTTTGATACGTGCCATGCCTGGCGCATCGGCCAAGTTCGATACATTTGCCCGAAGCGCGGGTGAAAGGGACTTTGCCACCCGGATGATCTCCTGGTTTGGAGCCATGACAGAGCAGGAACACAGTCGCCTCATCGGTGCGCCGGCCAATTGCCGCAATGGACGCAACAACTTACCGTTTTCCTCAAGCGCGACAGCATCCCATCTTCGCCGCGCGCTATTTTTCGATCAGACATCGTGGTTGCCCGACAATCTCCTGGAACGAGGCGACCGGATGATGATGGCCGGTTCAATCGAAGGAAGAATGCCGTTCCTCGATCGCGATCTGGTTGCGTTCGTCAGCAAATTGCCCGATCGCTACAAGGTGGGTTGGCGGAAGGGTAAGCTGATCTTGCGCAGCAGCATGGCCAACATACTTCCGGAGGAAATTCTCAACCGCCGCAAGATCGGATTCAAGGTGCCCGTCGCCGAATGGTTTCGGGGGTCGATGAGGAACTACGTGCACGACCACCTTTGCTCGCCTAACTCCGTCATTCGCAGCTATTTGAGCCCGAAACAGCTTGATCAAATCGTCTCGGAACACACCACAGGTGCCGCAGACCACGAAAAGCTGATATGGGCGCTGTTGAATTTGGAGATATTCCACCGCGAATTCGGGCTTGAGGCGCCGCCGCGATCATCAGCCTCAGCGCTTGACCGGTTGACGGCTTGACGCCGCCGACCGCCAGACATCGCAGATTGCGCCGACAAACGGGGCGAGTTCAAGCCGTTCCCGATGCACGGCCATGGCACCGGCACCAAGCCTCGCCCTCAGTGCTGGGCTCTCCACGAGGCGGCCCAGCGCATCGGTCAACGCAGTAACATCGCCTGGCGGCACCAGCAGCCCGGATTGCCCGTCGGTAATTATGTCTTCGACCGCGCCAACCGGGGTTGCCACCACCGCCAAACCGGCTGCCATGCCTTCGATCACCGACATAGGCAGGTTTTCGGCGAAGGAGGGAAGAACCAGAATATCCGCGAAAGAGATCAGCGACGCGACATCGTCGGGTCCCACCCAACCCGGAAAGGCGATCCGGTCTGCGATCCCTAGCCCGGCCGATTTTGCCCGTGCCGCATCGATTTCGCCATCGCCGGCAATCGTGGCGCGCCAGTTCTTGACGGGGTTCATGCGGTGCAGCGCGTCCAACAATTGCGGTACGCCCTTGCGGTCGCCGATACGACCCAGGAACAGGATATGCACGTGGCCGCCGCCACCGACGTGCGCCAGCGACGGGACTTCGGTCGCATTGGGCACGATCACGATATTGCCGGCAGCGCCTGGCGCCCGGCTGGCGACGAAATCGCGCCAAAGCCTGCCCAAAACGATCACCCGATCGGCATGCTCGAACAGAGCTTTGATACGGCGGCTTATGAACCCGTGATCGTCTTTCCAGAATGTCTGATACTGCGCCCCGTGCAAATGCAGGACATAGGGTATCGACAGCAGCCGTGCGCAGGCGGCGATCACCATCTTGCGATAGGTGCTGCCGGAGACTGAGATGTTGATATGAACGACATCGGCGCGTCCAGCCAGACGCGCTTTAAGCATCCGCAAGCAAAAGCCGAGCATATAGAAGATCGAAAGTCCGACATGCCCCGAGCCACGACTGGCAAGGAAGCGCACATCGATGTCGGTGACTTCTTGCCGTTCGAACTCCTGCTTCAGCGCCCCCATGATGCGGTCGATGCCGCCCTGGCCCGAAACGCCCGACGGCGTCGCGACCAAGACATGTATTTTTCGATCGGATATGAGGCGCTGCAACATGATGGTACTCTAAATAACACAGACCGGGTAACTGCAAAGCAAACGTTCCCGATAAGGTTTACGGCAAATCTTTTAGTTCAAACTGAATCTGTTCACCCTTCGCCGTCATCGCGCTGGATTTTCCGCCAATCGGCGGCTAGTCGAAGGTGAATTTTCCAGGGACACGCCTTTGCTGCTCCGTTCCACGCTCATTTATGCTCCGGCGATCCTGCTGACGCGAATCTCGGCGTTGCTCCTGCTGGTCGTCGTGACGCGTTTGATCGACCAGACCGAGTATGGCCTGCTCACTCTGGTGGTGACCGTCGGCGAAATGACCGACATTGCCGTCACCAACTGGCTGCGCATCGCGTTGCTCAGGCTTGGCGGCAAGGGCGAAGTCAGCCGCGGCAGCCTGATGCTGGCCGGGCAGGTGTTGCTTGCCACCACGGCACTGGCGCTGGTCATATCGGTAGGCGCGTCGGCGGTGGTCGTGCCGGAACGCTGGGTCGAGTTCGCGATCGCGGTCTGCGGCTATCTCGTCGCCGGATCCATCAGCCGCTTCGCGTTGACGGTGCTGCAGATGCAGCAGCGCCACTCGGTCTATTCGATGCTCGAAGCCCTGCGTGCCCTGCTGCAACTCGCGCTGCCGATCGGCGCCATCCTTATCTTCCAGGATAGCTTTCTGACGGTATCGCTCGGCTCGAGCCTCGGCGCCTTGATTGCCGGCATCGTGGCGGGCATCATGGCATCCCGACGCGTCGTTACCGGTCCGCCGCGCTTCACCCACAGAGACTTCTTTGCGCTCGGTGTGCCGCTGATCATCATGGCGCTGGTTGGCTTCGGGCTCAACAGCGCGGAGCGTCTGTTCCTCAAGTTCTATTACGATGCCAGCGCTGTGGCGATCTTCGCCGCAGCCTATGCGCTGGCCCGCCAACCGATCGACATGGTCGCTAACGCCATCAACATGGGCGCCTTTCCCGAGGTGGTCAGCCGGTTCGACGAGGACGGGCCCGCCGCATCGGGTCGGTTGCTATCGCAGTTGATGGCCTTGATGATGCGGCTTTGCCTGCCGATTGCAGCTATGCTGGTCGCGCTCAGCAGCGATATCACTGAGCTCATGCTGCCCTCGCAATATCACGGCCGCTTCGGCCTGCTGTTTCCGATCATCGCCTTCAGCGTGCTGTGTGCCAACCTCACCAGCTTCGTCTATGGCGTCGTGGTGCACGCGCACAAACGGCCGTGGCTGCTGATCATCGCCAATCTCTTCGGCTCGGCGGCAACAATCGCATTGTCTCTGCTATTGATCCCTTCGATGGCGGAGATCGGCGCCGCTTTGGCGCTGGCGGGCGGCTCGGTGGTGGGCTCCATAACCTGCATCATCATCAGCGAACGGCTCACGCCGGTGCCGGTGCCGTGGCGCGACATTGGCGTTTCGGCAATCATCTCGCTCAGCACAGGGGTGGCCGCCAAGCTTGCCAGCATGGTGGCCGGCGATGTGCCGGCAATCTTCTCGCTTATCGCCGGCGGCACCGCCGGAGCTGCGGTTTTCTTCGGGCTGACCTCGCTATTCCACCCTGTGGCAGCGACGCAATTCCTCGCCCAGCTGCGGGCGCGGCTACGGATCGCGTAGGCGCATAAGCGATCTGTAAGCGGCTCTTTCCTAAATCTGCAAACAACATCCCGCGGCTTGCGGAAATGGAAATTTTTGGTCTTCCAAGGCTTGCCCGGCCGTTCATCGCGGAGTGGACGAAACGTGCGCAGTTCCATCGTTTCGGCAGAGAACGAGCCTGGAATTCTGGTTCAGGACTGCCAGATATTGCCGGATTACTTTCCGGCGCTGATTGGCGCCATTTACGACTGCGCGCTCGATCCCTCACGCTGGGAGCAGACGTTGGCGGAAATCACAGCGGCACTGTCAAGCGAATCCGCAATCCTCTCCCTTAACGATCTCCGCCATAACCGGCTCTTGATCGACAAGAGCGTAGGCTGGGATAGGTTTGGGCTCGAGGAAAGACAAAAGCATATTCCCGAAATCCATGCGCGGCTAGAGGAATGGTTCGCTAAGGGATGCTCGGTGAACGAGCCTTACGTGGCCTCGCGGCAGCTCTCGCCCGACTACCTGCGGAGGTCGCCATACGTCCAACGCTGCCTGAAGCCGCTCGGCATTGTCGACGTCATGCATCAATTCCTGATGCGTACCCCATCGCATTTCTCGGAACTCGTTATTGGACGCCACAAACAGCACGGCGCGATCACTGATCGGGAAATTGAGATTGGGGCACTTCTCCTCCCGCACCTGCGTCGTGCGATCACCATCAGCAATGTGCTGGACGCCCGCACTGTCGAAAGCGCGCGCATGGCCGAAGTGCTCGATACGCTCCGCTGTGGTGTAGTGCTGACCGACGACAAAGCCACCATTCTGCACGCGAATCGCGCGGCGGAGCACATGTTTGGCACCGGAGCGGCGGTGCAAGGCACACGAGGTGTCCTCAGCGCGAAATCGTCGGCGGCAGCGCATGAGCTGCGCAAGGCGATCCGCGTTGCAGCCAACAACGAAGTCATGCTCGGCAAGGCCGGCCTTGCCGTCCGCTTAACCGAACCCGAAGCGCGGCCAATCTTCGCCCATGTTCTGCCGATGAATGGCAGCCAGCAGCGTGCAAGGCTGCAGCCTCAGGCGGCGGCGGCTATATTCATTGGGGCGCCGATCCGGGCAGCCTTTGACGTGCCGCCTGGCGAAACAAAAGAGAACATGCGCCGCCAGTTTGGATTGACCAAAGCCGAGGCCGATGTGGCCGCGGAAGTTCTTAAGGGAGGCGGGCGTGATGCAGTGGCTGCCCAGCTTGGTGTCTCAGTGACGACTGTTCGGACGCATCTCACCCACATTTTTGAGAAAACCGGCGTGCGCCGCCAGGCGGAGCTGGTCAGCATCCTGCTGAGCGGCGAAGGGCACGGCTGAGGAAGACCCCGGCCGTTATCCCCGAAGTAAGTCTGACTGATGTTTCACTCAGTCGCACTGGCACTTCCATGACGAGATCTGATCGTTCCACAGGTCGCCGACATAACGGTAGCTGCCGCGAAACACTTTGCTGTCTCCTTGATAGTCCCGATGCTGATAGGCGCGAATGCCGCAACCGTTCCTCATTCTGAAAGACGAGATCTTATCGTTCCAGCCGCCACCTACATACCTCCAACCCCTCCCGGCGTTTTGAGTAATGGTTGCGCCACCGAAATCCCGGTGTTCATAACCAATGCAGTCGTGCCTTCTTGGCCCGCCTGGCTCTGGCGCCCCCGCAGCTTGCGCATCAAGAACGTTTGAGGTGGTGAGTCCGAGGCCTGTGAGAACAAGGACAACATGCAGTTTTGAAACCATGACCGATATCCTTTCTGTTTTCGCCATTGGTTGGCGAACATCCGTCTCATGGATCGGTTCTTTGCGCATCGGACGTTCGTTCTACGCTTGTCGGTCATGAGATGAATGATGCAACCGCAGCCGACAGGCCAGGAACGCTCCTGAGAACGCCCAACTCGGCGTGCTCGGTTACCTTGGAAATGCATATCGCGTTCGAGACGGGCGTCGTCCCATCGTGAAGCATCAGTTGACCAGCGGCAAGCACTGGATCAGCGCCCCAGGCTCGTGAGCGCGAAACTCAATCTCAGGCAAAAGTTTGGTCGAGGCAGCCGGATCTCATAAACCGGCGTTTCGGCGCCAGCGACGCTCCCAGAACTCCCGGCACAGCAGCCCGGCATAGGCAGTGTTGGTGTCGTAGTAGCGGCGCCACAAGCGTCGCGGCTCCTGGACCACGCGGAACAGCCACTCCAGGCCGGCTGCTTGTATCAGCCTCGGCGCACGGGCAACCTTGCCGCCATAGACATCGAAACTGCCGCCCACGCCCATCACGAAGCTTGCGGCGAGTTCGTCGCGGTAGCGCTTGAGAAATCGCTCCTTACGCGGTGTCGGCATGGCCACCAGCAGGCAGTCGGCGCCCGACGCGTTGATCGCCGCGACGATCCCGGCCTCATCCTCCGGCTTGAAATAGCCGTTGCGCATCCCCGCTATGACCAGGCTCGGATGGTCCTTGGCAAGTCTCGCTACAACTGCGTCGAGAACGTGCTGTTCGGCCCCCAGCAGATAGGGCCTGAACCCACGCTTCGCGCAGAGGCTCAGCAGATTGATCATGATGTCGACGCCCGCCACCCGCTCGGGCAGCGCGACGCCACACAGACGTGCGCCCCAAAGCACGCCGATCCCGTCGACATTGACCACGTCCGCCCCTGCAACATCCTCGCGCAGTTCGGCATTCTGGCGCATGGTCACCAGCTTGGCGACATTCACGACCACATGATGCAGCGGCCGCCGCACGGTCATCGCCTCGTCGGCGATGGCCAGCGTCTCGGCCATGGTCAGCGCATGGATCGGTGCGCCAAGGAACTCCCGGCGCCGTGATGCCAACAGGGAATGCTGCGCCCAAGCCGGGTCGTGCGCGTTCATGCAGCCTGCTCCCTTGCGAGCGTCACTTGTGCGACTTCTGGTTTCTTGCCTTCGATACGGGCGTCGGGCTTGCGTGCCTTGCGCCAGGTCCATAGGCCCCTTGTATCGACGAGCTTCTTGTCCTTGAGCGCTTCGGGGTCTACCAGATTGAACTGCCGATGGTCGACCAGGAGGACGACGATATCGGACTTGTCGATGGCCGAAAGTGCGTCGGTGAACACGATGCCCCTGCCCTCGAGTTCATGCGGCAGCGCATTTGTGTTGGGTTCAGCCGCAATGATCTTCACATTGGGGTTATCGGACAGAAGCTTCACCACCTCGACGGCCGGGCTCTCGCGCAAATCGTCGATATTGGCTTTGAAGCTGAGGCCAAGACAGGCGATCGTTTGCTTGCGGGAGGGGTCGAGCAAGGCCTCGATATCCCTGACCACCGACATGGGCCGCTCGGAATTGATCCGGCGTGCGGAAGCCATCAGCCGCGTGCTGTTGGGTGCGGCGTCGATGATAAAATATGGATCGACCGCAATGCAGTGACCGCCAACGCCCGGGCTCGGCTGGAGGATGTTCACGCGAGGGTGCCGATTGGCGAGATCGATCACTTCCCAGACATTGAGCGACAGGTCCTGACACACTGCGGCAAGCTCATTGGCGAAGGCGATGTTGACGTCGCGGAACGCGTTCTCGGTAAGTTTCACCAGCTCAGCGCTTTCGGCCGTCGTCATGAACAGGTCGCCGGTGACGAAGGTTGAATAGAGTGCCGCGGTCCGTTCCGACGATTTGCGGGACAATCCGCCGATCGAGCGATCGTTATTGATCAGCTCGGTCAGCACCTTTCCCGGCAGCACGCGCTCGGGCGAATAGGCGACCAGCACATCGGCGTCTTCGCCATGCAGGACAGGAAATTTGAGGTCAGGCCGCAACTCGGCAAGCAGCCCGTTCATGATGCGTGTCGTGCCGACCGGCGATGTCGATTCCAACACAACAAGGTCTCCCCGCTTCAGCACCGGGGCGATGCTTCGTGCCGCCGCCAGCACGTAGGTCACGTCCGGCCTATGGTCGTGGGTCATCGGGGTCGGCACGGCGATGATATACGCATCCGCCGGCTGCGGCGTGCTGTAGGCCTTGAGCTTGCCGTTCGCCACGACCTTCTGGATCAGGCCGTCAAGGTCCGGCTCGACGATGTGGATTTCGCCGCGATTGACTTTCTCGACGACCGCTCCGTTCACATCGACGCCAATGACGTCGAGCCCTCGGCTGGCGAAAATGGCGCAGGTCGGCAGGCCGATATAGCCCATGCCGATTACGGAAACGGTTTTGATTTCAGCCATGATGCAGCAGTTCCTCAACAATCCGGTTACTGGCCCGGCCATCGCCATATGGGTTGTGTCGTTCCGCCATGCCGCGATAGGCAGCCTGATCGTCGAGCAGGCGATTGGCGTTGAACAGGATTTTCTCGACATCGGTGCCGACGAGGCGGGCGGTGCCGGCCACGATCCCCTCGGGTCGCTCGGTATTCTCGCGCATCACCAGCACCGGCTTGCCGAGCGAAGGCGCTTCTTCCTGCACGCCGCCGCTATCGGTAAGCACCAGATAGCTCTGCTTCTGCAGATACAGGAACGGCAGATAGTCCTGCGGCTCGACCAGATGGATGTTCGGCACGCCTTCCAGCTCTGCGTTGACCACCGAGCGCACATTGGGGTTTGGATGGACAGGGTAGACGATCTGCACGTCTCCGCGCGCCGCCAATCCTTTCAACGCCGTACAGATGCGCTGGATGCCGCCGTCGAAATTCTCGCGGCGATGGCCGGTGACGAGGATCATTTTCTTCGTAGGGTCGAGGAAGGGGAAACGGGCGGCGAGCTTCGCGTTCATCAACCTGTCGGCATCGATCGCGCTTGAAAAATGCAACAGCGTGTCGATCACGGTGTTACCGGTCACGAAGATAGTGCTTTCGGCTTTTCCTTCGGCGATGAGGTTGTCGCGCGCCTGAACGGTCGGCGCAAAATGCCAGGTGGCGATGTCGCCGGCAATCTTGCGATTCAGTTCTTCAGGAAACGGCGAGTTGATGTTGTGGCTGCGCAATCCTGCTTCGACATGAGCGACCGGGATGCGCTTGTAGAAGGCAGCCAGAGCCGCGGCCATCGCCGTGGTGGTGTCGCCCTGTACCATGACGATATCGGGCTTCGCCTTGTCCAGCACCTCGGCCATGCCCAAGAGCACGCGCGAGGTCACGTCGAACAGCGACTGGCCGGGTTGCATGATGTTGAGATCGTGATGCACCGGCAGGCCGGTCAGTTCGACAACCTGGTCGACCATCTCGCGATGCTGGGCGGTGATGCATATTTCGGTGATGAAGCCTGGATGAGCAAGGGCGGCGCGCGCCACCGGAAAGCATTTGAGCGCCTCCGGCCTCGTGCCGAACACGATCAGTAGTTTCCGCCTGGACGGCAGTTTTGGACGTGAAAGGACGTTCATTGCTGATCCTGGCCGCCTGCAGCACTCGAAACATGCCGACTATTGTCCGCAACAGCCATAATAGCGCCGGAAAACGCCTTCGTGATCTCAATTCTTAATATATGATTAACAACCAAGGCCGCGTTCTCCCGGGTTAACTCTTGTGAAAGGTCGGGCTGACAAATAGTCTATGGTAGTAGTCTTGAAAAAGAATATATTGGATTGACTAATATTTTAATCATCGGCCACGCCGACGCATCCCGGCGCTGGGAAAATGAGCTTCTGGTGCGGTTGAGCGCGGCTGGACACGTTGTCTCGAGTTGCCGCGCGCCGACGCCTGAAGCCAACGCGCGCGGGATGGATAATGTGCTGGCGCTCGAGGGCCGGCGCTTCGGCCCCTCACTGGCAAGCCGTTCCGAGCCGTTGCCGTCCGGCGATACCGGCCCCGCCGACCTTATAGTCGATCTCACCGCTACCGCCGCACGACGGGGCACGCCTGTCCTGACGCTCGAATTTTGTGGCCGCAGCAGCTTTGCCGCGGGCATGACCGAGATACTGGCGAGCGGGCGGCTACCCGAACTCACCGCCCGCCTCGACGGCGTTGCCATCGCCAGGGCGCGGCCGATGATCAGCGATCGGCTCTGGCTGTCCCGCAGCAGCAACGAGCTGCTCGCCGGCGCGATCTCCCTGATTGCCCAATGTGTCGCCCGCTTTTCCACGGGCAAACTTGCGCCGATTGCCGAGAGCCCGGCGCCACCCCTGCAGAAAGGCGGATTTATCCGGCACTATCTGCCCTTTTTCGGCAGGGGATTGGTCGACCGTGCCGTGCAAAAACTGCGACGTGGCCGGCGCCCCTTCTATTGGCAGGTTGCTTACCGGCTGATCGACGGTCCAGGCGTCGCCGAAACCGGACAGCTGGATGGCAAGCCGTTCACCGTGCTTGCCGATGACGGGCAGCGATTCTACGCCGATCCGTTCGTTCTCGAACGCGACGGCCGCCACTATCTTTTTGTCGAGGAGTTCCCCTACGCCACCGGCCGCGGCGTGATTTCCGTCGCTGAACTTGGCGACGACGGCGTTTTCGGCGTGCCGAGGTTGGTGCTGGAGGAAGCGCATCACCTGTCATATCCGCAGGTGTTCGCCCACTCCGGCGAAATTTTCATGATTCCTGAAAGCGCTACGGCACGCGAACTGGTGCTCTACCGTGCCGTGCAGTTTCCGGATCGCTGGGTACGCGATACGGTGCTGATCGCGGACAGGGATTTCAACGACGCCACGCTGCTAGAATCCGACGGCCGCTTCTGGTTGCTGGGGACGGAGCGGTTCGGTCACGGCAGCGCGTCGGACACGATGACCGTCTATTCCGCCACGGCGCTGCGTGGGCCTTGGGTAGCGCATGCGCTCAATCCCGTCGCCGTCGATCACTCGGCCACTCGGCCGGGCGGCGCTTTCATCCGTCAGGGCGACGCCTTGCTGCTGCCGGTGCAAAACGGCTCGAGAGCCTATGGCGGTGGCCTGGGGTTGATGCGGCTGGATCGGCTTAATGATTTCGACGTCCGTTTTGAACTGCCCCGCCCAATCGATCCGGGGCCGGCATGGGCGCGGGCGGGTATCCACACGCTCAATCGCGCCGGCGATGTCGAGGTCGTGGATAGCGCCGGCTGACCGGATCCGAGGTCCGTGCTTAACGAGACCCGGCCGGGTTTGGGTGGGATGCAGCGGCCGAAGGCATGCTCTCGAGCTGGCCTCTATCGGGCTGCTTCCTATAGGCAAGCAGCAACACCACAATAATCGCGATTTCAGGCGATTTTGATGAGAGCGCGTTGTTCGACAGCGCAGCAAGCAGGAAGGTGATGATGCCTATCCATGCGGGCAGCGGCGCCCCGCGCAGCAGCCGAAAAACGAACCAGAATATCAGCACCGTAAAGAGCACGGCTATGGGCAGGCCGAAGAGCATGACGATGACCACCGGCGCGCTCTCGATGAACGGCAGATGCAGCTTCTCGTTGACGATCGCCAGGAGTTCGTCGCCGTTCATGCCAAACAGGATGTCTTTCCAGCTGACAAGTCCGAACACCTGGTAGATCGTCACCCGCGCCATAAAATTTTGGTCGAAAATGGTGTTGCTGAACCGGTTCAGCAGACCGCCAGCAAACAGCATCGCAACAAGCACCGCGCCGCCTGTCATAGTGAACATCAGCACGACAAATTTGGCCTGCCGCTCATACTTGAGCGACAGGCCCGGCCAAGGCACGAACAGCAGCAGAATGAGGATTTCTCCGGCAGCGAGCAGAAGCGCGGCGCGAGCGCCCGATGCAGCACAACCGACGACCAATACGAAAATCGCCACCACCCGCACCCATATGCGCCAGCGCGTCAGCGGTACGAATCCGATGACTGTGGCGCAGAGCGCGCCTAGTGACAGCGGATGGGCCGCTAGGCCGATCGGCCTGAACTGCAGTTCGTTGATGCCGTAAGGCAGGAATCGATGTTGAGTCACCGCTTCGATAGTGCCGATCACGGCGCTCAGGATGGCCATTCCAAGCACTACGTCGCCCAGCGCCCGCCGCGACTCCGCGTTTAATGCCAGCATCAACAGGCCTGTGGCGCCGGCCACCAGATAGGTATCGATGATGAACCCGGAGGAGCCCGCACGGCCGGTAATGAACAGATAAGGCACCAGCGCGAACATCAGCACCGAATAGCGCATCAACGCCTTGAATATTCCAATTTCGTCGCCCTGCAGCAGAAACGGTCGGCTGAAAAGAACGACAGCAAGCAGCAGGAAGATCGCGTAAGTGCCGAAATGCAGCTTCTCGTAGAACGAGCCTCCCTGGGCCGTATAGTCGACGACCATGTTCATCACCTGCGGCGACACCGTAAAGCGCAGCAGGAACGCGAATGCGGCGCATAGGAAAAACAGCAGCGACAACGCGTTTTGACGGCGCGCCTGGCTGGACAACAATCGTTCCGATGCGGCAGCAGGATAGCTCATGGCCCCTCCAAGTGAAGGTATTCAAACGGCATTCCGGCCACGAGATCCATTCAAGAGACTGCCGAACGGATGCGGCGTGTGTGTTGTCAAAATATGCCGGGCCATGCGTTTGCCACAACCGTTAAGTTCGATGACGTTTGCACGGTCTCCTTATTTGTTCCCCGTGGCAGCGTAAGGAAGCGATGTGGCTCTAACCTTCCTTCTGCCGTTCAGAATGAGAAGAATCGGCTTCTCGATCATCTGGTGGATCACCAGGCTGGCTATGCAGGCAGTCACGATGCTGACCACCGAGACCAGCAACACTGTTGCCGGATGGTCGTAGCCGATGGTGCGCCTGGCCAGGTAGGCTACGGCGCCGATCACGAAGATATGCGACAGGTAAAGCGCGTAGGAGGCGTTGCCGAGCTCTTCGAGCAGGCTCCAGTGCTTCAGTTTCGGTTCCAGAATGAGGCCAAGGTGAAGCAGGCTGGCGGCCCACATTACCTGCCCCGCGAAGCTGATCTGGCTCATCAGCGGCGTGCCGTCATCGACGAATGCAAGCAACACGCCTGCAGCGGCCATAGGGCCGAGTAGCCAGACATGGCGTGTGTCGGAAGCAAAGCCGCCGTCCAGATAGCGCCGGCCTATCCACATGCCGACGACGAAGGCCACCGGCGAAGCGTTCAGATAGAACTGGAGAACAGGGTTGGTGGGAGCTATCAACAGCCCGGCCAGCCACATCGCAATGAAAAAGACCGTCAACACAAATGCGCGCGCGGTCACCGATAGGAATGCGAGCACCGCGAATGCGATATAGAAATAGGCCTCATAATTGAGCGTCCAGCCGAGTGACAAAATTGGGCTGACGCCATCTCGTTCGGGCGCTTGGTGGACAACGAAGAACAGCGACTGGAGATAATGGGGCCACGTAAAGACGGTCTTCTGGAAGAGACTTGGTGCAAGAGCTGCCAGAAGTGCGGCGACGCTTGTGAAAAGCCAGTAGAGGGGGATGATCCGGATCGCTCGGCGTTTCAGGAAGGTTGGAGCAGAGAAGGGACCGCTCCCCGTAATATAGACCATTATGAATCCGCTAATGACGAAGAACAGAATGACACCAAGGCGGCCCGCAGTCACGATAATCGGATTATCTATGCCGATCTGGTAGGAAAAAGCGTGCGCGAACAGAACCAACAAAGCGGCGCAGGCGCGAAGATACTGGACCGAATAGAATTTCGTCACGTTCCTCTCCTGCAATTGCAGGCGACTGACGCCATCCTGCAGGTCGCGGTCAGTGCTTCAGATGTCATTCAAAAGGCATTGCCATCTTTTCAATACAACCGCGCCGTTAAGTGCGCGTTACCGATTTCATGAAAATCACTCACCGGTTGCGGACGCAAATCGGGCGACGGCAAGAATGCGCGCCAAATTCTGGGCAACGAATCCCTTCAACGTCCGCCGGACGGAAGGGGGGATGAACGGCAAAATGGGCCAGCTTGGAAAATAAGATATTAACGATGTTTCTGTAGAGCAGGCCAAGCGTAACGATTTAACAAGGGTTGTCACCATGTCTGCCGGTTCCGGCACACCCCCGATCTCCGCGACGGCTTCCAATAACAGTGCGTTCGAGCGTATCGCCAATGCGCGGCGCAGGGCGATGCTGCAACAGCATGACCCAGTCGCGGCGCGCAGCTCCGCACCGGTGACGCCGCAACCATCCGAGCCTGTCGCGACGGTGACCCTGGACAAGATCGGCGATTTCCTCGAGCTCGATTTTCGACGCCTGTTCGTCTGGCTGCGGGCCGGTCTCGCCCTGGCGTTCATGCTGGCGGTAATCGGCGGCATTGTCGGCGGCGCCTATGCATTGCTGAGCAAGCAGCGTTACACCGTCACGACAGAGGTACTCATCAACCCCTCCAATTTGCAGGTTGTGGAAAACGACCTCTACTCACAACCGGGCCAGGTCGATAGCCAGCTGCTCAACACACGCAGCAAGCAGCGCATCTTGACCTCGGGCAACGTGCTTTCCCGTGTGGTGGACGAACTGAATCTGACTCACGATCCAGAGTTTTTCGATCCAGACCGGAGCACGTCTACGTCTGGCGCGGTGGCGAAGCCCGACCCGAAGCTTATCGCCTTGAAGAACCTGGCGGACCGGGTAAACGCCGCTGCGGACCCAACCTCGTTTGTCACAACCCTCTCGGTATCCGCGGAAACCACTGCCAAAGCGATCCTGATCTCGCAGGCCATAGTCAAAAACTTCCAGGAAGAACTGGCCAAGGCCGAAGCTGCCGGTGCCGGCCGTGCCGCGGCTGCCCTCGACAGCCGGCTTGGCCAACTCAAGAGCGACGTCCAGGCAGCCGAAGAGAAGGTCGAGAGCTACAGGCGCAGCCACAACCTGTCCTCCAGCAATGGCCAGCTCGTCAGTTCGCAGACGATGACGCAGCTCAACGGCGAAATCGTCGATGCGCAATCGCGCGTGATCGCCGCGCAGGCAAGCTACGACGCCCTGGTTGCCTCCGGTATAAATGGGGCCAATCCCGACCCCACGGTTTCGGAAGCGCTCGCGGCGCTGCGCGACAGGTCAAACAGCCTGCGACAGCAGATCGACTCACAGTCGATGACCTTCGGTCCGCGCCACCCGACGATTGTCAGGCTGAGGACGGAGCTCGAGACCGTCAACTCGCAACTCCGAGCCGAGTTCTCCCGCACCGTCGGAACGGCAAAGTCCAGCCTGGACAAGGCCAGGGCCTCGTTGGCCTCTCTCAACGCCAGGATGAACGATCTGAAGAGCAACGTTTTCACCGACAGCGAGTCCGAAGTCGCCCTGCGTGAGCTTGAACGCGATGCGGCCTCGAAGAGAGCGGTCTATGAGAGCTTTCTGTCACGTGCGCGCCAAATCAGTGAGCGCGAGCAGATCGACACCACAAACGTACAGGTGATTTCGACCGCGGTGCCCCCGCCAGGGCGCTCATGGCCCCCGCGCACTGCCCTGGTGGCAGGCGCAGGAGCGTTCGCAGGCTTTGCCCTGGGCATGCTGCTGGCCATTGGCATGGGCATTATCCGCGACATGCGCCGGCCGCCGAACAGATCAGACCTTGCTGCCAGCCGAGCCTGAAGCAAGGCATGGCGAAGCGCATCGTTTTCCACATCGCCAGCCTGCGAGGCGGCGGCGCCGAGCGTGTCTTCGTCCTGATGGCAAATGAAATGGCGTCGCGTGGCCACGAGGTCACGCTTTTTACCTGGAACGCGCAAGGGCCTAACGCGGCGCTGCGCTCCGCCGCCGTGCATCTGGTCGACTTCGGCCTTCTCTTGCGCGGCGAGGGTTACGCCAAGTCGGCGACGCTAAAAGGCATCGTGCGAAGCGCAAATTTGTTCCGCCGCCTTGATCCTGATGCGGTCTATAGTGCCCCGGAATTCGCCAATCTGGTCATGGCGCTGTCACTCATGTTGGCCAGAAGCCGCGCAAAATTCTTTCCAAGCTTCCACGCCGCCGCCTCGCTGCCTGCGAGCGGCCTCGGCGCGAGGCTGGCGATCTGGCTTTCCGCGCTGGTTGCAGCGCGCGCGACCAAAGCCATCGCCGTTTCGGCGGGTGTCGGCCGTGACATCATCGCCCGCGGCTTCCCCGAATCCAAGGTCGTGGTCATCAGCAACCCGCTGCCGCCGGCTGAAGCACCGCAGGGGACTTCCTATGCCTGGCAGGCAAAATTGGCAGCGATGGGATATGGCCCGGTCATCGCCACCGCCGGGCGCCTGGTGCCGGTCAAGGACCACCGGACTTTGCTGCGGGCCTTCGCTGCCCTGCGCGCCGGCCGCCCTGCCCGGCTTGTCATCTTCGGCGAAGGTCCGCTGGCTGCCGAATTGCACGCCTATGCCGAAGGTACCGGCATAGGCGGGGAAGTGCTCTTTGCCGGCTACGTCAACGATCCGGCAGCCTGTTATGCCGCAGCCGATCTGTTCGTCCTTACATCCACCAGCGAAGGCTTTGGCAACGTGTTGGTCGAGGCCATGGCTGCCGGTGTCCCGGTAATCTCCACCGATGCTCCGCATGGCCCGCGCGAGATACTCGGTGACGGCCGTTTCGGCACCTTGGTGCCGGTCGGTGACGCCGCAGCCCTGGCGAAGGCGATGGCCGAGATGCTGGACCACCCCACCCCTGCTGCCGTCCTGAAAAGCCGGGCGGCGGATTTCACAGTCGACACGATTGGCGATCGGTACGAAGCCTTGCTCTAGTTGTCGCGCCCGGCCAACAGATCGCGGTGGCATCCAGCCGCAGCTGATGGCCGGCACGGAAGTCCTGGCTGATTTCGGCGCAAGCAAGTCACATCAAGCCAGAAAACCGGTTGCGCAAACGTTTCGATGGCGCTAGCTTTCGGAAAGTCACAACGGCCGCCCAGGCGGATTCAAAGATTGTGAGACTGGGAAACGCAAGATTCGAGGAGGAGCGTGCGTGCGCTTGCCCGTCACCACGTCGAGCGCGACAGCTCCGCGATGACGACGATCGTCGAGGTCGCTCGCAGGGCAGGCGTGTCGGTGTCGACCGTTTCACACGTCGTCAATCAAACCCGCTATGTCTCCCCGGCCACTGCCAGATCGGTGAGCGAGGCGATCGCTGCTCTCGGCTATATGCCCAACAGTGTCGCACGCTCGCTAAAGCTGGCCTCGACGAGCAGTGTCGGCCTGGCGATTTCGGCGATCTCAAACCCCTATTTCAGCGACATCATCTGCGCCGTCGAGACCGAGTGCGCGCGCCTTGGCCTCATGGTGTTCCTGTCGGATACGCAGGACGATCCCGACAAGGAACTGGCTGTCGTCCAGGCACTGCACCAGCGACGCGTCGACGGGATCATCCTGGCGCCCTCTGCCGCGCCGCAAGCTGCATTGCGATATCTCTCGGAACGGTCCCTGCCCTGCGTCTTGATCGACCGACTACCTGACGATCGCTTTGATCAGGTCGGTGTCGAGAATTTCGAGGCCATCCGCGCGCTGATCGACCACGTCGTGTCCTTCGGACATCGCCGCATCGGTTTTGTTGCCGGACAGCGGGGATTTGCCACCACGCTGGAGCGCATGAACGGATTTCGCGCGGCACTGGAGGCCAACGGCCTGGAGTTTGTGCCGGACTACGTCGTGACGGGAAACGCGACCACCGCCAGTGCGAGCACCGCCGCCCATGCGCTGTTGTCGCTGCTGGTGCCTCCGACTGCCCTGGTGACCGGCAACAATCTGTCGACGATAGGCGTGATGCGCGCGGTCCGTGAGCGAGGGCTCGCTGTCCCCAGGGACATATCGGTGGTCGGCTTCGACGATTTCGAATGGGCCGATTACTTCGAGCCGCGACTGACGCTGGTCGAACAGCCCTGCGAGGATTTGGGCCGGCAGGCAGCCGCGTTGCTGATTGAGCGGATTGGACTTCCAGATGGCCAACGACGCACGGTTCGCCTTGAGCCAACGCTGCGCCTGCGCGCATCCTGCGGAAGACCGGCATGACTTCGCCGCTTCTGACCATGAATGGCGTCGTTAAACGTTTCGGTGGCGTTCACGCTTTGCGCGGCGTCGATTTCGAACTGCGCGTGGGCGAGATCCATGCCCTGCTGGGCGAGAACGGCGCTGGCAAGTCGACATTGATGAACATCCTGTCCGGTGTGCACGCCCCTGACGAAGGAACGATCACGATCGATGGCGCACCGGTGCATTTTGCCAATCCGCGCGAAGCGCAGGCCGCCGGCATCGCCACGATCTTCCAGGAACTCGATCTCGTGCCTGGCCTCGATGTCGCGGCCAATCTTTTCCTCGGTCGCGAGTTGGTGAAGCCCGGCGGTTTTCTCGATGTCGCAAGGATGCGCGAAGAAGCCCGCACCCGGCTGACCGCCATCGAGTTGGACATCGATGTCGAACGGCCCGTCGGCGAACTGTCGATCGGGCATCGTCAGGTCGTGGCGATCGTCAAGGCACTGTCCTATGCATCGCGTGTCCTGATCATGGACGAGCCGACGGCGGCCCTGACGGTCAGCGAGGTGGACAGGCTCTTCACCATCATGCGCAAGCTCAGTGCCACCGGCGTGGGCATCATCTACATCTCGCATCGGCTTGAGGAGGTTCCCCAAGTTGCGGACCGGGTAACGGTGATGCGCGATGGCCGCGTGGCCGGGACGACAGCCCCGGACGCACCACAGGCCGAACTGGTCAGCCTTCTCGTCGGCCGGCCTCTGGAGGACCTTTACCCGAAACGCACACGCACGGTAGGTCGCCGGCTCCTTCATCTCAAGGACGCCCGTTTCCATCCCGCTCGAGCCAGCGCCGGCTGGCAGGTTCCCCAAAACGTTTCGCTCGACGTGCATGAGGGCGAAATTGTCGGGCTGGCGGGCGTCATGGGTGCCGGCCGTACCGAGTTGCTCAGCGCGCTCTATGGCACCGGCCTGGCAGGCCGTTGGGCCGGCACCGTCGAGGTCGACGATCGCCCGGTGCGCCTCGAGTCCATCAGAGCTGCGCGCAGGGCCGGCGTCGCCTTCGTCACCGACGACAGGCGAGGAAGCGGACTGATGCTGCGTACGACGGTCGGCCGCAACCTGGTCATGTCGGTGCTGCGACGAATCTCACCGCGCGGCTTCATGTCGATTGCACGCGAAGCAGCCGCTGTGGCGCGCTCGTTCGGCCAATTCGACATACGACCGCGCAATGCGGCCATCCCGGTCGGCGCGCTGTCGGGCGGCAACCAGCAGAAGGTGGTGCTCGCCAAGGAGATCCTCGGCAATCCGCGGCTGCTGTTGCTGGATGAACCGACGCGTGGCGTCGACGTCGGCGCCAAGGCGGAAATCTATGCCAGGCTTCGCGATCTGGCATCGCAAGGCCTCGGCATACTCGTCGCCTCGAGCGAAATGCCTGAGCTGATTGGCCTATGCGATCGCATCGTGGTTCTTCGGGAGGGCCGCAACGTGGCGGAATTCGAGCGCGGCGTCGATGAACACACGGTGCTTGCCGCCGCAACCGGAAAGGCCTCCTGATGTCCGACACCAGCACGGCGGATACCGAACTGCCGAGCGGCAAGACAGCTCAGAAGCGGCGCGATCCGCTTGCACTCATCGTCCGCTTCCAGAGCCTGATCGGCTTGGTGGTCGTCGTGATCGGCGGCATCATCTTCTCGCCGCGCCGGCACGGACAGATACTGTTCATCGCCCCGGACAACATCGCCAACATCGTACGCGCCGTGTCCGAGACCGGCATCATCGCGATCGGCATGACTTTCGTCATCATCACTGCGGGGATCGACCTCTCGGTTGGCGCTTTGCTTGGCCTGGCCAGTGTCGTCACGGCTACGATGATGATCAATGGCGGTGTTGGCCTCGTGCCGACGATTCTTGCCGTGCTTCTTGCCGGCGTGGTCTTCGGTGCCGTTCAGGGCTCGATCTCGACGCGCTTCCGCCTTGAGCCCTTCATCGTCACCCTCGCGGGCCTTCAGGCCGCGCGCGGTCTGGCCCTGGTCGTCTCGGGCAACGAGTACATCAACATCTCCTATGGCGACGGACCCGGGCTTGCCCCTCCGGTATTTGCCATTCTGGGCGAGCGCTTGTTCAACAATGTGGTGCCGGTGGCAACCATCGTCTTCATCGCTTTTGCGGCGATCGCCACAGTGGTTCTCAACACGACCCGCTTTGGCCGCTATGTCTTTGCCGTCGGCGGCAATGAGCGGGCGGCGCGCCTCTCGGGCGTTCCGGTGTCCGCCGTCAAGATCACCGTCTATGCGATCACCGGCTTCGCGGCCGCTCTCGCCGGCATCGTCCATGCAGGGCAGTTCAACTTCGGCAGTGCCAATGACGGCGCCGGGTACGAACTTACCGCCATCGCCGCGGTCGTCATCGGCGGTACCAGCCTGTTCGGTGGAGCCGGATCGATGGTCGGCACGGTCGCCGGCACGATCATGCTCGGCGCGCTCGCCAACGTCCTGCAACTCAACAACATCACACCCGCCCTGCAATTGCTCGCGACAGCCGCGATCATCATCCTGGCGGCGGTTCTTCAGTCCCTCGTCCGTCGCCGCGAAGGTCTGGTCCGTTAAGTGGGCGACATTGGAAGACCCCTGAACGCCAGCTTACCCGGCGTCGGGAGAGTGAAGCTCAGCAAACCAACAGTCGAGCCAAGGGCATCGACAGGAAGGAAACAACCATGGTTATCAGGAGCACACGCAATAGCAGACAAAGGGCCTGGCAAACGTGTCTGCTTGCCGGGACCTTTCTCGCAGCCGCCGGAGGGGCTCAAGCTGCGGAACCATTGGTCAAGGCTTGCTCCAAGACCGGCGAATTCGTAATCGGCTTTTCTCAGGCCAACAATGCCGAGCCGTATCGCCAGCACGTCAATGACGAACTCACCGCCGCCGCCAAGGCAGTGTCCCAGTTCACCTTGCAGATCGCCGATGGCGCCGGCAGCGTGAACACCCAGACCTCACAGGTCGACAATTTCATCACCCAGAAGGTCGACCTGCTGCTGATATCGCCCTTCGAAGCATCGCCGCTGACGCCGGCGGTGAAGCGGGCCATGGAGGCCGGCATCCCCGTCATCGAGCTCGACCGCAAGACGGTTGGCGATCCGGGCAAGGACTACACGGCTTTTATTGGCGGCGACAATTACAAGATCGCCTTCGAAGCCGGCAAATACACCGCCACGAAACTGCTTCCTGACGGCGGTGAAGTTGCCGTTCTGGAAGGGCTGCCCAGTTCGACCCCTGCCGTGGAACGGCTCAACGGCTTCAAGGACGGCGTCAAGGAGAACGACAAGATCAAGGTCGTCGCTGAGCAGGCGGCGGACTGGCTGCCGGACAAGGCACAGACGGCGTTCGCAGCCATGCTGCAGGCCAATCCCGATATCAAGATGGTCTACGCCAGCAACGACATGATGGCCGCCGGAGCGCGCCTTGCCGCCAAGGGCGCCGGCAAGGAAGGGCAGATCAAGATCATCGGCACCGACGGATTGCCAGGTCCTGCCGGCGGCATCCGGGCCGTTGCCGAAGGCGAATGGGCTGCAACCTTCACTTATCCGACGGGCGCCAAGGAGGCGATCGATATGGCAAAGTCGGTTCTTCTCGATTGCGCCACATCCGTCGAGCCGACGGTCACAGTTGCAACGACGGCGATCACGCCGGAAAACGCCAAGCAGATGATGGGTAACTGACAAAAGTGCCATGGCGATTGCGGTGCGGAGGTCGAATGGCACCTCCGCACCGTCGCAACGCCTCATTTCCGCCCATCGGCCGGTCTTCGGCAACGGCGAGGGTCTCCAGGGTCCAATCAGATCGACCGTCGGTGCGCTCCGAAACAGCAAGAATGGAAGCCTCGGAAGGCCGCCATTAACTGTTCGTTAACCATGCCGGGCTAGCCTTAACCAATCAGTAAGGAGTCGCCTCTGTGACCTGCGTCGCTCCCATCCAAAACAAGTCCATACGCTTTCGAGCGCGCTCGTTTGTAGCCTTCACCCTCACCCCTGAGGCCCCGTTGGGGGAATGGCTGCAAAGCCTGGATCACTGGACCGAAAACTCTCCCGGCTTCTTTGCCGGTCGCCCGGTCGTGCTCGACCTGAATATGCTCAAGCCCGAGGCGGGCGAGATCGAAGATCTGGTCTCACAGCTCGCGGAGCGCGGGATTCGCATCTACGCGATCGAGGCGGACGGCAATGTTGGTCTCGATGCTGATCTGCCGCCGCTCCTCGTTGGCGCCAAGGAGGCCACCGCTGACGCGCTTTACGTGCAGCCGGACCCAAAAGCCGCCGCTGAGGCCAAGACGGAAGAGCCGGAGGCGCCGAACTCATTGATGATCAAGGCACCGATCCGCTCCGGCCAGTCGATCTTTCACCCCGATGGCGATGTGGTCATTGTCGGCTCCGTCAGTTCCGGTTCCGAAATCATCGCCGGGGGGTCGATCCACGTCTACGGCACGCTGCGTGGGCGTGCGTTCGCCGGCGCCACGGGAAATTCTGCGGCTCGTATCTTTTGCCGGAAAAATGAAGCCGAACTTCTGGCGGTAGACGGCTGGTACCGCACCGCCGAGGAGATGGACGCCTCCTCGCGAGGAAGGCCGGTACAGGCCTTTCTCGAGGACGGCGCACTTTGCGTCGCACCGCTCAACTAACAACATTGGAGGCACAAATATGGGCAAGGTAGTGGTTGTCACATCCGGCAAAGGGGGTGTCGGCAAGACGACCTCGACGGCCGCTCTCGGCGCGGCGGTCGCGAAAACCGGCAAGCGGGTGGCCCTCGTCGACTTCGATGTCGGCCTGCGCAATCTCGATCTGATCATGGGCGCCGAGCGGCGCGTGGTTTTCGATATCGTCAACGTCATTCAGGGAACTGCCAAGCTTTCGCAGGCGCTGATCCGTGACAAGCGGCTCGACACGCTGTTCCTGCTGCCGGCCTCGCAAACGCGCGACAAGGATGCCCTCACCGAGGAAGGCGTCGCCGATGTCATCGACAAGCTGCGATCGGTTTTCGACTACGTCTTCTGCGACAGCCCCGCCGGCATAGAGCGCGGCGCGCAACTTGCCATGCGCTTTGCCGACGAGGCGGTAATCGTGACCAACCCGGAAGTGAGCTCGGTCCGCGATTCCGATCGCATTATCGGCCTGCTCGACTCCAGGACGATGAAAGCCGAGCAAGGTGAATCGATTGCCAAACACGTCCTCGTCACGCGCTATGACGCTGCCCGCGCTGCCCGCGGCGAGATGCTCAGCATTGATGACGTTCTCGAGATCCTGTCCACGCCTCTGCTGGGAATAATTCCCGAGAGCCAGGACGTGCTGCGCGCATCCAATGTGGGCGCGCCGGTTACGCTCAGCGAAAACACCAACCCCGCCGCACGCGCCTATATCGACGCGGCAAGAAGACTCGAGGGCGAGGACCTGCCGGTCGTTCTGCCTTTCGAGCGGAGGGGCCTCCTCGACCGGCTGTTGGGAAGGAGGGCAGCATGAACCTGCTCGATATCTTCAAGCGCCGCGGCAGCGCGCCCGTGGCGCGCGAGCGCTTGCAACTGCTGTTGGCTTACGAGCGTCGAAGCCGCAACCAGCCCGATCTCGTCTCCGTGTTGCGCGAGGAGATCATGGCGGTGATCGCCCGGCATGTTCAGGTCGACCAGGATTTCCTGCAGGTGAGCATGGATCACGGCGAAACGACGTCGAGATTGGAGATCGACATCCAGATCCCCAACAAGATCGCAATGCCCATGGCCGCGGCGTTCTAGCGGAATCCTCCAGTCAGGGCTCGCGTCGGCTGCTGCCGAGGTTGCGGCGCCGTGATTGGCGTGTTCGACCCGGTCGCCACGGGCAAGTCACGCAATAACCACTGCAACCACCGCCTCACCAAAACCCCGCGGCCGTTTCCAAGTTGTGTGCGTCAAGTTCTGCAAAAATGGCGTGGCAGTAGCTGTGACGTCGGCGTGTCCGCCGCGCAGCCCCCGTGTTTAGCGGCGCGGCGGCCACACGGCGGTGCTCAGGCGGCCAATGCACACAGTCACAGCATCTTGTTGACCCGCAGAATATAAATGTTG
>NZ_JAMYPA010000020.1:0-115618 GCF_040320105.1 Mesorhizobium sp. M0778 | reverse complement strand
TCGCCGGGCCCACACAGCCCCCGGGTACATCCAACCCACCCTCCCCCCGCCCGGGGGGTGTGGAAGGCCCGCAGGCGGCAACCCACTTTGGCCTCGAAACGACGGAAAATCATAAGACAAGCGGTTCATCATTTCACGGAAACGCCGAACCGCTCTATCGCTTTGTTTCTGCGCAATTCCGGACGGAAAACCGTTTCACACTTTTCCTGGAACAGCTCTAGCGGCTCGCAACGATCGCGGCCTGAATCAGGCCATCGCTTCTTCGCGGCACTTTCGATACCTATCTGTCGAGGCAGGACTCAAGGAGCAAGCAAAAGAGCGTGGCACAGCGATCGGGAAGTGCTGACCTTCCACTTCACGGCGGGCGCGTGCCGAAATGGCTCGGCGACCGCATGACGCGGCTTGGCGCGGTCATGTGCGAGGCGATCATCCACCATTACGGCCGCGATGAATTGCTGCGCCGGCTGGCGCATCCGTTCTGGTTCCAGTCTTTTGGCGCCGTGATGGGGATGGACTGGCACTCCTCCGGCATCACCACCAGCGTCGTCGGTGCCTTGAAGCGCGGCCTGTCGCCGCTTTCCAGCGAGCTCGGCATTCACGTTTGCGGCGGCCGCGGCGCGCATTCGCGCAAGACCCCGCACGAGCTTGCCCTGATCGGCGAGCGTGTCGGCCTCGACGGGCAGGGCCTGGCGACTGCCAGCCGGCTTGTCGCCAAGGTGGACAGCGCCGCGGTCCAGGACGGTTTCGATCTCTATCTGCACGGCTTCATCGTCACCGATGACGGCAAGTGGGTGGTGGTGCAGCAAGGCATGAACGGCGACAGCAAGGTGGCGCGCCGCTATCACTGGCTGTCGGAGGGCCTGAAGAGCTTTGTCGACCAGCCGCATGCCGCCATCGAAGGCGCCAACCAGGGCGAGATCGTCAACCTGACAGACCGCCGCGCCGAAGCGTCGCGCCAGGGACAACTGGACCTTCTGCACGATCTTGGACCGGATCGCATCGTGAGGGAGCTTGCCGCTTTGGAGCGGGGTTCGGCGCCAGTGCCGGAGCCGGCACAGAAGCTGCTGCCGCATCTGGTGATGCCGGCGCACCACGATGTACGCGAAAGCGATGTCGTCATGCGCCGCCTGCACGGCAACATCGCGGCGGCGGCCGAGCGCGGCCCGGCGGATTTCGCCGGCCTTCTCCTGGTGCCCAATGTCGGCGCGCGCACGGTGCGGGCGCTGGCGCTGGTCGCCGAAGTCGTGCATGGCGCGCCATGCCGTTTTTCCGATCCAGGACGTTTCTCGCTGGCGCATGGCGGCAAGGACAGGCATCCGTTCCCTGTGCCGTTGAAGGTCTATGACGAGACGATCGGCGTGCTGAAGTCGGCTGTCCAGAAGGCCAGGCTCGGCCGTGAGGAAGAGGTCGGCGCCTTGCGGCGGCTGGACGACCAGTCGCGGCAAGTCGAGCGCTATGCCACCGGGCCGAGCCTGAAGGAAATCGTCGCCGGGGAGTTCGAGCAATCGCATCTGCTCGGCGGCCGCAGCGTCTTCGGTTGGGAAGTCGCCCCCGAAACGACCGCAGTTAAATCAACGAAGTGATCGGCTCGGATCAAGCCTCCAGGTCGATCAACGCGACACCGAGCTCGGGACGGTGCCTGCGGCGCAGATGTCCAGGCGTTTCCACCAGCGTGACCTCGAGCGTCGGGCGAACGATGGCGTCCAGCAGATGGCCGCCCCTTGTGCTGCCGTCGCTCAATCCGAGCACGGCATGGACGTGCAGGCTGGGCTTGCCGTCGTCGCCGATGGCAACATCGCCAATCGCGCTCAGCACCTCGCACTGTTCCCGGATGGGAATTTTCCGGTAGGTCCTTTCCCTAGGGTCGAACCAGCCGACAGTTGCCCTTTCGAAAGCGCCGAGCGCGCTCAGCGACGCGCTGCCAACGCCGTGGTCGGCCGCAAACGAGGTCAGCTGCGCAAACGCCTCTTCGCCGGGATCAAGCACAACGACGAACGTTCTTTGGCCGGCGCTTTCGGCAACAATCTGTGACTTCATGATCTCGCTCCAGACGCCATTTCGGTTCTGTCCGATCGGGGTTGAACGGCAAGCCGGCTCGAGAGTTCCCCGGCACGGTTCGGATGAACATAGGATCACAGCCACGTGAGGCGGAGGAACCTTGCCTTGCGTGACTGGTTCGGCCGGCTTGAGACCCAGCCAGCCGGGAGCCAGCCATGTCCGAAACCCCTCTTGCCAGCCTGAGCCGACGCAGTTTCATGACCGGATCCGTTTCGGCGGCTGCGGCAGGGCCGCTCATGGCCACGTCGGCAAAAGCCGCCGCCCCGCAACCTGCCGCTTCGGCCGAGCCGCGCGATCTGTCGGCGATTTCACTGCGCATCAACAAGCAGCCCTACAATCTCGCCCTCGACAATCGCACCAGCCTGCTCGACGCGCTGCGCGACCATGTCGGCCTGACGGGTACCAAGAAAGGCTGCGACCATGGCCAGTGCGGGGCCTGCACCGTTCTTGTCGACGGCAAGCGGGTGCTGTCGTGCCTGAGCTTCGCCGTGATGAACAAGGGCCATGAGATCACCACGGTGGAAGGGCTCGCTTCCGCCGACGGCAATCTGCATCCGATGCAGCAGGCCTTCATCGACAATGACGCCTTCCAATGCGGGTACTGCACGCCCGGCCAGATCATGTCCGCCATCGGTTGCATCAACGAAGGCCATGCCGGCTCCGAGGACGATATCCGCGAGTATATGAGCGGTAATCTCTGCCGCTGCGCTGCCTACCCCAACATAGTCGCGGCCATCGTGCAGGCCCGGGACGAAACAAGGAAAGCCTGAGATGCGCCCCTTCGTTTACGAGAGACCGGCCAGCGTGTCCGCGGCGGCCGCCATTGCTTCCCGTTTTGCCGCAGAGGGTGTTCCGCCGACCGAGGCCGCCGCGCAATTCATCGCCGGCGGCACCAATCTGGCCGACTACATGAAGCTTGGCGTGGCCCGGCCGGAACGGCTGGTCGATCTCAATGGTCTCGGTGACAGGGCCCTGCGGCAGATCGAGGTCGGCGACGACAGCATCCGCTTCGGCGCGCTGGTCCGCATGGGCGAGGCTGCTGACACAGGCGAGATCAAGCGCCTTTGCCCGATGCTTGCCGAAAGCCTGAAGTTCGCCGCCAGCGGCCAGATCCGCAACATGGCGAGCCTGGCCGGCAATGTGTTGCAGCGGACGCGGTGCGAGTATTTTCGCGAGACGTCCTGGCCATGCAACAAGCGCGAGCCGGGCTCCGGCTGCGCGGCCATGGAAGGCTTCAACCGGCAACATGCGGTCCTTGGCACCAGCAACGCCTGCATCGCCACCTACCACGGCGATTTCGCCCAAGCGCTGATCGCGCTCGGCGCGACGGTCGAGGTGGAGGCAAGGCGCGGTATGCGCAAGATAGCGTTTTCGAGGCTACATCGCCTGCCGGGAGATACGCCCAACGTTGAGACCGAACTGGCCTCCGACGAGGTGATCACGGCCATCGAGGTGCCGCTTGGCGCCTGGAGCCGCCGCTCACGCTACCTGAAGATCCGCGACCGCGAGTCCTATGCGTTCGCGCTGGCCTCGGCGGCCGTGGCTCTGGATATGGACGGCGACACCGTCAGCCAGGCGCGCATTGCGCTTGGCGGCGTGGCAACCGTGCCATGGCGGGCCAAGGCGGCCGAGGAAGCACTGAGCGGCAAGGCACTCGACGATGAGGCGGCCGAAGCTGCCGCCGAAGCCGCGTTCGCCGAGGCGAAACCGCGCGAACACAATGCGTTCAAGATACCGCTCGGCAAGCGCACGCTTGTGCGGGCACTGCTCGAAACGCGCGACATGAAGGTCTGACCCATGAACCAAGCTGCTCCCGCGCCGAAAGAGAACATGGGAAATCCCGTTCCGCGCATCGATGCCCGCCTGAAGGTCACCGGACAGGCCGGCTATTCGGCTGATCTTCCAACCGCCAATATGGCCTATGGCGCACTTGCTACCAGCAGCATCGCCAAGGGCAGCATCACCGCCGTCCGGCTCGAAAGGGCGCGTAAGGTGCCCGGCGTTCTCGATATCGTCAGCGTCGGCGACATGGACGGCATCGACAAGCCGAAATTCGGCAACACCGGTGCAAGTTCGATCGCGCCGCTGCATGACAAGGCCATTTTCCACGACGGCCAGATCATCGCGCTGGTGGTGGCTGAAACATTCGAGGCGGCCGAGGAAGCCGCGGCGCTGATCCGCGCCGACTACGCCGAAGAGACGCCCAGCGCCGGCTTCGATTCCAGGGGAACGGAGATGGAGCCGGCCGCCGGCAAGAGTCCGTTGTTCAAGGAGGACGTCAAAGCCGGCGACTTCGATGCTGCCTATGCCGCAGCCGCAGTGAAGATCGACGAGAAATATTCGACGCCGACCCAGCACCACAACCCGATCGAGCTGTTCTCGACGACGGCGGTCTGGCAGGGCGATCAGCTCACGGTCTATGAACCGAGCCAGAACGTCACCGGCTGGAAGGCCGAGCTCGCCCGGCAGTTGAAGATCGATCCGGCCAATGTGCGGATCGTCAGTCCCTATGTCGGCGGCGCCTTCGGCTCCAAGGGGCCGATGACGGCCCGCACGGCGATCGTTGCCGTTGCGGCCCGCCGCGTCGGCCGGCCGGTGCGCTGCGTCGTCAGCCGCATTCAGGCGTACGGCACGCAGACCTACAGGGCGGAGACCCGGCACCGCATCCGCATCGGCGCAAACCAGGACGGCCGCATCACCGCCTTTGCACACGAAGGCTGGGAAGTCACGTCGCGGCCCGATCCCTATGTCGTCGGTGGCACTTCGGCCACCGGACGCATGTACGATTACGGCTCGGTGCTGACCCACGTCTCGCTGGTGCATGCCGACCGCAATACGCCTGGCTACATGCGTTCGCCGCCGGAGACGCCCTATGTCTATGCGCTGGAAAATGCCATGGACGAGATGGCGGTGGCGCTCGGCATGGACCCGGTCGAGTTCCGCCGCGTCAACGAGCCGCAGAAGGAGCCGATCGGCGGCAAGCCCTTCTCCAGCCGCTCGCTCGTGAAATGCTACGACCAGGCCGCCGAGGCCTTCGGCTGGTCCAAGCGCGAGGCCGCGGTTGGCTCGATGCGTGACGGCGACTGGCTGGTCGGCATGGGCTGCGCCACCGCAATCTATCCGACGGCGGCTGCGCCATGCGCCGCCCGCGTCCGCCTGACCACTGACGGCGAGGTTCGCGTCCAATGCGGCTCGCATGAGATCGGCACCGGCGTGCGCACGGTGGCAGCGCAGATGGCAGCCGAACGGCTCGGGATAGAAATGGACAAGATCAGCGTCGAAATGGGCGACAGCGCCTTGCCGCCGGCACCGGTGTCCGGCGGGTCGATTTCGACGGCAAGCGTGTGCTCGGCGGTGCTGAAGGCCTGCGATGCCGTCCGCGCAAAGCTCTTCGCCGCGGCCGTCGCCGAAGCCGGGCCGCTGGCCGGGTCCGGCAACGCCAAGCTTGAAATGAGCCAAGAGAAAATCGTCGCGGACAACGGCAAATCGGCCAAGCTGTCGGATGTTTTCAAGACGATGCAGATCGGTGCGATCGAGGAATATGCCGAATTCGCGCCAAAGGGATCGTCACCGGAGGCGCTGAAGAAGCTCTATGCCGGGCAATCGGAGTTCCACGGCGGCGACCAGGACAAGGATTCGGTGAAATACGCCTTTGGCGCGGAATTCGTCGAGGTGCGCATCAACAGCCATACGCGCGAGATCCGCGTCCCGCGCATCGTCGGCGCCTTTGTCGCCGGGCGCATCATGAACACCCGCACCGCTCGCAGCCAGCTGATGGGCGGCATGATCTGGGGCATCGGCCAAGCCTTGCACGAGGCGACGGAAATCGACAAGCGTCATGCGCGCTACGTCAATCGCGACCTGCAGGACTATCTCGTGCCGGTCAACGCCGACGTGAAGCAGCTGGAAGTGATACTGGTTCCGGAGATTGACCACGAGGTGAACCCGGCCGGCGTCAAGGGTTTGGGCGAACTCGGCAATGTCGGGACCGCCGCGGCGGTCGCGAGCGCGGTCTACCACGCCACCGGCAAGCGCATTCGCGACCTGCCGATCAGGATCGATCACCTGATCGTCTGACCTCTCCAACTCAGCCCGGCTTCGGACCGGCTAGGCGCAGTTTGCATCTATTCCTTCGGCGCGGTGGCGGGCGCGGTATAGCGGCGGCGCACTGCGTCCAGGACGTGGTTGCGGCTCTCCTGCGCCGAAAGTGTGTCGTCTTTCTCCGCTTCGGCGGTTTCGCGCGCCAGCTCCTTATCCCTGATCTGGTGGCGAAACCATTTGGAATAGTCGCCGGCGCGCAAATGATGTTCCCAGGTCTTATCGTCAATGCCCTCGGCGATCTGGGCGAAAATCATCAGATTATGGGCGCGCAGGTTCATCGCATGGTCGGGGCCGCGGAAATAGAAGCTGCCCTTCTCGTCGAGCTGGCCCTCGGCATATTTGCGGCTATGGCGCTTGAGCGACTGCCGCGGCTCGATCGGCTCGACCATGGCAGGTTTCTTGTGCGCCTGCGGCCGCCAGAACAGCACGTGCTCGTCTTTTGGAGAGCTCAGATCCTTGTCCTTTGGCGGTTCGGTGCCGGTCTCGCGACAGAACGTCTTGACGACCTTTTTCGCCTTGGGGCCGAGTGCGATGACGGCGGTGACCAGCCGCAATGCTTCGGTTGAGATCGCATCCGGATGAACGGTGATCAGGATCGTGCCCGGCAATTCCATCGCCAGAACCATTGGCGTGTCGTCGCGCCGCTTCGGCAAGAGGTGATGCGCCTCATCGATGATCAGCCAGTGTGGTCGCGCGGTGCGGAAGCGAACACCGCCAAGGCCCGGCAGCAGGTCGGCAAAGAAGTCCGGCCGCTCGTTGACGCGCAGCGCCAGGCCGTTGACGACCAGATTGTTGTCCGGCTTCTCCAGGAGATCGAGCAACTGCGTCTTCGTCGGCGCGTTCGAGCCGTCGCCCAGCCGGACGGCGCCCTCGAGGCCATCGTAGTCGCCTTCCGGATCGAAGATGCAGAACTGGAACTTTCTCTCGACAAAACGCTCCGTCAATGCGGTCGCCAAGGTCGATTTGCCGATGCCCGAGCTGCCGGCGATCAGCACCGTATCGGTTGGCGACAGATACACCTCCTTGCCATCGTCCGAGCCAAGCAGAATGCCATCGCGGCTTGGCACAAGCTCGCGATCGCGCTCGACCACCTTGGCGATTAGTTCCTCGACGCCTTTTCCGCGCGCGCCTCGTGTCACGAGATCCGCCGTATCCTTGACTGCCGGCAGTGCGTTGTCGACGGCGACGCTGAAGCCGCAGGCGCGCAGGAAGGCGTGGTCGTTTTCGGCGTCGCCGACACCGACGACGTTGTGCGGCGACAATCTGAGGTCCTGAAGCGCGGCTGTCAGCCCGGTCGCCTTGTTGATGCCGCTGGGCAGGATCATCACCGCGCCCTTGTTGAAGATGATTTCCAGCTCCAGCCCCAATTTCTTGATGACCTCGAGCGCGGTAACCTGATGCGGTTCCCAGGTGGCGACGATCGAGCGTCCGACCGAAAGCGGTTTGACACCGTGTTTCCTGAGTTTGGCGATGAACTCGGGGGCGGGCGGCGGAGATATCGTCCGCTCCTCCTCGCTGGCCGGCGTGTAGATCAGCGCCCCGTTTTCCGCGACCACCTTGTCGAAGATCGCGACTTCGGGAAAGACGCGTTTCAGGTCGGGCAGCTCGCGCCCGGTGACGAGAATGAGCTTGCGGCCGCTCTTCTTGAAGCGTTGAAGCGCCGCAAGTGTCTTTTCGGCGACAATCCCTTCATGCGCCAGCGTGCCGTCGTAGTCGGTGGCCAAGGCTATGAAATACATGTCGTCAGTAGCCGCCGACGATTGGCAATATCTCGCCGGTGATGTAGCTCGAGCAGTGCGGCGAGGCGAGGAACACATACGCTGGCGCGATCTCTTCCGGTTGTGCCGGTCGTTTCATCGGTGTGTCGGCGCCAAATTTCGAAACATCGCCGGCTTCCTTGTCCGAGGGGTTGAGCGGCGTCCAAACCGGGCCTGGTGCCACGGCGTTGACCCTTATGCCCTTGTCGACAAGGTTGCCCGAGAGCGCGCGGGTGAAGGCATGAATGCCGCCCTTGGTCATGGAGTAATCGACCAGTTGCTTCGATCCCTCGATGCCGGTCACTGAACCGGTGTTGATGATCGCCGAACCGGGTTTCATGTGCGGAACGGCCTCCTGCGCCATGTGGAAATAGCCGTAGAGGTTGGTCTTCAGCGTGGTGTCGAAATGCTCCTCGGTCAGCTCGCTGAAATCGCTGGAATGGACCTGGAAAGCGGCGTTGTTGACCAGCACGTCGATCCGCCCAAACTGCTGCACGATCTCAGCCACCGCGTTGTGGCAGTGGCCGCGTTCGCTGACATCGGCCTTGATCAGGATGCATCGCCGGCCTTCGGTTTCGACGGCCCTTTTGGTCTCTTCGGCGTCCTTGTCCTCCGACAGATAGACGATCGCCACATCGGCGCCTTCACGTGCATAGAGCACGGCCACCGCGCGGCCGATGCCTGAATCGCCGCCGGTAATGACGGCCACTTTGCCGTCGAGTTTTTTCGATCCGATATAAAATGGCGCATCGTAAAGCGGCGCCGGCTCGATCGCCCATTCATGCCCCGGCTTCGGCTGGTGCTGCTCGGGGAAGGGCGGCTCGGGATATTTGCGGGCACCGGCCTGCATGGCGCCTTTTGGCTTGCCCTTGGACTTGGACTTGTCCTTCTCGTCGATACGGCGCTGGATGTGCCGTTGCTTGGCGGCCTCGCCGGCGATTTCCGATTTCATCTGCATGGTCATCTCCCTGGCTTGAAACCCAACAACGCACGTCCGGCGAAAAGGTTTATGCGACCACTTCATTCCTTCAGCCCGGCGACCCGCTCCAGCAGTGGCCGTTGCAGCCGCGGTAGATGGCCGACGACGCTGAAGGCCGCGTTCCTGAAGCTTTGCATGATGCCATTGTCCGACCGGGCCATTGACAGGATGCGCTCGCTGAGGGTGATCCACCGTCGCCCTATCGGGTGGCGTTCGCTTGTGTAGCCGGCCAGCGTGCCTTCGACGAAACGCCTGGCGAATGATGCGGCGAGATTCATGCCGCGCGCGCCCAGCGGCGAATGGGATGGAGGTCGGGGATGGTCATGATGGTTGTCCGGGTGAAACGAAACGTGACCTCATCCGAACGCATGGAGTGTTCGATGGTTTCCGGTCAGCCGACCCGATGGGCCAGGGCGGGGTAACCATTCTGTGATCTCCGCTGCCCCGGCCGGAACTTACCCACGCAGCCGCAGTTAGGGGCTTTGGGGGGTGGATACGGTTGCTGGATGTGAAATCGGCGAGGGGATGCCGCAGGTCTTTTCAAGGAGCGCCAACGGCATTTCACGCTTCGCTCTGTGGGGCGCGTGTTTCATGGCCATCTTTGCGGCTCTCGGCGGTACCGCCATCCTGCGTTCGGACTTCGTCACCGGCGTTGGCCGGCCGTTGGCGCAACCAGTGCCGTTCAGCCACAGGCACCATGTCGGCGAGCTCGGCCTCGATTGCCGTTATTGCCATAGCGGCGTCGAGACTTCGTCATCGGCTGGTCTGCCGGCGACGGAGGTGTGCATGACCTGCCATTCGCAGCTCTTCACCAACGCGGACATGCTGGCGCCGGTACGGGCGAGCCTTGCCTCCGGGCAGCCATTGCAGTGGCAGCGGGTGAACAGTGTGCCCGACTTCGTCTATTTCAATCATTCGATCCATATCGCCAAAGGCGTCGCCTGCGAGACGTGCCATGGCGAGGTCGACGACATGCCGCTGATACGGCGGGCGCACGCGCTGTCGATGGAATGGTGCCTGGGATGCCATCGCGATCCCGAGCCCAATTTGCGTCCGCCGCAGGACGTGTTCCTGATGCACTGGAAGCCGCCGGCCGGCATCGCCGAAATCCGCCGGTCGCTCATCAGCCTTCTCGATATCCACCCCGAGACCATGACCGACTGTTATGTCTGCCACCGCTGACAAGCCGATTGCGGCTCCAGACATGGCCGGCCTGCGCGAACGGCTTTCGCCTGGTCCGGAGCTGTGGCGGAGCCTCGACGAACTCGCCGATACACCGGAATTCCGCCGCTTCGTCGATGCCGAATTTCCTTCGATCGCCGAGCGCATCCCGGCGCGGCTCGACCGGCGCACGCTGCTGAAGCTGATGGGTGCATCGCTGTCGCTGGCCGGGCTTGCCGCCTGCAGCCGGGCCGAAGACATCCTGCCTTATATCCGCCAGCCGGAAAACATCGTTCCCGGCCGGCCGCTTTATTACGCGACCACGCTGTCGAGCGACGGCTACGGCATCGGTGCGGTGGTCGAAAGCCATGAGGGCCGGCCGACCAAGGTGGAAGGCAATCCCGACCATCCGGCCTCGCGCGGCGCGACGGACGCTGTCATGCAGGCGGCGGTGCTGTCGCTGTTCGACCCCGATCGCTCGCGCATGCCGCTGAAGCATGGCGAACCCGCAGCCTATGACGACTTCCTTGCCGACATGGCCGAGCTCACCTCGCGGCTCGCTAGAGCTGGCACGGCGCTGCTGATCGAAGCAACGACCTCGCCCACCATGAAGGCGCAGCTCGAGGCGCTGCGCGCGCGCTATCCCAGGCTGAGGCTGTTCCGGCACGATCCCCTGGCGACGCCGTCCGGCACCGAAGCCACACAGATCCTGTTCGGCAGGGCGCTTGCACCGGTCTGCCGGTTTGATCGCGCCGACGTGATTTTCAGTCTCGACGCGGATTTCCTGGGCGAAGGCCCCGGTCGTCTCGCCTACGCCCGTGATTTCGCTGCAAGACGCCGCGTGCGCCGGGCGGACGATACGATGAGCCGGCTCTATGCGGTGGAGTCGACGCCGACGATCACCGGCGCTGCCGCCGATCATCGCCGGCCGGTGCGGCCGAGCGAGGTCGAAACCGTCGCAGCGGCGCTGAGCGCCGTGCTTGGCGGCGAAGCGGCGCCAAGCGCCTTGGCATTGGACCCGACCTGGCTGGCTGCCGCCGCGAACGACCTGAAGGCGGCCGGCCGCTCGGCGCTGATCGTGCCGGGCGCCCATCAAACGCCGTTCGTCCATGCCGCCGCTCTTGCCATGAATGCGCGGCTTGGTGCGCTTGGCAACACCGTGGAACTGATCGAGCCGCCCGACGCGATGCCCATCGAGGGCGACCTCGCGGCACTTTGCCAGGCGATCGCCGCGCGGGACATCGACACCGTTGTCATACTTGGCGCCAATCCTCTCCACACTGCGCCTGCGGGACTTGATGTCCACGACGTGTTTTCGCAGCTGAAGCTTCTTGTCCACTGGGGTCTCCACCGCGACGAAACCGCCTTCGTCGCACACTGGCATATCCCTGCTGCGCATGATCTCGAGAGCTGGAGTGACCTGCGCGCCCATGACGGAACCGCGTCGATCGTGCAGCCGCTGATCAGGCCGCTTTACCGGGGGCGGACCGTGCATGAACTCCTCGCCGTGCTTGGCGGTGAATTAGCTGTTTCTGCGCTGCAGCTCGTCCGCCGGACCTGGGCGCAGACACTGGACGATCCTGCGTGGCGAAAGGCGCTTCGCGACGGCTTTGTGTCCGGCAGTGCCAGCATTCCAGCCGATGTCGCGATGCCCCCGGATTTGCGCGGCCTGAAGCCGCGCATCGAAGCGGCAAAAGGCGTCGAAATCCGTTTCGTTGCCGATCCCTGGCTGCGCGATGGACGCAATGCCAATTCGTCCTGGCTGCAGGAGCTGCCGCGGCCGCTGAGCAAGATCGTCTGGGGCAACGCAGCCCTGATGTCGCCGGCGACATCAGGACGGCTTCAGGTGGAAAACGGCCGGGTCGTCAACATCGCCTCGAACGGCATGGACATCGATGCGCCGGTCTGGATCATGCCTGGCCATCCCGACGACACCGTGACGCTTGCTCTGGGTTTCGGCCGGAAGCTCGGTTCGGTGGCAGCACTCGCTGACGGCCACGACGCGTACAGGCTGCGAAGCCCTGAGGCTCCCTGGATCGTCGATGGCGCCATGATCACGCCGCGCGACAGCAGCGCACGGGTCATCACCACACAACACCACCAGGCGATGGAGGGCAGGGCGATCGTTCGCCATGCCTCGCTCGATGCCTTTCGCAAAAATCCGCACTTCGTGCGCGACGGCGTGCCGCCGACGCCAAGCGAGTCGCTCTATCCTGACTGGCAATACAGCCAGGAAGCCTGGGCCATGTCGATCGATCAGTCGGCATGCATCGGCTGCATGGCCTGTGTTTCTGCTTGCCAGGCGGAAAACAACATCGCCACCGTCGGGCCGGACGAGTCGGCACTCGGCCATGAGATGCATTGGCTGCGGATCGACCGCTACTATTCCGGCCCGCCCGACGATCCAGAGGTCTTTTTCCAGCCGGTGCCTTGCATGCATTGCGAGAAGGCGCCGTGCGAGGTCGTCTGTCCGGTCAACGCCACCACCCACACCCATGACGGGCTCAACGCGCAGGTCTATAACCGTTGCATAGGGACGCGCTATTGCTCGCAGAACTGCCCCTACAAGGTGCGGCGCTTCAACTTCCTGGACTTCCAGGAATTCGACAAGGATGCGGCGGGACCCGAACAGGCCGTGCACAATCCAGACGTCAGCGTCCGTTCGCGCGGCGTGATGGAAAAATGCACCTACTGCGTCCAGCGCATTTCCGAAAAGCGCATCAAGGCTCAGACCGAAAACCGCGCCATAGCCGACGGCGAAGTGGTGACCGCCTGCCAGCAGGCCTGCCCGACGCAGGCGATCGTCTTCGGCGATCTCAACGGCAAGGGCGCCAGGGTGGCGCAGGAAAAAGCGGCACCGCATCACTACGCCTTGCTCGAGGAGCTGAATACGCGACCGCGCACCACCTATCTCGGCAAGATCAAAAATATCAATGGCCGTCTCTCGTCGGGCGGGAAAGCCGATGGCTGAGGCTTTTGCTGCAAAACCGGGCGCATTGCCCGTTCTGCGTGGCAGGCACGACCTTCCGGAGATCAGCGGCCGTATCAGTGCGATCGTCCTCGACGGCAGGCTGCCGCGCTATTTCTGGGCAGCTTTTTTTTCCTGCTTCGTCTTCGTCCTCATCTTCCTCTATTCGATCACCTATCTGATCTCGGTCGGCGTTGGCGCCTACGGCATCAACGTCCCCGTCGTCTGGGGCACGATGATCGGCAATTTCGTCTGGTGGATCGGCATCGGCCATGCCGGCACGCTGATCTCGGCCGTGCTCCTGCTTCTGCGCCAGCCATGGCGCGCCTCGATCAATCGCTTTGCCGAGGCGATGACGCTGTTTGCCGTTGCAATGGCCGGGCTTTTCCCGATCCTGCATCTCGGCCGCCCGTGGTTCTTCTACTGGTTGCTGCCGCTGCCCAACACCCATATGCACTGGCCGCAATGGCGCAGCCCGCTGGTCTGGGATTTCGCGGCGATCGCCACTTATGCCAGCGTTTCGCTGATGTTCTGGTATATGGGCCTGCTGCCCGATCTCGCCGTCCTGCGCGACCGAGCGAAATCGCGCCCGGCGCAGCTGTTCTACGGCATACTGGCAATCGGCTGGCGCGGTTCGGCCTTTCATTGGGCGCGCTATCAGACGGTCTATTTCCTGATGGCGGCACTGGCCACGCCGCTGGTCGTCTCGGTGCATTCGATCGTCTCGCTCGACTTCACCTTCGCCATCCCGCCGGGCTTCCACTCGACGATCTTTCCGCCCTATTTCGTTGCCGGAGCGCTGCTGTCCGGCTTCGCCATGGTGCTCACCATCGCCATCCCGCTGCGCTGGGCGTTTTCGGTCCAGGATCTGATCACGCTGCGGCACATGGACAATGCCGCCAAGCTGATGATCGCCGCCGGCATGATCGTCATCTATGGCTACGCGTCCGAGGCCTTCTTCGCCTGGTATTCGGGCGAGATCTACGAGCGCACGATGATGTGGCAGCGCGCCTTCGGACCTTATGCGCCGCTGTTCTGGGCCATGCTCGCCTGCAACGGCGCAGTTTTGCAATTGCTCTGGTTCCGACGGGTGCGCCTCAACATGCCGGGGCTGTTCGCCATTGCACTCATCATCAACGTCGGCATGTGGATCGAGCGCTATGTCATCGTCGTCACCGGGCCAAGCCGCGATTACCTGCCGTCGTCCTGGGGCGAGCAGTCATTGAGGTGGCTCGACTTCGGCATCCTGTTCGGCTCGATCGGCACCTTCTTAGCACTGGTCTTCCTGTTCATCCGCATCCTCCCGGCCATCACCATCTTCGAGGTCGAGGAGCTGGCCGAGGAAAGGGGCAGCGCAGGATGAGACTTTACGGCGTCATCGCGGCTTTCGCCGATCCCGAAGCGCTGACCGAGGCGGTCCGCACCATGCGGGCGCGTGGCTACCGGCGCATGGACGCGTTCTCGCCATTCCATGTGCGTGGGTTGGCCGAGATGCTCGGCATGCGCAAGACGCGCTTGCCGTGGGCCATCCTTGGCGGCGCCGTCGCTGGCGCGGTGTTTGTCTACAGGCTGATCCTCTATTCGGTCGAGATCGACTATCCGCTCAATGTCGGCGGCCGGCCGCTGCATTCCTGGCCGGCCTTTCTCGTCATTGCCTTCGAGGCGGCGATACTTGGCGCCGCGCTGGCCGCATTCTTCGGCGGGCTGGCCGCCAATCGCCTGCCCGAATATTACCACCCGGTCTTCAATGCCACGAGCTTCACCTACGCGCGCGGCGGCAAGTTCTACCTGCTCGTCGAAGCCGCCGATCCGAAGTTCCGCAAGGGCGTGACCAAGGGCCAGCTGACCCGGCTTGGCGCCGAAACCGTCGAGGAGGTGGAGGCGTGAACATGCGCACGAGTCTGCTGGCGGCAGCCTTGCTGCTCGCCGGCTGCCGGCAGGACATGGAGGACCAGCCGCGCTACGATCCGCTCGAAAAGAGCAACCAGTTCGCCAACGGCATGTCGGCGCGGGCGCCGGCCGAGGACACGGTCGCACGCGATGCCGATCTTTCGCCGGTGCCGGACACGTTTCCCTATCCGGTCACCATGACGCTGCTGCGGCGAGGCCGGCAGCGCTTCGACATCTTCTGTTCGCCTTGCCACGGCCGCACCGGCGACGGCCACGGCATAGTCGTCGAGCGTGGCTTTCCAGCGCCGCCCACCTATCATCAGGACGCGCTGCGCAAGGCGAGTGACAGGCATTTCTATGAGGTCATCAGCTACGGCTATGGCGCCATGTTTTCCTACGCGGCGCGCGTCCCGCCTGCCGACCGCTGGGCGATCGTCGCCTATATCCGCGCCCTGCAATATTCGCGCGAGGCGCCAATTGCCGAACTGCCGGAAAGCCTCCGCGCCGAGCTCAATGCGGAGCCAGATCGATGATGCGGCTTGCCACCGAACGTTTGATTTTGCCGGCGCTTGCCGTGGCCGCCGCCGGACTTGTGCTTTGCGCCGCGGGATTGGCCTTCGACCTCAGAGCCATGTTGGCCGGCTGGCTGCCTGCGGCGCTGTTCCTGCTCGGCCTGCCGCTCGGTGCGCTGACCATCCTGATGGTGCATGGGCTGACCGGTGGCCGCTGGGGCGAGGCAATCCGCCAGCCGCTACGCGGCTTGGTCACGACGCTGCCGCTGGCGCTGCTTCTGCTGCTGCCGGTTCTGCCCAGGCTCGACCTGGTCTTTCCCTGGGCGAGTGCCGATGCGGCTGCATTGCCCGAGACGGTGCGCCTGAAATTCTCTTATCTGAACGTTCCGTTCTTTTTGTTGCGCTTTGCCGCCTGCGCTACGATCTGGCTGGTGCTGGCGTGGCGCGTGCTCGACTGGACAACGACCGATAGCGGCCGCGGCAGCGCCGGCCGCGGCAAGGCCTATGCCGCTGGATTGATTGCGCATGGGCTGACGGTGACGATCTTTGCCATCGACTGGATGCTCTCGCTCGAGCCGGAGTTCTCCTCGACGATCTATGCGCTGCTGGAAGCATCCGCCGAAGTCGTCGGCGCTTACGCTCTGGCAATGACGGTGCTGTGTGCGAACCGCTCGATCGAGGTCATGCCGGGCGGCGAGGAGGATGTCGCGCTGAGCGAGGATTTGGCCAACATGCTGTTCGGCTTCGTGCTGCTATGGGCCTACCTGTCGTTCATGCAATGGCTGGTGACCTGGGGCGGCGACCTGCCGAACGAGATCCGCTGGTACCTCATTCGCAGCAGCAATGGCTGGCAATATCTGCTCTGGCTGCTGATTGCGCTGCAATTCGCGATCCCCTTTGCCGGGTTGCTCAGCCGGGATCTAAAGCGCAGCCATGCCGGCCTTCTGTCGATCTGCGGCATCGTGCTGGCCGGCCATTATGTCGATGTCCTGTGGCGGATCAGACCGCCGCTTGCCGGTGGCGGTGTGACAGCGTTCTGGTGCGACCTTGCCGCGCTGGCAGGAGCCGGCGGCCTCTGGCTTGCGCTGCTGCTTTTCGTGCTTGGCCGGCCGGACGGTATCGGCTTCTGGCGCCGGGGGCCGGCGCATGGCTAGGGCGGCCCGCCATCCCGAAACGCGCGATATCTGGCCGGGCGCGCTGCTTGCCTTCGCGGCCGGCTTGCTGCTGTTCCTGGCGGCATCAGCCATCGTCCTCGGGCTCGTCTTCGACACCAGACCGTTGTGGCCGCTGCCGGGGCCATCGTCGGCCGGCAACCGAGCCAGTCCCGCCTTGCAGCGCTTTCCGGAAGACGACCTAGCCGCCTTCCGCAAGGCGGAGGAGCAGGCACTGAACAAAGTCGGCTGGGTCGACCGCACCGCCGGCATTGCCCGCATTCCGATCGAGGACGCCATGTGGGCGATCGTCAGCCACGGTTTGCCGAACTGGGGGCAGCCGCCGGCGGCCGCCGGCGCCGACTGCGGATTGGTCGAGGCCGAGATACCACGCGCGCCACAGGCCGCTCGCTGCCGGACCGCGCCAGGCCAGGGAGGCAGGCCGTGAAGGCTTGGCTAACCGCTTTTTCCCTCCTCGTGGCGCTGCCCGCCACGGCCGTCGCACGCCCGGCCTTCGATCCCGAAATCGGCGCACAGCTCAGCCTCGACCGGGTGTTTCGTGATGCATCCGGCGTGCAGCGCACGATCGGCCAAACGCTTGCGGGCCGGCCGGCGCTGCTGATTTTCGGCTATGACAAATGTCCGAACCTTTGTGGTGTGACCCAACAGGCGGTCGCTTCGGATTTGAAAAAGACGTCGCTCGATCCCGAAACCTATCGCGCTTTGTTCGTCTCGATCGATGCCGCCGACACGGCCGGTGATGCGAGCGATGCGCAAACCACCGTCGCCGCTGTGGCCGACGCGAGGAACCTGTCGGCATGGCGGTTCCTGACCAGTGCCGACGGCGCCGGTGCCGCCCTTGCGGCGGAGGCTGGCATCAGCTTCGACACACGCGCCAGGATCGACCAGTTCGCCCATCCGATCGCCGTCATCGCGCTGACGCCGAAAGGCCGGATAGCGCAGGTGCTGCCGGCGCTGAGCTTCACGCCGCGCGATCTTAAGCTTGCCCTTGTCGAGGCATCTTCCGGCAAGCTCGGCTCGATCGCCGATCATGCCTTCCTGCTCTGCGCCGGCTTCGATACCTCTAAGGGGCAATATACGCCGGCGATTTGGGCTGCCTTGAAGCTCGCCAGCATCGTGATGGTGGTGGGGTTGGCGACGGCCATACTGCAGCTGGCGCGCAGGAGGCGGGCGTGAGCTTCGGTATCCGGTTTTTCCCGCCGGAAGCCTCGTCGATCGCAAGCAGCATCGATGCGTTGTTCTATACATTGCTGGCCTTCGCGGCCGCGCTCGGCCTGTTCCTGACCGTTCTCGTGGTCGGCTACGCCGTCAAATATCGCGTCGGCTCCGCCGCCGACCGTACCGGGGCGCGTGCCCGCAGCCTGCCGCTGGAGATGACATGGAGCATTGCCAGCCTGGTGATGGCCTTCATCTTCTTCGGCTGGGGCGCAGTCCTGTTTGTGCGGCGCGACCATCCGCCGCCGGACGCTATCGAGATCGCCGGCCTCGGCAAGCAATGGATGTGGGAGTTCCGCCATTCCGGCGGCCAGCGTGAGATCAACGAGCTGCACGTGCCGGTCGGCAAGGCGGTGGTGGTGTCGCTGGCATCGCAGGACGTCATCCACTCCTTCTATGTGCCGGCCTTTCGGGTGAAGCAGGATGCGGTGCCGGGACGCACCACCAACGTCTGGTTCATTGCCACCGAACCGGGCCGCTACCATCTGTTCTGCGCCGAATATTGCGGCACCCAGCATTCCGAAATGGGCGGCTGGGTAACGGTGCTGGCTCCGGAGCAATATGCGTCGTGGCTGGGCAGCCAAGATGAAGGCGAAAGCCTCGCCGCGAGCGGCGGGAAACTGTTCCGCGCGCTCGGCTGCTCCGGCTGTCATGGCAATTCCAGTAAGGTGCGGGCGCCCGGCCTCGATGGGATTTTCGGCCGGCCGGTGGCGCTGGCGAACCGGCAGACGGTCATCGCCGACGAACGCTATCTGCGCGATTCGATCCTTGTCCCGAACAAGGAAATCGCCGCCGGCTACCAGCCGGTGATGCCGAGCTTCGACGGTCTGGTCGATGAAGCCGAGTTGCAGATGCTGATGGCCTATCTCAAGTCGCTTTCGTTCCAATTTCCCTCGTTCCCGGCGGCAAACAGCGAGGCGCCGCAATGAATCGCGATTTGGCGCCGGCAAACTATCTCAGTGAGGGTGCCTGGCCGCGCGCCTGGCTGCTGACAACCGACCACAAACGGGTAGCGTGGCTCTATCTCGTCTCGCTGACGGCCTTCTTCTTCCTCGGCGGTGCGTTTGCCGTGCTGATGCGCATCGAGCTTGCGACGCCGGCCGGCGACCTGGTCTCCGACGATGTCTACAACCGGCTGTTTTCGCTGCACGGCATCATCATGGTATGGTTCTTTCTGGTGCCGTCGATCCCGGCGACGCTCGGCAATTTCCTGTTGCCGCTGATGATCGGCGCGCGCGATCTTGCCTTTCCCCGCCTCAACCTGGCCAGCTGGTATGTCTTCATGTTCGGCAGCCTGTTCGCGCTCGCCTCGGTGCTTTTGGGCGGCGTCGACACCGGCTGGACCTTCTACACGCCGCTGTCGACGCTCTATGCCAACGGCTTTGTCTCGACCGCGGCATTTGGCGTTTTCATCGTCGGCTTTTCGACAATCATGACCGGCATCAATTTCATCGTTACCGTCCACACCTTGCGGGCGCCCGGCCTCACCTGGTTCCGGCTGCCGATCTTCGTCTGGACGCTGTACGCCACCAGCCTGGTGATGGTGCTGGCAACGCCGGTGCTTGCAGCATCGCTGATCCTCATCGTGCTGGAGCGCGTCTTCGGCATCGGCATCTTCAATCCCGACCTCGGCGGCGATCCGCTGTTGTTCCAGCATCTGTTCTGGTTCTACTCGCACCCCGCCGTCTACATCATGATCCTGCCGGGCATGGGGGTGGTCTCGGAAGTGCTGCCGTGCTTCAGCCGCCGGCCACTGTTCGGCTACAAGGCCATCGCCCTGGCTTCAATGGCGATCGCCGTCTTCGGCTTTCTCGTCTGGGGCCACCACATGTTCGTCAGCGGGCAGTCGGCCTATGCCGGCGTGGTGTTTTCGTTCCTGTCCTTCTGCGTCGCGATCCCATCGGCGATAAAGGTGTTCAACTGGAGCCTGACGCTGCGCAAGGGCGAAATCAGCTTCGAGACGCCGATGCTTTATGCCCTGTTCTTCCTGGCGCTATTCACTTTTGGCGGGCTGGCCGGCCTTTTCCTTGCCGCCCTCGCCGTCGACGTCCACGTTCACGACACCTATTTCGTCGTCGCCCATTTCCACTACATCATGGTCGGCGGCATGGTGACCGCCTACATGGCCGGGCTGCATTTCTGGTGGCCGAAGCTCACCGGCCGCATGTATTCGGAGATTTGGGGCCGTATAGCCGCGGCTGTGACCTTCATCGGCTTCAACCTGACTTTTTTTCCGCAATATGTGCTCGGCTTTTTGGGCATGCCGCGGCGCTACCATACCTATCCGCCGGAATTCGCTTTCTGGCACATCCTGTCGTCGGCAGGCGCCGTGGTGCTGGCGATCGGCTATCTGATGCCGCTCCTCTATTTGGCGTGGTCGCTGTTTCGAGGCGCGCGGGCGCCGGATAATCCATGGCGAGCCACCGGGCTCGAATGGCAAACAAGCTCGCCGCCTCCGGCGCATAATTTCGATCGCATGCCGACCGTCACCAGGCCAGCCTACGATTATCCGATGAAAGGCCTGACCGAGAAACGGTCGGACCCGGTGGAGGATCTGGTTTGAAGTCACCGATGACAAGCATCGCCTTCGACCGGCCGGCTCGCGAAACGGCAGCCGCCAGCTTTGCCATGTGGGTGTTCATCGGCTCCGAGGCGATGCTGTTCGGCGCCATCCTGCTCGTCTTCATGTTTGCCCGGTTGAGTTATGGCGACGCCTTCGCCGGCGCGGCGAAGCATATGTCGCTGCCACTGGGCACGGCCAATACCGTCGTCCTGATCACCAGCAGTTTCGCCATGGCGCTCGCCCATATGTACACGGCCGCGCGGCGATGGCGCGCCGCCGGCCGGGCATTGGCTGCGACGGCGCTGCTCGGCGTCGTCTTCCTGGCGATCAAGGCGACGGAGTACGCCAGGGAATTCGGCGAAGGGCTGGCGCCGGTGCTCGGCGCGCCTTTCATCTATAAGGGCCCGGATCCTGTCCATGCCGAATTCTTCTTCGGCCTCTATTTCGCGATGACCTCACTGCATGCCTTGCATCTGATTTGCGGCGTAATCGTCATCGGCGGCATCCTCGCTCTGTGGCCGCGCACGATCGAGGCCAGCCGGTTCCGCCGCGTGCAGGCAATCGGCCTCTATTGGCATTTCGTCGATATCGTCTGGGTCTTCCTGTTCCCCGTCCTCTATCTGATCAACAGATGAGCGAGTTCCGCAAACTCACGCTTGCCTATGTCGGGCTTCTGGCCTTGCTGGCCCTGACTGTCGGCTCGTCCTTCCTGGCGCTTGGCGCCTTCAATTCGGCACTCAACCTGACGATCGCCTCGGCCAAGGCTGCCGTCATCGCCATCCTGTTCATGCATCTGGCCAGCGCCGGCGTCCTGCCGCGTCTTGCGGTCGCTGCTGCCGGGCTTTGGCTGATGATCCTGTTCGGGCTGACGCTGATCGGACACGAGGCCGAAGCGGCGCACCTCGTTCATACCCTTACAGCGGCTCCGGAACGGCTTTGCACGGACGGCTTTTGCGCGGCCGCCGGCATGGAAGCCCTTTGGCCATCGCCATTCAGATGCCGGGCCTCGTCCTCGGCTGCGTCTTCAAGCTTGGCGACGAGCAGATCCTTGAGGTCGCCAACCTCTTCCTCGATGTCTTCGATGGGTACGCCGGCGTCGGCCGCCTCTTCCTCGCATTCCCTGGCGAGGATTTCCGCCTCTCTTTCAAGCCTGATCGGAGGCGGCGGCACATGAACGTTTTCGTGAATCCAGTCCTGCAAGAATTCTATCGCACTATCACTCATGGGGCTCACCTGTAGCGGCAAACTGTAGTGCCATTAACGTACGTGCTGCAAAATGGATGCTTGGCAACGCCGGATTTCGAATAGCGATACTTGACAATAGCGTGATCGCCAAGGAGCTAGAGCTTTGCAGCCAGGGAAATCATTTGGCGTCGCAGAAATGCGGCTAACCAGACAGTTGGAGCGGGATGTAATTTGAAGGCATCCCGCCCTAAGACGCGTTGCGCCGTCGCGCCGGTGTTGCGCGATTCGGGTCGCCGGACGGCCGAACATCGTCATCTGCGGCAGATCGTGTCGGCCGCTCAGCGACACGGTCGGCGCGCATTTTGCGTTTATGCGCCATCCAGAATGGCAAGAGCTCGGCAAGAAAACTGTATATCGTGGTCTTCATCGGCATGCTCCGGACAACGGTTACAACTCGTCATCCCGGAGTTCCGTTCCAGCAAAGAGTTGCGTTCCGGCAAATCCGTCGCCTCTACAATTGCGATTCGATAGGCAGGCATCCAACCAGCGCTGCAACGATGCGCCGATAGAGACTGGCCTCGGGTTCATGCGAGTATTGCCGCATCTCGCCATCCGCCATGCCGAGCCACCGCAAGGCGCCTTTGTCCAAGACCAGCTGGTAGCTCGTCTGCGCCGACTTTTCGCGCTCGAACCGCCGGCGCAACTCCATCACCAGATTGGTATCATGGAAAAGCACGCCCATTTCCGCATTCAACGACACCGAACGCGGATCGAAATTGAAGGAACCGACAAACCCCAACGTGTCGTCGACCGTGAAGGCCTTGGTGTGGAGGCTGGCTCCCTTTGAGCCGAAAACGGAGATGTTGGCCTGGCGGTCGAATGGCTGCAATTCGAAAAGCTGGATACCCTTTTTAAGCAGCTTGCGGCGGTATTTGGCATAGGCGCCGTGCACGGCGGCGACGTCCGTCGCGGCGAGCGAGTTGGTCAGGATTGCAACCTCGGCGCCACGGTCCACCAGCTTCGACAGGATGGCCAACCCGGTGCGGCTGGGGATGAAATAGGGCGAGACAATTTCGAGGCGCTGCCTGGTCGCCGCGATAGCGGGAAGCAGCTCCTTTGTCAGCCAGTTCCTGCGCCTCTTGCCGCGCACCTTTTCCGGCGGATCGGAAATGACGCGAACGCCTTTCGTCCAGCAGACGTCGCTGTGCGCTACAATGAACTCCGTGATCGTGCGCCAGGCACGCAGGCTGTTCAAAAGCTGGCCGTCCGCGGTCGCATCGAGATTGTCGAGGAAATCGGCGCGCGAGCCCGCCGTAGCCGGATTGAGCAGTTGGATCGGCTTTGCCGCCTCGCAATTCCAGAACGCCTCGAAGATCTGCATCGTCTGCCCTACGGCAGGACCGAGAAGCAACAGGTCGAGATCACGAAAATTCGTCTCCGCAGCGTCGAAATAGGCATCGCCGATGTTTCTTCCTCCGACGATGGCCAGGCTCTCGTCGGCGATCCAGGCCTTGTTGTGCATGCGGCGGGTCATCGCAAACAGCCGGGCGACCATCTCCAGCGAGCGAAAGATGCTGCCGTTCCTCATGCCGCTGGGGTTGAATAGCCTCAGCTCGATGTTCTTGTAGCTGTTGAGCGCCAGGTAAGCGGCGTCGCTGTTGCGCGGATTGATATCGTCCAGCAGCAGGCGGACGCGGACACCGCGCTCCGCCGCCTTGACGGCCTCCTGCATAAGCAGCCGGCCGCTATGGTCGTCGTGCCAGAGATAGTACATCAGGTCGAGGCTGCTGGTAGCACTGCGCGCGGCAAGGATTCGCGCGGCAAACGCGTCATAATTGTCGGCGATCAGCAGCAGTCCGCTATTACCGGCCGCGATCTTGTCCTGGGCAAACCGCGAAATGGCTGTATCCATGAAATGCACCGGCGAACGTCAGCGAAGCAAACGATCTGAAAATCTGACTAACAACCCTTCAGGTTCATTCTGGTTGCAGTCGCGGCTGCCTTATCGCGTCCAGGTTCAGGCGGGCCTTGATGGGCAGATGGTCGGAGGCGCGCTGCGCCAGCGGCGTCTTGTGCACCTCGATGCTGGAAATGAGGTGCGGCGGCCTGGCCAGGATGCGGTCGAGCGCAAACAGCGGAAAGCGCGACGGAAAGCTCGGCAGAACCGCATCGATCGGACCGAAATGCGGCAGCAGGGCCAGCAGCGAAGACCTGTTGCGGACGCGCCACTCGTTGAGATCGCCGAGCAAGATTGTCGGCCGCAGAACCGGGTGCGTGGCTTCGACAAGCGCGTTGGCTTGCTGCGAGCGCGAGCGCCGCAGCAAGCCGAAATGCGCGGCTATGATCCTGAGCGAGACGCCCTTCAGCTCCAGGTCCGCGATAACCGCGCCGCGCGGCTCGAGGCCGGGCAGCCGGATCTGGTTCACGCTTTCGACCACGCCGCGTCGCGCCAGGATCAGATTTCCATGCCAGCCATGGCTGCGGCGGTTTTCCGGGACATGTGTGGGGACGAGATCGCTGTCGCGCTCGAGTGCTGCGAGATCCAGCAATCCCTGCCTGCTTCCGGTCCTTTCGTCGGCCTCCTGCAAAGCAATGATATCGGCATCGAGCTCCTTGACCACGGCCGCGACCCGCTCCGGATCGAACCTGCCGTCGGTGCCGACGCATTTATGCACATTGTAGGATGCGACCGTGGTGCATGAAATTTCACTGCCGGGTGCCGTAAACCGCGGCACTTCCCTTCGCAGCGCAGCGCCAAGCGACCTTGGGAGGGTAGGCGATCGATCCAGCATGTGGTCCATTTGCGGTTGAGTCGGCGAGTGGCGGCCATTGCGATTATGGCGCGTGCGGAGGTCTGAAACAACGACGACCTTGCAAAACCGTTCCACCACCGGCCTCGGCGCGCCCGCGGTCTGGAACTCAGACGGGCAACAACACGTTTCGGGAAGGCAGCGCAGTCAACGGAGAAGTCGAATGCAGTCCTTAGCCGCAGATTCCGTCCCCCGCCCCGGCCCGCTCAGGATTGTCCCGTTCGATGGAACTGTGACCGTTCGGTTCTCCGATGCCATTATTGCGTCGAGCGAGCGGGCAAAGCTGCTCTATGAAGACGGCCATGATCCGGTTTTCTACATCCCCTTCGAGGACATCTATTTCGACCTGTTGGAGAAGACGAACACAACGAGCCACGGCGCGCTGAAGGGCACGGCAAGCTATTGGCGTGTTCATGCGGTCGGTTCGTCGGCAGAAGACTTCATGTGGGCCTACGAGACGCCCGACACCCCGGCATTGGCGATCGCCCGCCATGGTGCGTTCGATCCCGACCGGGCGCGGATCGAGGCCGATCCCGCGGAAGACAAGCGGCACACGCCGCACGTCACCGAGTAGACCCACATCGGCGATAGCCGCCAGCTTTCCGTCAGCTCGGGAACTCTTCCTTGAGGATGCGCAGGCCGTCTTCGTATTTCGCCGTCGAGGCACCGATCTGCCGTGCCTGCCATAGATTGTCGGCGAGATCGGCGCGCTTGACCGGCAATGCCAGCGGGTTAGCCGCGGCCCTGCGAACGAAGGCGGCATCGTCCTCGTTCGGCCGCCGCGTCATGGCATCGACGGCAGATACGATGGACGGTCCAAACCCGGCCGCCTCAAGCCGGTCGCGGTTCCAGCCGTCGCCTTTTTCGATGACGTCGTGAAGATAGGCGATGGCTTTCTGGTCGAGCGTTTCGACGGCATCGACGACCCGGCGGCAATGTTCGATATAAGGCCTTCCAGTCTTGTCCGCCTGTGCGGCATGGGCCTGTTCGGCGATTTTTGCCGCGCGATACAGCACGCTCATCGGATCGACCCCGTAACGAACAGCGCATTCCTGGCGCACCAACGCGCCATAGTCAGCGCGAGTTCCGATGCACAACGGGACGCCCTGCTCCCTCACTTGCGTGCTGAATGCCGCCGCAGCAGGCGCGACACGTCAGGAGACGCGTTCAAAACTGTCGAGGCTGGTTCCAAAGGCGCGCCAGGCGGGGAGTTTCCTGGCTCGGGCCGGCGCCCCTTCCTTTTCCGCCGACAAAGCGGCATCGGCAACAGTGTGCCACAGCATCTCCAGCTTCCCGTTCCTGAGGATGCCGGTATAGCTCACCGCTGCGGCTCCGACCCGCCCTTCGGCCGCGCAGGTGAATCCGATGACGTCTCCATGGCAGCCACCGAACAGCGGCACCGTCATGCCGAAGAAGGCGCTGTCCTCCAGCGCCGTCCTGAAGGTTCCGCTGATCCGTCCGCCTTCTTCGCCGGTTATTTCGACCACCGACCCGTACTGGTTCCGCCAGGTGCCCAGCCAACTCATCGTTGCTCCTCCTGATTGCCTCCACAGGGATTGCGTTGCCACACGGCCGCCAAGCCGCGGCCGGTGTAGCGGCCTTCAATCAGCCGCGATGCCAGTCATCGACATCTGCACGAAGTGCAGCGGCGCCTCCAGCGTCCAGGTGATGCCGCTCCTGTCGAATTCCAGGCGTCCGGTGCCGCTGAGCGCCTGCGGCGTGACGCGTTTGAGCACAACCGTTCCGAAACCGCGTCGCGTGTTTTCATCCACCAATGGCCCGTCCAGTTCCCGCCAGACAAGGCGGAAGCCGTCGCTGCCATCGGCGGCTGGCATCACGGTCCATTCGACCTCGACCCGTCCGTCATGGCGCGACAGCGCTCCGTGCTTTACCGAATTGGTGGCCAGCTCGTGAAAGGCAATGCCGAGATATTGCACGGCGTTCGGCTGCAGCATGATCATCGGCCCGCTCATCGACAGACGGGCCTGTGTCGCGAAGGCCTTGGTCTGGGCATGGATCAATTCGCCGATAGTCGCGCCGCGCCATTCGGCATCGACCAGCAGATCGTGCGATTCCGAAAGCGCCATGATGCGTTCCCGGACCTGTGAAAGGAAGCCTCTGGCGTCTCCGCCAGCTTGCTGGTCTCGCGGATCATCGAGACGATCACCGAGTACTGGTTTTTGACGCGGTGGTTGACTTCGCGCATGAGTGTGCGGATGCGCCGTTCGCTCTCCTTATGCGGGCTGATGTCGCGCGCGATCTTGGAGGCGCCGATGATACGCCCGATGCCGTCGCGTATCGGCGAGATGGTGAGCGAAACCGGTACCAGGGTGCCGTCCTTGCGCTGCCGGATAGTCTCGTATGAGGGAATCCGTTCGCCGGCGCGAATGCGGCTGATAATCATGGCTTCCTCATCCAGGTGGTCGGGCGGGATGAGGATCGTCACCGGGCGGCCGATCGCCTCGGCGGGCGTGTAGCCGAACAGGCGTTGTGCGGCGTCGTTCCAGCTGGTGATAATGCCGTTCAGGTCTTTCGACACGATCGCGTCCATCGAGGATTCGACGATGGCAGCGAGCCTTATGCCGACGTCGTCAGCCAGCGCCTGGGTGCGGAGGTCGAGCAAGGTGTTGATGGCGCCGACGACCTCGCCGGCCGCATCGCGAAGCAGGGCCGGGTGCGCGCTGAACGGGATGAACTGGCCGTCCGGCCGCTCGACGATCGCCCGGCCCCCACGAACGTCCCGCTCTTCCAGCAAGGCAACGGCCATCGGACATTCGTCGTGCGCCATCGGTCGCCCGTCGAGGTGGCGAAGCTTCCATGAACCGCACCAGCGATCCTGGCCGATAACCGGACGATATCCCCAAAGATCGGCAGCGGCTTCGTTGAAGAAGGTGATGTAGCCTTGTCTGTCGGTGGTGTAGACGGCCACAGGCAACGCCTGCATCAGATCGGCGGAGGAAACTTGCGGGATTCCGCCAGTCTTTAGTTCAACGACGTCCACCAGTCCCCCGCTCCGCTTGGCTTGCCGACGGATTGCTTCGTCATCTAAATGCGCGCGAGCGTTTTCGGTTCCGTTCGGTCTGCTTTCGGACATTCAGGCTGATTTGCGTTTCGCGGCCGTTCCCGGACCTTTGCTCGGAGCCTTGCCGCCTTCTTGCGCCAGGCTCTTGCGCAGAACATCGGCGAGATTGACGACGTTCGTCCTCGGCTCGGGTGCCGGCTTGGGCGGTTTCTTGCCCTTGCGCTTGGCTTCGATCATCGCAACCAGCGCCTGTTCATAAGTATCTTCGAACTTCGACGGGTCGAATTTGGCCGGCTTCTTGTCGATCAGCAATTGCGCGATTTCCTGCATCTCCGGATCGACCTTGCGATCCTTCAGCCCTTCGAACACCGCGTCCGCCGCGACCACTTCATTGTGGTTGCGTAATTCAGTCATCACCATGCCCTTGCCCAGCGGCTGGATCAGCACCTCTCGGCCACGCTGGTACAGTACGACGCAGGAGCGGGCTGCTACCTTTTTCCTGGCCATGGCGTCCCGGATCACCGCGAAAGCCTCCGTGGAGGGCGCGTCGGCCGGAACGAGATAGTAGGGTTTTTCGAGGTAGCGTGCGTCGATTTCGGCGGTGGGCACGAACTCGCCGATCTCGAGCGTATGCTGCGATACCATCTTCAGTTTCTTGATTTCGTCCGGCTCAATGCGGATGAACTCGCCCTTTTCGACCTCGTAGCCCTTTACCTGCTCGGCCGCCTCGACCGTGTCGCCGGTCTCCTCGTCTATATAGGCGCTCTTGACCGGAAGACCGTCCTTGCGGTTCAGGATCCTGAAATGCACTTTCTCGGCCTCGCTGACGGCGCCGATGATCTTGACGCCACAGGAAACAGATCCGACTTTCATAAAGCCCTTCCAGGCAGCTCGTGGCGTCGCCATGTCGATCACTCATTTGCCGAACGGACGGAACGGCTGCGAGCGGAAATCGTTCCGCCGTGGCAGGCTATTCCATAGGCCCGCCCGGACGAGAACGTTCGTTTCATTTTCGTCAGGGGAATAGCGCAATGGCCAAACGCAGCGCAGGGTTGCTGATCTTTCGCCGAAGCGAAGGACATTTCCAGGTCTTGCTGGTGCATCCGGGCGGCCCATTCTGGGCGAAGAAGGACGACGGCGCATGGTCGATCCCGAAGGGCTTGATCGACGAGAACGAGGACGAGCTAGCGGCGGCAAAACGCGAGGCCGAAGAGGAACTCGGCGTCGCCATCGATGGAGGTTTCGAACACCTTGGCAGCTACCGGCAGCCGGGCGGCAAGCTCGTCATCGCATGGTGCGTCGAGGCGGATTTCGACAGCGACGCCATCAGCAGCAACACCTTCGTCATGGAATGGCCGCCAAGGTCCGGCTCGATGAAGGAATTCGCCGAAGTCGACAGAGCGGGCTGGTTCTCCCTGCCTGAAGCCAACCATAAGATCCTGAAAGGCCAGCGCGCCATGTTGGCGGACTTTGCCAGTCGGCATGGCGACGGATGAATTTGTTTCAGCCCAGTTCTTAAGGGCAGTGCTTGGGCTTCCTCACCGCTCTGCTTTAAGCGCGTTGCGGCCGCAGCGTGCGCAACGTGATCGAATAGCGGTGCTCGGCAACCGGCGGGATGCTGTGCTCCCATTCACTGCGCGCGGCGCCCGTCATCAGATAGGCCGATCTTGGCTCGACGGTGACCGTCTTGCGGTCCCATCGCGTGCCGTTTTTCCGGCGCAGGCGAAAGCTGCACGCGGCCAGCAGGGAAACGCCGGCGACCGCCTCGAAGTGAGGCTTGTCGCGGTGCCAGCCGATACCGGCGCCCGGCCGGTACTCGTTGATCAGCACCTGCACGAAGGTCTCGGCGGGCAGGCGGGCAAAGGCTGCAACCTTTTCCCTGAGCGGCAGCAGAAAGCCGGGTATCGGCGGTGCCTCGACGACTGCGCGCCGGTCGTAGTCGTAGCGCAGCCCGAAGCCGACTATCCGCCGGTTTGCCAGATGGCCATGAAAGTCGAAAGCCTGAAATGGCTGGCTTGCGAGCTGGCTCGCCAACGCTGCTTCTTCGTCCGGCGTGATCAGTTCGGGCCGGTAGCGGAATCCTTCCGGCCGGTCGTCGGTGGCGGCAAAGAGATCGCCCTGGCGGGCTGCAGCCGATGTCTTGGGCGATGGCATCAACCGTATTTGGTGAAGCCGCCCCGTAGCGGCAAGGCTGCTTCGGCAGCAAGGAACCTCGCTCTCCGTGCAGGGTTATTCACACGACGGCATGGAATGGAGCACTGCCGAGCATTGGACCTGTCGAGGATGCCTTCAACTGCAATCAGGAACATCGATTACCAGCCGGCGACGAGGGTACTCTCCGTATGGTTCGTCCCGAGCGGAAACCGCTATGATTACGAGGACGTGCCGCCGCAGGTCCACGCGGCATTCCGCAAAGCCTCGTCAAAGGGCCGGTTCTTCAACGAGCATATTCGTGACCGGTACAGATACCATCTGGTCGAGCAGAGCCATTCGAACTGAGCCTTCAGGCGCTTCCCAACCATCATCTCGGCTCTCCGCGATGCGTGGCCGCGCCGGGACTTCGCAGTTGGCGAGTGACCTCAACGAGCTTTTGACGAACGCGCTGAAACACGCCTTTCTGGGTCGCGAAGGCGGGACAATCACGCGCGCAGTGTTGTCGACGGCGACGGCTTTCGCATCGTTGTCGCCGATGACGGCATCGGCCTGCCCGAAGGCGAGACCTGGCCGAAACCCGGCAAGCTCGGAGCGTTGATCGCGCAATCGCTGACCGAGAACGCCAAAGCCCGGTTCGAGGTGGACTCGACCCCCGGCAAAGGAACGCGAGTGACCATCGTCTTCAACAGATCGGCCGCGCTCGCTTCGTAGCCGCACGAGCAGGGCTGCCGCAAGCGGGGTCATTCGAGGCCATCCGCATCAGCCGGGCCCCTCCATTACCTTGCGCGTGTGGCGGGCGATGACACCTTCTTCGTCGGTCGCCACGACGCGGACTTCGACCTTGCTCTCCGCCTGGCTCATCAGCGCGGCATGGGAGCTGTTGGCCGCCTCGTCGATCGCCACGCCGAGCCAGCCAAGCCTGTCGCAAATCGCTTTGCGGGCCGGAGCCGAGTGCTCGCCGATGCCGCCGGTGAACACCAGGCATTCGAACCCGCCCAGCGTGTTGGCGAGGGCGGCAATCTCCCTGGCGGCGCGGAAGGCGAAAAGCTCCACCGCTTCGCGCGCCCGGCGGTCGTCGCTGGCTTCCAGCGTGCGCATGTCGCCGGAAATGCCGGACACGCCGAGCAGGCCGGATTCCTCGTAGAGCATGTCTTGCAGCGCCTCTCCCGAAATCCCTCGTTCCAATAGCAGGTACAAAAGCACGCCCGGATCGATGGCGCCGCAGCGTGTGCCCATGACCAGGCCGTCAAGCGCCGAAAAGCCCATCGTCGTATCGACGCTTCGCCCGTCGCGCATGGCGCACAGGCTCGCCCCGTTGCCGAGATGGGCGACGATGGTTCTTTTCGCCGCCAGATCGGGCGATATCTGCTTGAGCCGGCCGGCGACATATTCGTAGGAAAGCCCGTGAAAGCCGTAGCGGTGGATGCCGTCTGCCTCATAGTGGCGCGGCAGCGCGAAACGGCTGACCAGAGGCTCGATGGTCCGATGGAAGGCCGTGTCGAAGCATCCGACCTGCGGCAGGTCGGGCCGCAACGCGGCAAGCGCCCGGATCGGCGCGAGGCTGCGCGGCTGGTGCAGTGGCGCAAGCGGCGTCAGCCTGTCGAGAGCCTCGATAATTGTCGGCATCAGGCGGACAGGTTCGACGAACTCGCGTCCGCCATGGACGATGCGATGTCCGGCGGCGATCAGTTTCCTTCCGCCAAGTTCGTTCTCGATCCATTGCAGCATCTGGCCGATGCCCATGTCGTGTGATGCGTCTGCGGCAAGTGGCCGATCGCACTGCAGCTCCCCATCGGCGGCTTTCGCGGTCAGCCTTGGCGCATCGCCCAGATCCAGTGAACCGCGCGAGGCAAGATCCAGCTCGGCGGACGCTGCAAGATCGTAAAGTCGGAACTTGATGCTCGACGAGCCGGCATTCAACGCAAGGATCGATCGTCGCATCAATCGCCGGCCCTCGTCGCGCTGTCCTGTGGCCAGGACCATTTCTGGATCTCGGGCATGTCCTCGCCATGTTCGCGGACATAGGCCGTGTGCTCAGCCAATTTCCCATGCAGCGCCGCGGCAAGATCCTTCGCCCGCTCGGCCAGCCCCGGCACGCGCGCGATCGCGGCGAGCGCCAGATGATAGCGGTCGAGCTGGTTGAGCACCACCATATCGAACGGCGTCGTCGTCGTGCCTTCCTCGCGAAAGCCATGCACATGCATGTTGTCGTGGTTGGCGCGCCGGTAGGTCAGGCGGTGAATGAGATAGGGGTAGCCGTGATAGGCGAAGATGACCGGCTTGGCCTTGGTGAACAGCGCGTCGAATCTGTCGTCGGCAAAGCCATGCGGATGCTCGGAATTCGACTGCAAAATCATCAGGTCGACGACATTGACGACGCGGATCTGCAGGTCCGGAATGCCTGAGCGCAGGATGTCGGCTGCGGCAAGCGTCTCCAGCGTCGGCACGTCGCCGGCGCAAGCGAGAACCACATCCGGATCTTCGCCCTTGGCAACCGTCCCGGCCCATTCCCAGATGCCGGCACCGGCCTTGCAGTGCGCTTCCGCGTCTTCGGCGGACAGCCATTGCGGCGCCGGCTGCTTGCCGGCGACGATGACGTTGATGCGGTTGTAGGTTTTCAGGCAATGGTCGGTGATCCACAGCAGCGTGTTGGCGTCGGGCGGGAAATAGAGCCTGACCGTGTCGGCCTTCTTGTTGGCGACGAAATCGGCAAAGCCCGGGTCCTGATGGCTGAAACCATTGTGATCCTGCCGCCAGACATGCGAGGTCAGCAGGTAGTTGAGCGAGGCGACCGGCTTGCGCCAGGCAAGTTCGCCGGAGGTCTTCAGCCATTTGGCGTGCTGGTTGACCATGGAATCGACAATGTGGACGAACGCCTCGTAGCACGAGAACAGGCCATGGCGGCCGGTCAGCAGATAGCCCTCCAGCCAGCCTTGGCAAAGATGTTCACTGAGCACTTCCATGACGCGGCCGTCACGGGAAAGATGGACGTCGTAGGGCTCGATCCGCTCCATCCAGACGCGGTCCGTAACCTCGAACACGTCGTCGAGGCGGTTGGAGGATGTCTCGTCCGGTCCCATCAGCCGGAAATTCCTGGCCTCGGCGTTCAAGCGGACCACGTCGCGAAGATAGCTTCCGACCGTGCGCGTCGCCTCTCCCACAGTGCCGCCCGGACGCGGTACGTCGAGCGCCAGGCCTTTCCAGTCGGGAAGCACGAGGTCCTGTTTCAGCAGGCCGCCATTGGCGTAGGGGATTGCGCCCATGCGTCGTGACCCCGTAGGTGCCAGCGCCGCGAGCTCCGCCAGGAGATGGCCGCCTTTATCGAACAGTTTTTCCGGCTCGTAACTGCGCATCCAGTCTTCGAGGATCTGGCGGTGCGCCGCATCGCCGCGTGCGTTCGATACCGGTACCTGGTGCGAACGCCAGAAATCCTCGACCTTCTTACCGTCGACCTCTTTCGGCCCAGTCCAGCCCTTTGGGCTACGCAGCACGATCATCGGCCACAGCGGCCGCTCTCCCTTCCAGCCCGCGGCTCGTGCAGGCTCCTGGATGGAGTGGATCCGGTCGAGCACGGTATCGAGCGTGCGGGCCATCTCCCGATGCATCGCAGCAGGTTCATGACCTTCGACGAAGAAGGTTTCGTAGCCATAGCCGAGGAACAGGCTGCGCAACGCCTCGTCTTCCATGCGGCCGAGGATCGTCGGGCTAGCGATCTTGTAGCCATTGAGATGCAGGATCGGCAGGACGGCGCCGTCGGATGCCGGGTTCAGGAACTTGTTGGAATGCCAGGCCGCGGCGAGCGGACCGGTCTCGGCTTCGCCGTCGCCGACGACGCAGGCGACCACAAGGTTCGGATTGTCGAAGGCGGCGCCGAAGGCATGGACCAGTGCATAACCGAGCTCTCCGCCTTCGTGGATCGAGCCGGGCGTCTCCGGAGCCGCGTGGCTCGGCACTCCGCCGGGAAACGAGAACTGCCGGAACAGCTTTCGCAAGCCGTCTTCGTCCTTGCCGACCTCGGGATAGATCTCGCTGTAGGTCCCCTCGAGCCAGGTGTTCGCGACCATTGCCGGGCCGCCGTGACCCGGACCGCAGATGAACAGAACATCGAGACCACGTTCACGGATGATCCGGTTCAGATGCACATAGATGAAATTGAGGCCGGGTGTCGTGCCCCAATGGCCGAGCAGCCGCGGCTTGATGTGCTCGGGCAGCAAAGGCTCGCGCAAGAGCGGATTGTCGAGCAGATAGATCTGGCCAACCGAAATGTAGTTCGCGGCGCGCCAGTAGCGGTCCATCACATCGATCTGGTCAAGGCCGGTTGTTTGCGCAGTGGTGCGGGCCTCGTCGTTCATAGAAATGCCTCCGGAATACCCTCGTCCGTCGTTATCTGGGGTGGCGTCGCGCCGGAGAAAGGATTTGCCTCGAAATAAGTTTGGGCGGCCACCAGCGCCGCTTGCCGATCCTGCAACCTGGCGAGCCCGACAAAAGCGGGTCGGTCTTTGGGGAACCTCGGGGCTTGCCAACGGTTAGGAAGGTGCACCGCATTGTATGAATCCAGGCGGACTGCCGAGGCCCTGGGACATGGACCGGCCAAAGTGCCGTTTGAGCAGCTTGGGCGATTGTGGCGGAGGCCCATAGGAGGAGCAGAAAAATGCTCGATCTCTCCCATGCCCGCAACCAAATGGTCGACATTCACTTAAGCCGCCGTGGCATTCGCGACCGCAATGTCCTTCAGGCGATGCGCGAGGTGCCGCGCGAGGCTTTCGTCGAGCCTGGTTTTGAAGAATTTGCCTATGAGGACGGGCCGCTGCCGATCGCCGAAGGTCAGACGATATCGCAGCCCTACATCGTTGCGTTGATGATCGAAATGGCGGAGATCGGAGCCGGTGACCACGTCCTCGAGGTTGGCACCGGCTCGGGCTATGCGGCTGCCGTAATGAGCCGGATCGTCGAACGCGTCTACACGATCGAGCGCCACGCCGCGTTGGCTGAAACGGCAAGGCAGCGGTTTAAAAAGCTTGGCTACGACAATATCGAAGTCCGCACCGGCGACGGCACCAAGGGCTGGCCCGAGGCGGCACCCTTCGATGCGATCCTGGTTGCGGCCGCCGGGCCCGGCGCACCGCTCGCCCTGCAAGAACAGCTCGACGTCGCCGGCCGGCTTATCATCCCGGTCGGCGACGAATTCGACTCGCAGCGCCTGCTCAAAGTCACCCGGACTGGCGCAGCAACTTACACCGAGGAGGATTTCGGCGGCGTGCGGTTTGTTCCACTGATCGGCGAGCAAGGCTGGGGCGAGCCAGGCAGCGACAGCCAAATAGCGGCCGATCTTCCGCACCGGCATCAGCGCAGAAGCAGCCTGCCGCAGATGATAGCGACCGCCGCCGAACCGCTTCCGGATTTCGACGATCCCGCCTTCGGTGCGCTGTTCGACCGGTTTGCCGACCGCCGCGTCGTCTTGCTCGGCGAAGCCAGCCACGGCACGTCGGAGTTCTACCGCGCGCGCGCCGCGATCACTCGCAGGCTGATCGAGAAGCATGGCTTCACCATCGTCGCGGTCGAGGCCGACTGGCCCGATGCCGCGGCGATCGACCGCTACGTCCGTCACCGGCCACCGCGGCCGGGCGCCGATCCGCCGTTCCAGCGCTTTCCCACCTGGATGTGGCGCAACACCGACGTCGCGGCGTTCGTCGACTGGATGCGAGAGCATAATGAGCGGATCAGGATATCCTCCCGGCGGGCCGGGTTCTATGGCCTCGACATCTACAATATGGGCGGGTCGATCGCGGCGGTCTTGCAATATCTCGACCGGATCGATCCGCAGGCGGCAAGGATCGCACGCGAGCGCTATGGCTGCCTGACGCCGTGGCAGAACGACCCGGCCACCTATGGCCGTGTCGCACTCACCTCCGGCTACCAGAAATGCGAGAAGGCCGTGCTCGAGCAATGCCGGGAACTGCTTTCCAGAGAGCTCGACTATGCGCAGCAGGACGGCATCGATTTCCTCGACGCCACCCAAAACGCCCGCCTGGTCGCCTCCGCCGAACGCTATTACCGCACCATGTATTACGGCGGCGCGCAGTCCTGGAACCTGCGCGACACCCACATGTTCGAAACACTGGAGCACCTGCTGCAGGCCCGCGGCCCGGCCGCCAAGGCGGTGGTGTGGGCACATAATTCCCATATCGGCGATGCCCGCTATACCGAGATGGGGATCGTCAGAGACGAAGTGAACATCGGCCAGCTCTGCCGCCAGCGTTTTGGCGACGAGGTTGCCTTGATTGGGCTCAGCACGCATTCCGGGACGGTGGCCGCCGCCACCGACTGGGACGGCGACATGGAAGTGAAACCGGTTCGTCCTTCCCACAACGACAGCTATGAGCGGCTTTGCCATGACAGCGGCGTCTCGCCTTTCCTGCTCGATTTCGAGCGCGACGACACGCTGCGCCAACGGCTTCTGGAGCGCCGGCTGGAACGCTTTATCGGCGTTATCTACCGGCCGGAGACCGAGTTGCACAGCCACTATGCGGATGCCTCGCTCGCCCGCCAGTTCGATGCTTTCGTCTGGTTCGATGAAACCAGTGCCGTGACGCCGCTTGGGCCGGAACATGCGGGGACAGGCCTTCCCGAGACCTATCCTTTCGGGCTGTAGCGAATTTGGACCCTGGGGGAAGCGGAAAATCGAAAGAAGGACGTCACCAATGGCCGGAAAGAAGACTCATGAGCAGCAATTGCGCATCATCGAAGAGCGCGAGAACACGAAAAACGCTGGCAAGGATTTCGACGCGGAAGCGGATTTGAAAAAGACCAGGCAAGAGCGCGAGGCGTTCCGGCGCGGTGCCGAGCTCAGATCGGACCCCAAGGACATTGCCGATCCCGACGACCGCAACATCATCCGCGGCGAGCACCAGGAAAGCGCCCACAACAAGCATCGCGCCGACCGCTGAAACGGCGGGATCGCTTAACGTTAAGACAGTATGGCGCCGGTTCCCGTTCCCCGATCTGACGGATGCAGCGCTCGTGGCCGCAAATTGGCGGACGAGGGCGCCGTCTTGATCCCCTCGGCGCTATTCAGCAAAAAATGTCGCGGCGACAGCAATTGAGACGAGGCTCAGCATCGCCAGGCCTGCCCTGGCGACATGCGAAGTCTCCCAGACGTTGCGCAAATCTCTCCAGTCGCCGGTCTGCTTTCGAGAAAACATTGAAAAAAACGTCGCGGCTGATTGCGGCATGGCAACGTCTTGCACCCAGAAATTATTGACGGGATGCGTGACCAACCAATAGGTCGCATGTTCCGCCAGCAGGAAGACAAGCGCCGCCAAGGTCCACCAGAATCGAGCGCTTGGATAAGGCGTCAGGTAGAGCAGGATGGCGAGTGCAATGATGCCGCCGATCTCGGCAAACCCGCCGATCGTGAAGCCGGGATAGTAGATCGCCTGCACTGATTTGTAGGTAGCCTCCTTGAGGCGCAACTTGCCCGGCAACTCCAAAGCGTGCGCAAGCGACAGCGCCATCGTGACAGCGACCAGAAGAAGGCGGCGATCATCAATACGCGCATGTTCCTGCTCCCTGACCACAGCGTGGTTGGTGATCCGGTAAAGGCGACGCCACCCGACTTCCCTGCAGGCCGGTTCGGTCATTCCCCGATCTGGCTGGTCGACCGTTCGTGGAGTGTGGCGCCGGTCTGCGCGTCGACCGCGACCATGCTGACCTCGTAGCCCCAGAGCTTGCGGATATGGCGCAGCGTGGCGTCACGGCTGCCGCCTTCCAGCACGATGCCGTCCTTGACCTTGTGCTGCAGGCGCAGATGCCGGTCGCCGAGCAGGTCCACGTCCACCACCTGGATGTCCGGCCGGCTGGCGCCGATGTCGTAGCTGTGGGCGAGTGCGGCGCGGACGCTCTCGTAGCCGCGCTCATTGTGTATCGAGGCGACTTCGTAATGCGGGTCGTTGGCGGCATCGGCAAGGACAAAGAACCGCCATTTCCGTATCAGGGTAGGGCTCAGATACTGGCGGATGAAGGACTCGTCGCGATGGTTGGCCCAGGCGTCCAGCAAGGTCTGGCGCCAGTCGCCATTGCCGGCGATATCGGGAAACCAGTCGCGGTCCTCAGCCGTCGGCGCGGTCGAGATGCGCTGGATGTCCTGCATCATGTCGAGACCCAGCGCGTAAGGATTGATACCGGAAAAGCGCGGATCGTCGAACCCTGGCTGGAAGATCACGTTCGAATGGTTGCGCAGGATTTCCAGCATGGCACCTTCGCCGATCAGGCCGCGGTCGAACAAAAGGTTCATCAGCGTGTAATGCACGAAGGTGGCGCAGCCCTCGTTCATCACCTGCGTTTGCCGCTGGGGATAGAAATACTGCGCGATCACGCGGACGATCCGGATGACCTCACGCTGCCACGGTTCCAGGATCAGGCTGTTCTTCTCCAGGAAATAAAGCAGGTTCTCCTCGGGCAGCTTGAGCGATTTCTTGCGCTCCGTCATGGTATCCGTTTCGCGGACCTTGGTGCCGTCCTTGGAAGGCGGCAGCGTGCGCCACAGATCGTTGTAGGAACGTTCCTCGTATTCCAGGCGCTCGCGAATCCCCTCGCGCTGCTTTTCCGACGACAGCTTCGGCGGCCGGTGATATCTGAACACGCCCTGTTCCATCAGCGCATGTGCGGCATCGAGGATCTCTTCCACCGCATCGACGCCGTGCCGCTCTTCGCAGCGGGCAATATAGCCCTTGGCAAAGTCGAGATAGCTGAGGATGGCGCCGGCGTCCGTCCACTGCCGGAAAAGATAATTGTTCTTGAAGAAATGGTTATGGCCGAGCGCCGCGTGCGCCGTCACCAGCGCCTGCAGGGCCATGGTGTTTTCCTCCATCAGATAGACGATGCAGGGATTGGAATTGATGACGAGTTCGTAGGCCAGCCCTCGCCCACCTTTGCGGTAGAGCAATTCCTGGTAGAGGTAGTGCTTGCCGAACGACCAATGCCGGTACATCAGCGGCATGCCGACAGAGGAATAGGCGTCGAGCATCTGTTCGGACGAGATGATCTCCATCTGCACCGGATAGACGTCGAGGTGGAGCTCTTCGGTGGCGACCGCCTCGATGGTCTCGTAGGCGCGCGACAGCGTCCTGAAATCCCAGTCGGAACCGGAAAACAGCAACCCGGATTTGCTCGCCATCAGCCCCCTCTTTCACCGCTCTTTTGATAACCCGGCTGTCTGGCGAAGAGTTGGCGGAAAACCGGGTAGATGTCGGCCGCCGTGGCGATGCGGCTCATCTGGAAGTTCGACCATCTCAGCTTGACCGCACTGTAGGCACGCCACAGCGACGTGCCGTTGTCGGTAGCGCCGAAGATGTGGCTCTCACGCTCGTCGAGGATCTCGACATAGGCAAAATACTGGCAAAGCCGCATGATCTGTTCGTCGAGAAGGGCGATGCAGCGCTCGGAATCGGTGACGAAATTGTCGCCGTCCGAGGCCTGGGCGACATAGATGTTCCATTCGCGGCTGGGATAGCGTTGCTCGACGATGCGGTGCATCTCCTCGAGCGCCGTGGAAACCACCGTGCCGCCGCTCTGGGTGTTGTAGAAGAAGGTTTCCTCGTCCACCTCCTGCGCCTCGTGCGTGTGGCGGATGAAGACGACCTCGGTCCGGTCATAGCGCCGCTTCAGGAACAGGTGCAGCAGCACGAAGAAGCGCTTGGCCAGATCCTTCTCGCGTTCGCCCATCGAACCGGACACGTCCATCAGGCAGAACATCACCGCATTGGCGTTCGGCACCGGCTGGGCGTCGAAGCGGTTGAAGCGGATATCGACCGGATCGACAAAGGCGATCCGCTTGCGGCGGCGCTCCAGCCGCTCAAGCTCTTCCTGCAGCGCCACGATGCGCTGCCGCATCTCGGCGTTTTGCGGCTTGGCCTCCAGCGTCGCGATCTCCTGCGCGACAGCGTCGACCGCCTCCTGCTTGGGACGCCTGAGCGCTATGCGGCGACCATGGCTGTTGCGCATCGTGCGTCCGACATTGATGTTGGTCGGCGAGCCGGTCGCGGCGAAGCCGGCCCGGCGCGGCTTGAAGGCGAGGATCTCCTTGAGGTTGAGCTTGACCATATCAGGCAGTTCGAGGTCTTCGAAGAAGAGGTCGAGCACCTCTTCGCGCGACAGCACGAAACGGAAATCGTCCTCCGATTCGGTTCTCCCCGGGGCGGATCCCATGCCGCCGCCCTGGCCCGGCTTGGGCAGCCGGTCGCCTGGGGCAAAATGCTTGTTGCCGGGCAGGACGTGCTGGCGGCTGCCGCTGTTCCGGGCATCGTTGAAGCTCGGCTCGCCGGTGCCTCGCGCCGGCATCGAAACGGCATGCTCGGCGTCCACGTCGGCGATCTTGCCGGTGCGGATCTGATCGCGGATGGTGCGCTTCAACTCTTCGCGCGCCCGCCGCAGGAAACGCTGCCGGTTGCCGAGGCTTTTGTCCTTCGGGTTCAGTCGGCGATCGATGAAGATCGGCATATGTTACCCCGGGCTGGCTTCAACCCGCCTTGTTCACCCGCATGTACCAGTCCACCAGCCGGCGGACCTGGCGCTCGGTGTAACCGCGCTGGATCATCCGCTGCACGAATTCGGTATGCCGCTTCTCCGTCACGCTGTCTTGCTTGGAGCCGAAGCTGATCACCGGCAGCAGATCTTCGACCTGCCCGAACATCCGCTTCTCGATGACTTCGCGCAGCTTTTCATAGCTTGTCCATGACGGGTTACGGCCGTGGTTTCTGGCCCGCGCGCGCAGCGTGAACTTCACCACTTCGTTGCGGAAGTCCTTGGGATTGGCGATGCCGGCCGGCTTTTCGACCTGCGACAGTTCGTTGTCCAAAACCTCGCGATTGAGGATCTGGCCGGTATCGGTATCCTTGAAGTCCTGATCCTCGATCCAGGCATCGGCATAGGCGATGTAGCGGTCGAACAGGTTCTGGCCGTATTCGCTGTAGGATTCCAGATAGGCCTTCTGGATCTCGTGGCCGATGAACTCGGCATAACGGGTGGCGAGCTCCGACTTTATGAAATCGAGATAGTCCGCCTCGGTTTCCTTCGGGAACTGCTCGCGCTTGATCGCCTCTTCCAGGATGTACATCAGATGCACCGGATCGGCGGCGACCTCTTCGGTGTCGTAGTTGAAGGTCTGCGACAGGATTTTGAAGGCGAAGCGGGTGCTGACGCCGGTCATGCCTTCATCGACACCGGCCGCGTTTCGGTACTCCTGGACCGACTTCGCCTTGGGATCGGTTTCCTTGAGGTTCTCGCCGTCATAGACGCGCATCTTGGTGTAGAGCGGCGAATTGTCGTGTTCGGCCAGGCGGGTCGAAACGGTGAACCGGCTGAGGATATCGAGCACTTCCGGAGCGCAGGGGCTGGAGGCCAATTCGCTTTCGCGCAACAGCTTCTCGTAGATCTGCCGCTCTTCCGTGACCCGCAGGCAATACGGCACCTTGACCACCAGGATGCGGTCGAGGAACGCCTCGTTGTTCTTGTTGTTCTTGAACTGCAGCCATTCCGATTCGTTGGAATGGGCAACGATGATGCCCTGATAGGGGAAAGCGCCGAAATTCTCGGTGCCGTTGTAGCTGCCTTCCTGGGTCGCGGTCAGCAGCGGATGCAGCACCTTGATCGGCGCCTTGAACATCTCGACGAATTCGAGCAGTCCTTGCGTCGTCCGGTTCAGGCCGCCGCTATAGGAATAGGCATCCGGATCGGACTGGCTGAAGTTTTCCAGCTGCCTGATGTCGACCTTGCCGACCAGGGCCGAAACGTCCTGGTTGTTCTCGTCGCCCGGCTCGGTCTTGGCGATGCCGATCTGGCGAAGCCTGGACGGCATCAGCTTGACGACGCTGAATTTGGAGATGTCGCCGGACAATTCGTCGAGGCGCTTGGCCGCCCAGGGCGAGATCAGGCCGTTCAGCCGCCGCCGGGCGATGCCGTATTTGTCCTCCAAAAGGTCGCCCATGCGGTCGGGGTCGAACAGCCCGAGCGGCGATTCGAAGACCGGGCTGACCTGGCCGCCGACCTTCAGCGTATAGATCGGACGCTGCTCCATCAGCCTTTTCAACTGCTCCGCAAGCGAGGACTTGCCGCCGCCGACCGGGCCGAGGAGATAGAGGATCTGCTTGCGTTCCTCAAGTCCTTGCGAGGCATAGCGGAAATAACCGGCGATACGTTCGATCGTATCCTCCATGCCGTAAAAATCGGCGAAGGTCGGATAGATCTTGATCGTCCGGTTCGAAAAAATACGGCCGAGCCGCTCGTCCTTGCTGGTATCGACAAAGGTCGGCTCGCCGATCGCCTCGACCATCCGCTCGGGCGCCGAGGCGTACATCGACTTGTCCTCGCGGCAGGCAAGCAGATATTGCTGGAGGCTTATCTCCTCCTGCGCCGCATTCTTGTAAACCTCGGAAAACAGATCGAAGACGTCGGATTGATTCTCACGCATGGTATTCCTAGCCCCGGAGCCGGTGTGGCTGCACGTTTGTCTCTTGAACAACCAAATGTCGGAAAGCCCTTGTGGTTCCCTTCACTTTGCAGAGAGTGCCTGTGACCGAATGATAAGACTCTAGATAAGAGCATCCTGCATGCCGACAAGGCGTGGAACGTCCTGCTCGAGGCACAAAATCCTGAATCACGCCACGCGGTGCGGGCGACCTCCGACAAGACGGAGGAACGGTTCTGGTCCTTCCCGGTTGTGAGGGAAAGGAGACGGTTCGATGTTTGAGACTAGTTTGTGGTTGCTCGTTGTTGCAGGCGGTCCACTGCTGCTGGCAATCCTGATCGCCTACGCCCTGCTCACCCAGCGCCGTCGCGGCCCGGCGGAGCGCAGGGAAAGCGAGCGCGCGACCGAGCGCCTGTACCAGGAAAAGAAGGACTGACCGACGGGATCGCAGCTCAGCTGCGGGCAACCGCCAGCCCGGCCACTTTTTCGGCGCGCAGCAGCATGCCGAACAGGTCACGCGGCTCATCGGGATCGGCCAGAAGGTCTAGTTCCTCGTAAAGGCCGGTCCGCTGAAGCTGATCGCGGACGTAGCGTAGCGCGGAAAAATCCTCGATCGCAAAGCCGACGGAATCAAACAGCGTGATCTGTCCGGCGTCCGTCCGGCCTGCTGCCTTTCCTGTCATCACCTGCCACAATTCGGTGATCGGATGGTCCGCATCGAGCTGCTGGCTCTCGCCTTCGATGCGCGTCTGCGGCGGATATTCGACGAAAATATCCGAGCGCAGCAGAATGTCGCGATGCAGCTCGGTCTTGCCCGGGCAGTCGCCGCCGACCGCGTTGATGTGCACGCCGGACCCGACCATGTTGTCGGTCAGGATTGTTGCCGATCGCTTGTCGGCGGTTACCGTGGTGATGATCTGTGCACCTTCAACGGCCTCCTGCGCCGACGCGCAGAGCTTGATGTCGAAACCCATGCCGGCAAGGTTCTTCATGCATTTGGTCGAGGCCGCCGGGTCGATATCGTAGAGGCGCAGCCTGTCGACGCCAAGCAGCGCCTTGAACGCAATAGCCTGAAATTCCGATTGCGCGCCGTTGCCGATGATCGCCATGCATCTGGCGGCCCCGGGAGCGAGGTATTTCGCCGCGACCGCCGAGCTGGCCGCCGTTCGCAGGGCAGTCAGGATGGTCATTTCCGAAAGCAGCATCGGATAGCCGTTGCCGACATCGGCAAGCACGCCGAAAGCGGTCACGGTCTGGCGGCCGTCACGCGTGTTCTTCGGATGCCCGTTGACGTATTTGAAGCCGTAAAGCTGCCCGTCGCTGGTCGGCATCAGCTCGATGACGCCGTCAATGCTGTGCGAGGCGACGCGCGGCGTCTTGTCGAACAGCTCCCAACGCCTGAAATCCTCTTCGATATAGGCGGCAAGCTCGACCAGGAAGCGCTCGATGCCGATGGCAAGCACCAGCTTCATCATGCGGTCGACGCTGACGAACGGAACGATGTTCAAATTGACGGTCATGGCTCAGAACCCCCTCGTCGGGCGATCCATGATCCGCCGGCCCATCAGGCTTGCGGTCAGGTCGACCAAAAGCGTGGCGGTGCGGCCGCGCTCGTCGAGAAAGGGGTTGAGTTCGACCAGGTCGAGACTGGTGACGAGCCCGCTGTCATGCAGCATTTCCATCGCCAGATGCGCCTCGCGGAAGGTGGCGCCGCCGGGAACGGTGGTGCCCACCGCCGGCGCGATCGACGGGTCGAGAAAATCGACATCGAGGCTGACATGGAGCATGCCGTTGGCGGCGCTCACCCGTTCGAGAAAGGCGCGAAGCAGTTGCGCGATGCCGTGCTCGTCGATCGAACGCATGTCGTGGACCGTCACGCCGGCTCTGCGCAACGCATCCCGTTCCGCCAGGTCCACGCTGCGGATTCCCAGCGCGCATATGCGAGCCGGGTCCACCTGCGCCGCGAGGCGGGGGAAATAGCCCTCGAAGCCGGGCTGCCCGCTGGCATAGGCCAGCGGCACGCCATGCAGATTGCCGCTGGTCGTCGTGTCGAGCGTATGAAAATCGGGGTGGGCGTCGAGCCACAGCACGAAGAGCGGCCGGCCGGCATTCGCTGCCCGGCGGGCAATGCCGGCGAGCGTGCCGGCCGAAATGCTGTGGTCGCCGCCGAGAAAGATCGGCATTGCGTCGGCGCTCGCAGCATAGGCGGTTTCGCTGATCGCTGCCGTCCAGGCGGCGATTTCCGGCAGCGCCTTCACCACCGCGTTGCCGTGTACGACAGGGCGCATGTCGGCAGGGACAATCGTTCCGAGGTCGGTCAGCGTATGGCCAAGCTCGGTCAGCGCGCCGGCCAGACCGGCCGTGCGCAGCGCGCTCGGCCCCATCTCGCAGCCCATCCGGCCAGAGCCGGCCTGGATCGGTGCTCCCACGATCACGCAGTGCATTCTCGTACCCCACCAAATTACGATGCCTTTTAGTGAACCCCGCATCGCTGGCAGAATGAACATATCAAATTGGCAAATTTGTCGAAGTGCCTTACCATAGTGGCAGCATCTACTTCCGTTGTGAGCAATCATGGACCAGCTCGACGAGCAGATCATCACCTCTTTGCGGCATGACGCCCGGCGCAGCATTTCCGACCTTGCCGTTAGCCTGGGTGTCTCCCGGGCAACGGTAAGGTCCCGGATCGAGCGACTTGAAAGAGGAGGCGTCATCGTCGGCTACACCGTCATTCTACGCGCCGACGCGGTCGATCAGCGGGTGCGTGGCATCATGATGATCGAAATCGAAGGCCATGCCGCAGATCGCGTCATCCGGGCGCTGGGCGGCTTCTCCGAGGTCTCGACGATCCACACCACCAATGGCCGTTGGGATCTGGTGATAGAACTCGGAACCCAGACGCTGAGCGAGTTCGATGCGGTGCTGAGACGTATCCGCCTGATCCCCGGAATTACCGGCAGCGAAACAAGCCTGCTCCTGGCAACGCCGCGCACCACCAAAGCGCGGCTGTGACCTTCGCCCCTGACCTGTAGCGGTAACGAAGCTACGGAACCTTCAATTGCCGCCGCGGTTAGAGCAATTCCAGGAAAAGCGTGGAACGATTTTCCGTTCGGAATTGCGTCAAAACAAAAAGATTGAGCGGTTCGGCGTTTCCGCGAAACCGTTCCAAGCCCACACAGGCCTTCTTCGAGGGAGAACAAGCATGGCTCACGCCCAGCAAGAACTCGTCGAATTCGTTATCAGCAAAGCCTTCAATCCGGTCATGCGGGCCAAACCCGACGGAAAATCCGATGCCGAGCGCAAGATGCTCGAACATGTTCAGCAGGCCACGAAGACCGAGATTGAGCGTTATCGCGGCTACAGCTCGGCCGAGGAGGCCGCGACCAATTTCAAGCGCGACCTGAATTCCGACGCTGCCAAAAAGTTGCACGCCCAGCTGCGACGCCTGCATCTGCCGACGATCGAGGACATTCGCGACGACTTCGAGGACAAGGCCCACGAGCTAGGCGTCAAGGCCTCGCCGTAGATCCGCGACCCTCGGTGACGTCCGTCCGGTTGTCATCACAATCCGTCCTTGATCGGAGGCCACCCCGACCGAACCGTCTCGGGGATGTTGTCCGACGTCAGCTCGCCCCGATTGAGCTTTTCAATCGCTTCACCGGCTTCGCTTTCGTCGAGATCGGAAAGCGGCAAATCCGCCGACCACGACGGCCTCGTCACTCTCGCTGTCATAGACCTCCCAAAGGCCTTCCGGATCCTGTCGTTTGTCGTAAACGGTTGGCAAGGCCATTTCCGTAATCACTCCTGCAGGCAACGCCGCTATTGTACGGCCGCTACCCATTTCAGGGCCTGGGCCTTCTCGTCCTCCGGGAACACCCGCGCCTCGATTTGCGGAAACAGTGCGTCCGTCATTTCCGTTGCTGCCTTGATCCCCTGCTTGTCGGAAATCACGGCGGCACGTTTGAAGCGGTGGAGCTCGGCAAGTTTGCGCAACCCATACTGCAGGTCGCACCGCAAGGCGCCAGCCGTCATGTCTTCGAAATCGGTAAGGTCAGTCAGGACGCCGATGTCCTTGTGGTCGCTCAGTTTCGCTTCGATGGCCGGGATTGGCTGGCTGCCTGAAACAAACTCGGGCCATTCGCGGATGTTCCCTGCCAAAAGCGTGTTTCACTTCGACCTAAAATGACGATCGGCTGGCTTCCTGACCGGTCCTCGGATCGCCTGCGTGACGACGGTATAACGCGTGATTTGGCCCTCCACGGGGTCCTCTCCGTGGAAGTGGATTTCTGCATTCAGCGGCATCTGCGCGGTGTTGCCGAATTGCTTGACCGCGCACGCATGCACGAGCTGTACGTCGGGGTCACGCGTCATGGCCTCCATTGCCGCAAGCTCTGCCGTGCTGCTGCCGCCGATCCGCCAGCTGGCTTCCAGCACACCCGATCGCCAGATGCCCGAGGAATCGACACCTTGGCCGATGTCGTAGTTGCGCCTCGAGGCGAAGAATCCGGGATGGCCAAGCATCGCCGCGTCGTAGGTCCTCGCCTGCGCCACAGCCAAAGTCAGCGCCGGAGACAGCTGCAGCCTGTCGAGCGCTTCCCATCCGCCGCGCACGACGACCAGATCGGATCCGCCGTAAACGGGCTGTCCGGCATTGTCGGCGGTCATCCGCTGCACGCCGTAATAGCTGACCGATGTTCCGTCGATCGCGGTTCTGCCAATGCTCAGCGTGACAATGTCGCGAAGCTCCGTTTCGAGAACAAGCCCGTATTCGCTTAGGTCGGAGGATGGATATCGTTCCAGCAGCCTTTCGATATCGGCGACCGTCGCGGCGGTGTGCTGGTCGCGGCCCCGCGAAGCGCGCGGTGGCTTGAACCGGACCAGCCCGAGCTGCAGCAGACGTTCCGCTGCGCAGCGCGTCATCGCGTGAAAATGCGGTGTAGCCTGGCAGTACGGCCGCGCCGACGGCGCTGCCGAAGCCGGTTGGCCAATCTTTTGGCCGTGCCGCCGACCCGTCCACCAGCTCGTGGGTTATGGCCTTGGTGGTTGCGAGGCGCCAGGGCACCACACCGCCGAAGAGGTCGTCGGGCCCGTTGATGCCCAGTTGGACCGCATCGGCGGCAAGCAGGCTGTCGTCCGGCACGAAATACAGCCCGCCGTTGTCACCGCCCCAGTCACGCAGGCCCTGGCGGAAGGAAAATCCCTTCAACGCCGCAATCGTGCGCGCGACGGCAGCGACGGTCTCCCATTCGTGGGCATAGATGGTCTCGCCGCCCGGCGCGGAGAACGCGACCACAACACCTTTTGCTCCGCCCGATTGTGTGCCGCTTAGCCCGGTCATGTCGCGCCGCCCTTCGTCCATTGCCGGGCCCATTGCCGTTATTCCGCGGCGATGCGTCCGAACCGAAAAACCCGCTTCCTCGGCGAATGTTCCGGGCAACGGCGCGCTATCCGGTTTGACCGAGTTGCGGCGATCGGAACATCGGCGGCTCATGGTTTTTATGCGGGAGCCTCAGACAGGGTGATGGATGTGCTCAAGGAGGCCGCGCCCCGCGCCCTGGGAGCGGCCGAGGTCGTCGACACATTCGAACGGGCTTGAGACCGAGCTGGCTGTCGCATGAACTGCGGCCAACGGCCGGAACTGTCACTAGCGGTTCATGTTCATGATCGCATTCGTCGGCATCAAATTGTGGTCGAGGTTGGCCATGATCCAAATCGAGCCGCCGATCACCAGGACGACGATCAGCACGCCGAAGGCAAGCGCCAGGGCGTTGTTGGTGTTGTCCGGCCCCGTCGTGATATGCAGGAAGAAGACGAGATGCACGCCCATCTGCGCGATCGCCAGCACAATCAGCGCCACCGGGATGCCCGGTGCCCATATAAGGTTGGTTCCGAGCAACCAGAACGAGGCGATGGTCAACAGCGTTGCCAGCCCGAGGCCGATCACATAGCCGCGTAACCCGGATCCGACCTCGGCGTCGCCGAGGTATTCGTCACCCGGCGCCGTATCGATGTCGTAGCGCTCCAGGCCATCGGTGTCGCGCCTTTGCGCATGGCGGTCGTCAGCATTGCTCATCGACTTGCTCCCAGGAGATAGACCACCGTGAACAGGGCGACCCAGATGATGTCGAGGGCGTGCCAGAACAGGCTGAAGCACATGAAACGCCGAAGAATATCGTCGCGGAATCCCTTGGCGAAGATCTGCGCCATCATCGTGAGCAGCCACAGCAGCCCCGCCGTCACGTGCAGGCCATGGCATCCCACCAGCGTGAAGAACGCCGACAGGAAAGCACTGCGCGTCGGTCCGGCATCGCGGGCAATCATATGCGCGAACTCGCGCAGCTCGAGCAGGATGAAGCTGGCGCCGAGCACGAAAGTGAGAGCCATCGCAACATAGAACCAGGAGCTTCGCCGCGCGGTCACGGCGAGGCTGGCGAGACCGCAGGTAAAGCTCGACAACAGCAGGGCCGCCGTCTCGATCGCGACGTTGCGCAGGTCGAACAGCTCGGCTCCGCTTGGTCCGCCCGCCGTCTTGCCCGCCAGCACAGCGTAGGCCGCAAAGAAGGCCGAGAACATCACGATGTCGCTCAGAAGGAAGATCCAGAAGCCGTAGCCGACGACGATCCGGATCGGTGCCGGTCCGCCGTCGCCATGGCCGGGGGCATGGCCGTGCCCGCGATGGCCGAGGTGGTAGGGGTCACGCTCTCGAACGTCGATCGCGGTCATGGCCTTGGCCCCGTATACGTGGCCAGCGCCTCGCGGCGGGCACTTCGGTTGGCGCGGTCGATCCGGGCGACTTCGGCGGCAGGAATGACGTATTCGGGTATGTCGCGCCACGCGAATACGACGAAGGTGGCGAAAGCACCGAGCGCGCCGAGCGCCACCATCCACCAGATGTGCCAGATGAGGGCGAAACCCATCACGGTCGCAAAGAAGGCGCAGATGAACCCGGTGGGACTGTTGCGCGGCATCTCGATCGGCTCGTATTCAGGCTCGTCGCGCAGCCGGTTTTGCTCGCGTGCCCGCTGCTTGATGCTCCAGTAGGGCTCTTCGCCCTCGACATGCGGAAGCGCGGCGAAGTTGAAGACCGGCGGCGGCGAGGGTGTGGCCCATTCCAACGAACGCCCGTCCCAGGGATCCCCGGTCACATCGCGAAGCGCCGCGCGCTGTCGGATGCTGACGACGAGCTGAATGATCTGGGCGACCACGCCGGCGGTGGTGATTAACATGCCGGCGCCGGCAACCAGCACCCAGGGATACCAGGCCGGCACGTCGAAATGCTGCATGCGGCGGGTCATGCCGAGCAGGCCGACGGTGTAGAGCGGCACGAAGGTGGCGTAGAAGCCGATCAGCGTCAGCCAGAAGGCCAGCTTGCCCCAGCCCTCGTGCAGCCGGAATCCGAATGCCTTGGGAAACCAGTAGGTATATCCCGCGAAGGCGCCGAACAGCACACCGCCGATGATGACGTTGTGAAAATGCGCCACCAGGAACAGGCTGTTGTGAAGCAGGAAATCGGCTGGCGGCACGGCCAGCAACACGCCCGTCATGCCACCGATGACGAACGTCACCATGAAGCCAAGCGACCACAGCATCGGCGTCGCGAAGCGGATGCGGCCGCCATACATGGTGAACATCCAGTTGTAGATCTTCACGCCGGTACCGACAGCGATGATGCTGGTGGCAATGCCGAACGCGGCGTTGACGTCGGCGCCGGCGCCCATGGTGAAAAAGTGGTGCAGCCACACCATGAAGGAGACGATGCAGATGAAGAGCGTCGCGGCCACCATCGAGCGGTAGCCGAACAGCGGCTTGCTGGAGAAGGTGGAGATGACCTCCGAGAAGATGCCGAATGCCGGCAGGACGAGGATGTAGACCTCGGGATGGCCCCAGGCCCAGATCAGGTTCACGAACATCAGCATGTTGCCGCCGGCTTCGTTGGTGAAGAAATGAAAGCCGAAATAGCGGTCGAGCGTCAGCATCGCGAGCGTGGCGGTGAGGATCGGGAAGGCGGCGACGATGAGCAGGCTGGCGGCGAGTGAAGTCCAGCAGAACATCGACATGCTGAGGTAGCTCATGCCAGGCGCCCGCATCTTCAGGATCGTGGTGACGAAATTGATGCCGGTGAGCAGCGTTCCGACGCCCGCTATCTGCACCGCCCACAGATAATAATCGACGCCGACGCCCGGCGAGTAGGCGGTCTCGCTGAGCGGCGGATAGGGCAGCCATCCGGTACGCGCGAATTCGCCGATCACCAGCGAGATGTTGACCAGCAACGCACCGGTGGCGGTGAGCCAGAAACTCACCGAGTTGAGCGTCGGAAAGGCAACGTCGCGGACGCCGAGCTGCAGCGGCACGACCAGGTTCATCAGGCCGATGACGAACGGCATCGCCCCGAAAAAGATCATGATGGTGCCGTGGGCGGAAAAGACCTGGTTGAAGTGGTCGGGCGGCAGATAGCCGGGCGCCTGGAAGGCGAGGGCTTGCTGGGACCGCATCATGACGGCGTCGCTGAAGCCGCGCAGCAGCATCAGCAGCGCCAGCAGCGTGTACATGACGCCGATCCGCTTGTGATCGACGCTTGTGATCCATTCGCGCCACAGATAGGGGAAATGGCCGGCCAGGAAGACCCAGGCCAGCACGCCGAGGATTGCCAGGGCGACGACCGCCGAGGCGATCATCGGCAGAGGCTGATCGAACGGGATGACGTCCCAGCTCAATTTTCCGAGCATTGTCAGCCTCCTGTCTTGGGCGATACGCTCGGCTCGGGGCGACCGGCCTGGGGGCCGGGCGCGGGCGGAACGCCCTGCGTCGCGATCTCATGGAAAAGGTCCGGCTCGACCGAGCGATAGGTCGAAGGCGGCACGTCCAGGCTCTGTCTGGCCAGTTCCTGGTAGCTGGCCCTGTCGAGTGCCTGTCCTTGGCTTCGCGCCGAATTGACGAACGCGTCGAAGGCGTCGACCGCGACAGCATGCAGCACGAATTGCATGCCTGGAAAACCGTCGCCGCTGAAGTGGGCCGACCGCCCATAAAATTCGCCCTGCTGATCCGCCTGCAGGTGAAGCTGCGTCGTCATGCCGTTCATCGTGTAGATCATGCCGCCAAGCTGAGGCACGAAGAACGCATTCATGACACTTGCCGAGGTAAGCGAGAAATGCACCGGCCTGCCCGCCGGCACCACGAGCCGGTTGATGCTCGCGACATTCTGCTCGGGGTAGATGAACAGCCATTTCCAGTCGAGCGAGACGACCTGCACCTCAAGCGGCTGTTGCTGGGAATCCAGCGGCTTCATTGGATCGAGGTCATGCGACCCGATCCAGATGATGCCGCTCAGAAACAGGATGACGAGGATGGGGATCGACCAGACCACCAGTTCGATGCGTCCGGAATAGGCCCATTCCGGCAGATACCGCGCTCTTGTGTTGGTTTCCCGGAACCACCAGGCAAAGCCGAGCGTCGCCACGATCGTCGGGATGACGATGGCCAGCATGATGGCAACCGAATTGAGCAGGATCGTGCGCTGCGCCGCGCCGACTGGCCCGTGAGGGTCGAGCACGCCGCCCTGGCAGCCGGCAAGCAGCCCGGCAAGTAGCGTCGTCGCGCCGACGCGGCCAAGAACGGCACAGTTTCGAACGATCGCCCTCAGCAACATGAGATCTCGCCGTTTCCTGAAAACCGATTGGAACGTTGCAGGCAGCGTGGCTGCCAACCCCGAATGTGCGCGCCGGTGTGCTCCTGGCGACAGTTTCTTCACGCACGCGGCTCCGGCTGGCAGAACCACATGCCGTGGATGTCGTTAAGCGGTCAACCTGTCGAGAACCCCTCCAAATCCTAACAAACCAGCGGCAAATCCCACGCAACCAAAGCCAAATCTTAAGAAACCAGAAACAGTACCCAGATCGACGTTATCGCCAGAAACGTGGCGAATGCCAAGGCGGCAAACCGGTTCATGGCCGCGCCCACAGTTGGGCCATTTCGTCCGCTCCCTACGACTCGGCGCTGAATCCAGTGACGCTGCCCAATGATGCTGCTCAAGATGGTTGCGCCAACCGAACGTATGTTCGTCGCGAAAGTTCCAAAAAGCCAGACCGTCGCAGCCTTTGGTTGAAGGCCGGCGACAATGCGATGCGCACCAGCGGCGGTTGGGGCGGTTTCCCTGCCAAACGAAGTCGAGACTGGTTGCGTATGTAAAAACTACTTGTCTAGGTGAAAATAGTTGCTACTAATCGGCTGGGCGGTTCAGGGAGGAATTTCGGGCATGACAAGACTGCGCGGTCTCGCGTGGGATCACCGACGCTGCTGGGGTCCGCTCGACGCCAGCATCGGGCCGTATTGTGCCGCCAATCCCGGTCTTGAGATCGAATGGGACCGCCGCAGCCTCTACGAGTTCGGCGAGGGCGCGCTTGGTCCGGTGCTCGGCGCCTATGATCTTGTCGTGTTCGACCATCCGTTCATCGGCGATATTGCCGAAGGCGGGCTGATGGTGCCGTTCGATTTGTCGGCTGAGCAGCGCCGCGGCTTCGAACGGGATTCGGTCGGCGCATCCTGGCAATCCTACGCAAGGGACGGGCGCCAATGGGCGTTGCCGATCGATGCTGCCTGCCAGGTTGCCTCGTATCGCCCCGATCTCCTGGAGCGCTACGGGCCGCTGCCGCGCAGCCATGACGAGGTGCTGGAGCTCGGCCGGCGCGCCTTGAAGGGCGGCAAATGGCTTGGGCTGCCGTTGGTGCCGACTGACGCCATGTGCCTGCTTTTGACGCTGGGCGAACCGCGGGAAGACGGCGACGAGTTCATTGCCAGGGAAAAAATCGAGCAGGCCGTTGGGCAATTGCGCCAGCTTGCGGCGCTGTCGCATCCGGATTCGCCGAAATGGAACCCGATCCGCTGCTACGATCATATGATCGCGCATGACGATGTGGTCTACGTGCCGTTCGCCTTCGGCTATGTGAACTATGCCTTCAAGGCAGACAGGCCGTATCTGCGCTTCGCCGATGTGCCGACGCCGCGATCCGCCGGCGCCTTGCTCGGCGGCGCCGGCATCGGCGTCAGCGCCCAATCGAAACACAAGCAGGCAGCCATCGATTACGCGCTGTTTCTGTGCTCGCCCGGCTATCAGCGCGGCGACTATGTGAAATCCGGCGGACAGCCGGGATCGCTGGCGGCGTGGCAGGATGCCGAGGTCAACGCGCTCTCGGGCGGCTTCTTCGCCTCGACGCTGGCGACGATCGAAGCCTCCTATCTGCGCCCGACCCATACGGGCTTCATCAGCTTCTTCCGCCAATGCGCCCCTCATGCTGCCGCGGCCATCGCCGGCGAATTGCCGGCGGCCGAGCTCGCGGATCGGCTGAACCGGCTCTATCGCGAGACCAGGCATGGCCAGCCGCAACGGAGCGTCGCGTAATGGCCACCGATATTGCCCAGATCGTCGACGAAGGCGAAAGCGGCCGCAACGGCTATCGCGTGCCGGCGGTGGAGAAGGCGCTCGATATCCTGGAATTCATGGCTGCCAGCGGCGAGCCGCTGACCCAGACAGAGATCGCCACCGGAATGGGGCGCTCCATTCACGAGATCTACCGCATCCTGCTGCTGCTGGAGAAGCGCGGCTACATTTTCCGGACGCTATCGGACCGCTTCCGCCTGTCGCTGAAGCTATTCGAGCTGGCGCATATGCATCCGCCGGTAAACCGCCTGGTCGAATGCGCGCTGCCGGTGATGCGCGGCCTCGCCGCCAATGCCGACCAGAGCTGCCATCTGGTCGTGCGCGAAGGTGAGAGCGCGCTGGTCGTGCTGCAGATCGATTCGCCTTTGCCGATGCGTTATTCGGTTGCCCTCGGCTCGCATTTCCCGATCCTCGAGACGAGCTCCGGCGCGGTGCTGCTCGCGCATTCGAGCCGCGCCGAGCGCGACCGTATCGTCGAGCGGATCGTCGCTGCGGGCGAAGGCCAAGGCAGCCGGGCGGAAATCGAAGCGCGGCTGAACGACGTCGCAAGGCTCGGCTATGAAATGCGCGCTTCGCTGGCTGTCGAGGGCTGCACCAACATCTCGATGCCGGTGCGCGACCATACCGGCGCGGTCATTGCCGCGCTCACAGTCCCGTTCCTGCCGCAAAAGGCCGCCCGCTTCGATCGCAAGACCGTCTTTGAACGGACTAAGGCGGCCGCCGAGACGATATCGGCGGCGCTGGGCGCGGGTGAAGCTGCCTACCCTTCACGTGCCGACCCGGAACGGCGGGACTATCCGTTCAGCAACTGACAAGAAATACAGGGAGAAGAAACATGAACTGGTCCAAATCAATGCTGTTTGCCTCGGCGGCCGCGCTGGCTCTGAGCGCCGCCGCGGCACACGCCGAAAACATGCCGAAGCGCATCGGCTACGTCACCAACTACGCCACGCATGAATGGTATCAGAACGTTATCAAGGGCATGCAGTCCCGCGCCAAGGAACTCGGTATCGAGCTCGAGGTGCAGGACGCCAATCTGGACGTTGCCAAGGAGGTCTCCGCCGCCGAAGATTTCATGGCCAAGGGCGTTGACGTCCTGATCATCACGCCCGTCAACGAGGAAGGCGTCGTGCCGCTGTTGCGCCAGGCGAAATCCAACAACGTTCCGGTCGTGCTCGAAGGCAATCCGGTCAAGGGCATGACCACCATGGTCGCGATCTGCGACTACGACACCGGCTACACCGCCGGCGTTGAAGCCGGCAAATACGCCAAGGAAAAGCTCGAAGGCAAAGCCAAGGTGATGAATGTCGGCCTGCCGCTGCTGTCCGCCACGGTGCTGCGTTCGCAGGGTTTCATGGACGGCCTCAAGACCATCGTCCCCGACGCGGTCATGGTCCACGACCTCGACGGCGGCGGCAATCCGGACCGCGCGCTCGAAGTCTCTTCGGCGGCACTTGCCAAGAACGCCGACATCAACATCATCTACGGCATCAACGATTCCTCGTCGCTCGGCGGCCTTCAGGCCTGGAAAGCGGCCGGCAAGTCGCAGGATGGCCTGTTAACGGTCGGCACCGGCGGCGAAGGCCTTGCCTTCATCAATGCCATGCAGAACGAGCCGTCCTATCGCATCGAAGCCGCGATGTTCCCGGAAAAGGAAGGCTACACCGCCATCGATGCAGCGGTTAAGCTCTTCAACGGCGAAGAGGTGCCGGAACACATCGTCAGCCCGACCGCGCCGATGAACGGCGACGACTGGAAGAAGTTCTACGACTACGATGGCACCACACGAACGATCAAATGGGATGCCGTCAATGCGCTCCAGCCACCGGAAAAATGCATGAAAACTTCCGCTGACCTGAAGAAGTAAGGATTCCGGGTAGCCCTTCCCGCGCGGCGGGAAGGGCATCGGACCGGATGCAGACGGGAAAACAGGTCAACCGCCCTGTTTTGGCCGGCAAGTTCCAAACGGCGACGCTGCCCGAAAATGAAATGGACATGAGCGAGCTTACGCAATCCTCCGCGCCAAGGCGTTTCATCGGCGGCCAGCTGCTGGGCAGCAGCCAGCTGGTGCTCGGCGTGATCCTGGCCGTGCTCTGCATCGCCATTTCGATTGCGGCGCCGCAATTCTATTCCGAGGCCAACATCATCGCCATCCTGCGCCAATGCGCGCTGGTGCTGATCGTCGCCTCCGGCATGACGATGCTGATCATCACCGCTGAAGTCGACCTGTCGGTCGGTGCGTCGCTGGCCTTTGTCGGCTGCATCGGCATGGCCGTACTCAATTCAACGCACAGCCTGACGCTCGGCCTGCTGGCGGCGCTCGCCTTTTCCGGTGCGGTCGGCCTGTTCAACGGGCTGGTTGTCACCAGGCTCAAGGTGAACTCGCTGATCGCCACCATCGGCACCATGATGATGCTGCAGGGCGGCGTCTATCTGTTCACCCGCGAAGCGGTGCAGAACCACCACCGGCTTGCAAGCTTCACCGATCTCGGCGCCGGCTATATCGGCGCGATCCCGCTGCCGGTGGTGATTGCCGCGCTGATTTTCGCGCTGGCCGCGGCAACGCTGCGCATCACCACGCTCGGCCGCTATCTTTACGCGGTCGGCGCCAATGAGCGGGCGGTTCGCCTCTCCGGCGTGCGCTCGCAACGCCTGAAACTGTTCGCCTTCGTCGTCACCGGCCTTTGCGTCGGCATTGCCGGCATGATCCTGTCGTCGCTGATGAATGCCGGCCAGCCGACCGCCGGCCGCGGCTTCGAGCTGACTGTGATTGCCGCCGTCATCCTCGGCGGCACCAGCCTGCTTGGCGGCCGCGGCTCGCTGCTCGGCACATTGCTGGGCGTGCTGGTGCTGAAGGTCATCGACAACGGCATCATCATCCTCGGCTGGAACCAGGACCTGCAGATGGTGGTGCCTGGCATCGTCATCATCCTGGCGACCTATCTCGACATCGTCCGGAACAGAGCCAATGTCGGTTGATTTCCTCCACCCCGGCAAAACCGCGGCCGTCGATAAAAGCGTGCCGGCGCTCGAGATGCGCGGCATCGGCAAGCGCTTTCCCGGCGTGGTGGCGCTGGACAATGTCGACCTCACCCTGGAACCCGGCAAGATCCACGCCCTGATGGGCGAGAACGGCGCCGGCAAGTCGACGCTGATCAAGATCATGGCCGGGGTCTACGGCAAGGATGCCGGCACCATCCGCCTGCGCGGCCGTGAGGCCGACATCAAGTCGCCGCGCGACAGCCTGAAAGACGGCATCAAGGTGGTGTTCCAGGAGATCGCGCTGATCGCCGAGTTCAGCGTCGCCGAAAACATCTTCCTCGAGGGCTATCCGACCGGCAAGGGCGGCTCGATCGACTGGAAGAAGATCCGTGCCGATGCGGCCGCTCTGTTCAAGCGCATCGGCTTCAACGTCGACCCGGCGGCGCGCACGGGATCGCTGCCGGTCAGCCAGCAGCAGATGGTCGAGATCGCCCGCGCGCTCGCCCATGAAGCCCGCGTCGTGGTGATGGACGAGCCTACCTCCTCGCTGACGCCGAACGAGGTCTCGCTGCTGTTCACCGTCATCCGCCGGTTGGCCGCTCTCGGCATCGCGGTGCTCTATGTCAGCCACAAGCTCGACGAGGTCTTCGAGATCGCCGACACCGTGACCGTGCTGCGCGATGGCCGTCACGTCTCGACCAGGCCGATCGGCGAGCACACCAACGATACGCTGATCCAGGACATGATCGGCCGGCGCATCGAAAACCTGTTCCCGCGCAAACGCGGCGCGCCGGGCAGCAAGGTCGCGCTTTCCGTTGAAGGGCTCAGCACCGCCAGGAAGCTGAAGGACGTATCGTTCGAGGCGCATGCCGGCGAGGTCCTCGGCTTCTTCGGCCTCATGGGGGCCGGCCGGACGGAGCTCGCCAAGGCCATCGTCGGTTACGACCCGATCACTTCCGGCGCCATTTCGGTCGATGGCAGCCGGCTGCTGCCGCACGACACCCACACCGGCGTCCGGCTCGGCATCGGACTGCTCACCGAGGATCGCAAGAGCGAAGGGCTGATGGGCGAGCTGCCGGTCTACCAGAATGCCAGCCTCGCCTCGCTCGGTGCCTTCGCCAGAATGGGCTTCGTCGACAAGGCCAGGGAACGCAAGGCGGTGCAGGACTATGTCGACCGTTTTCGCATCAGGACGCCCAGCCTGTTCCAGCAGGTCAAGAACCTGTCCGGCGGCAATCAGCAGAAAGTGCTGATCTCGCGCTGGCTGATGCGCGGTCTCAAGGTGATCGTCGTCGACGAACCGACCCGCGGCATCGACGTCGGCGCCAAGTCGGAGATTTTCGCGCTCATCGACCGGCTCGCCGGCGAAGGCTTGGCGGTCGTCATGATGACGTCCGAAATGCCCGAACTGCTGGGCCTTGCAGACCGCATCGCGGTGATGTGCGAAGGCCGCCTCACCGCGATCATGCCTCGCGACGAGGCCACGCAGGAGAAAATCCTCAATGCGGCGATCGGATAAGATGATGACGCTTCGCAAAGGGAGCAAGCGATGAGTCTTGCAGGCACCCAGTCCATCAAAGCCGGGCCATCCATGCTGGCACGGCTGCTGGCGCGGCAGGAGCTCGCCCTGCTGCTTTGCCTGATCCTGGTGATTGCGTTCTTTTCCCTGACGGCAGAGAACTTCTTCTCGGTGCGCAACATCACCAATGTGCTCGGACAGGCGTCGCTGGCGCTCACCGCCGGCATCGGCTGCGCCATCGTCTTCATGTCCGGCGAGGTCGACATCTCGATAGGGTCGCTGCTGGCGACCATCGCCCTGCCGCTGATCATCATCATGAACGAAACCAACTCGCTGCTGCTCGGCATCAGTGGTGCGCTGCTGTTCGGGCTGATCATCGGCGTGGTGAACGGCTATCTGACGGCCTATGCCGGCATCAACTCGCTGATCGTGACGCTGGGCACGATGTTCATCATGCGCGGCGGCGTCTATCTCTACACCGGCCAGCGCGCCATCCCCGACGATGCCGCGCTCGACAGCTTCATTGCGCTGTCGGACGGCCGCCTGTTCAATGTCATTCCCTATTCGGCGGTCATCGCCATCGTCCTGCTCGCCGTCTTCGCCTACATCATGCAGCACCGGCCGTTCGGACGGCAGATCTATGCCGTCGGCGGCAATCCGGAAGTGGCACGGCTGGCAGGCTACGACGTGCGCCGCGTCAAGTTCATCTGCTTCATCATCAGCGCACTGCTGGCAACGGTTGCCGGCATCATCCTGGCCGCCCGCGTCGGCTCTGCCCAGCATACGGCCGGGCTGAATTTCGAGTTCCAGGTCGTCGCTGCCACCGTGCTCGGCGGCGTGAGCCTTGCCGGCGGCATCGGCAGCCTGACCGGCATGGCGCTTGGCGTGCTGATCCTGCAATTCCTGTCCAACGGGCTGCGCGGTCTCGGCCTGCCGACCGAGTGGCAACTGGTCATCACCGGCATGATCATCATTGCCGCCGTCGCCTTCGACGAAGCAAAGCGCCGGCGCGCCATTGGAGGCTGATATGGATCGTCTCAAAGGGAAAACCGCAATCGTCACCGGCGCCGCCGACGGCATCGGCCACGCGATCAGCGAGGCGATGGCGCGTGAGGGCGCGCACGTCGTCCTCGGCGACATCGCCGACGAGAAGGGTGAAAAATTCGCGGCGGAACTGCGCGCCGCCGGCCACCGCGCCGACTACGTCCATTGCGACGTGGCGGAGGAGGCCGATATCGCCGCCCTCATCGCCGCAGCCGTCGCCAAGACCGGCCATCTCGATATTCTGGTCAACAATGCCGCTATCGCCATCGGCGGCATGCCGGTTCACGAAATGACCGACGAGCAGTGGCACCGGCTGATCGCGGTCAACCTGACCAGCGTGTTCCGCGGCTGCAAATATGCGCTGCCGCACATGATCGCGCAGAAATCCGGCTCGATCATCAACATGGCCTCGGCGCAAGGTCATATCGGGCTCGACGGCTGGACCGCCTATGCCGGCGCCAAGGGTGCGGTGATGGCGATGACGCGCCAGATGGCGGTCGAGTTCGGCCCGCTCAACATCCGCGTCAACTCGATCTCGCCCGGAACCATCAACACGCCGATGAACGACAAGTTGGTCAAGGAGATCGGCGGCAATCTCGCCAAGGCCTGGGTCAAGATGCACCCGCTCGGCCGCATCGGCAAACCGTCCGAAGTGGCCGAAGCCGCTGTCTATCTGGCCTCCGACGCCGCCGGCTTCACCACCGGCACCGACCTGCGCGTCGACGGCGGCCTCACCGCAGCACCCCGCTACGTACCCGACCTGCTTTGACAACCAACGAGACAAAAATGAACAAGGCCCTCGAAGGCGTCCGCATTCTCGATTTCAGCCATCTGCTGCAAGGGCCGTTCGCCACGCAGCTGCTCGGCGACATGGGCGCCGACGTCATCAAGATCGAGCGTGCCGGCGCCGGCGACATGTTCCGCGGCATGACCTTCTTCGCCAAATGGGTCGGCGGCTCCGAAAGCCCGAACTTTCTCGCCTGGAACCGCAACAAGCGCTCCATCGCGCTCAACCTGAAGAGCCGCAAGGTACATGCCATCATCATGGATATGGCGAAGAAGGCGGATGTGGTGGTGCAGAATTTCCGCCCCGGGGTGCTCGCCAGGCTCGGCTATGGCTACGAGGATTTCAGGGCGGTCAATCCCGCCATTATCTATTGCTCGGGCTCCGGCTATGGCGAGGAAGGCCCCTATGTCGAGCGTCCCGGCCAGGACATGCTGATCCAGGGGCTGTCTGGGCTGATCTCCAACACAGGCCGCGGCGACCAGGCTCCGGTCCCGGCGGGTGCCGGGCTCGCCGACCAGATCGGCGCGATGAACATGGTCTACGGGATCCTGTCGGCGCTCTACTATCGCGAGAAGACCGGCAAGGGCCAGAAGATCGAGGTCAATCTGCTGGCCGGCATGCTGGCGCATCTCAACCAGGAATATGTCGCCGTGCTCAATCTCGGCGAGGATTTCGTGCGCCCGAATTCCGGCATCGGCCATCCCGGCATGCAGGCGCCGTTCGGCATCTACGAAGCAAAGGACGGCGGCTACGTGTCGATCGCCATGAGCCCGTTCAAGACGCTGTATGAAGTGCTGGAGGCGCCGCAGCTGGCCGTCTACGACGATCTCAAGATCTTGTTCGACAAACGCGACGAAGTGTTCGACAAGGTCAACGCCGAGACCAGGAAGTTTGCGACGCAGGATCTGCTGGCGCGGCTGCTGGCAGCCGACATCTGGTGTGCCGAGGTGAAGGACATAGGGCGCGCGGCCGAGGACCCGCAGGTCAAGCACCTGGGCATGATCACCAGCTACGATCATCCGCGCGGTGGCAAGGTCAGGGTGGTCGCACCGGCCGTCAAGATGAGCGAGACGCCGGCTACCATAGAGCGGCCGGCGCCGCTGGTCGGCCAGCATGGCCGCGAGATACTGGCCGAGTTCGGCCTCTCCAGCGGCGAGATTGCAGCACTTGAGGCGTCCGGCGACATGACCGTGGATGCTGCCTGACGATGAGCGTTTACCGGACACTCAGTTTGGAAATATCCGGGCGCGTCGCGGTCGTCACCTTCCGGCGCGCCGATCAGCTCAACGCGATGAACCGGCTGATGCAAAGCGAGATCACCGAAGTTTTCGAGGCGTTGTCGAAGAATGACGGCGTCGGCGCGATCGTGGTGACCGGCGAGGGGCGCGGCTTTATGGCCGGCGCCGACATCAAAGAATATGCTGCCCAGACAGCTGCAGAGTTCGACGCCTTCCAGGCCGCCGGCACACGCATGTATGCGGCGATCGAGAACAACCGCAACCCGGTCATCGCCGCGGTCAACGGTTTTGCGCTCGGCGGCGGCATGGAGCTGGTGCTGTGCTGCGACCTCGTCATCGCCAACCAGTTCGCGAAGCTCGGCCTGCCCGAGATCAAGCTCGGGCTGGTCCCCGGCGGCGGCGGCACGCAGCGCAGCGTCCAGAAGCTCGGCCGCAACCGCGCCAATTTTCTGCTGATGACCGGCGCCATCGTGCCGGCTTCCGAGTTCGTCGGCGCCGGTCTGGTCAACGAGATCGTCGATGCCGAAAGGCTGATGCCGCGGGCGCTGGAACTCGCCGAGATGATCGCCGCCGAACCGGCCGCAGCGATCGACGGGCTGAAAGCGCTGACAGCGCATGCCGTGTCGGGCGATCTGGCCGACGGTCTTGCCATGGAACGCGATGTCCTGGGTGGTCTCTACCGCAGCGAGATCGGCCAGCGCCGCGTCAAGGCGTTCGCTGAAAAGAGCGCGGCACGGGCCAAGGCTGCGAAATGACGTCTCTGGTCAAGCCGAACCGGCCGCGCTTCACCGATGTCGAGGGGCTGGCCGCGATGGTCGGCGGCGGCGACGTCTTCGGCGTCGGCGGCCATCATTTTGCCCGGCTGCCGATCGCCCTGCTGCGCGCCATCGCGCGGTTGGGCGTACGGGATTTGCGCTACGTCTGCTGGGCCGGCGGCCTGCCGCTCGAGCTGCTTCTCGAAGCGAATGCCGTGGCGGAAATCGACCTCTGCTTTTCCAGCCTCGATATTTTCGGCCTGCCGCCCCGCTTCCGCGCGGCTGCCGAGACGAATGCCGTGCCGGTTCGCGACTGGACCGCGCTGGCCATGATCCAGGCGTTGCGGGCGGCACAGCAGAACCTGCCGTCGATGCCGTTTCAGCTTCCGCAGGGTTCGGACATGCCGGCGCGCGTGCCCGGCGCGATCGCCGCGCCCGATCCGGTCGACGGAATCACGACCGGGGTCATCCCGGCCTTGCGGCTCGATACGTTCGTCGTCCATGCCCAGCGTGCCGACGAGAGCGGCAATGTCCAGATCATCGGACCACGGGCGCTGGACTTCGCCATGGCCGGCGCGGCGCGCCAGGTGCTGGTCACGGTCGAGGAAATCGTCCCGGTCGGAGCGCTGCGCCATGCTGGTCGCCAAAACATTTTGACCCGCAACCAGGTGTCGGCCATAGCGCTGGCGCCAGGCGGCGCCTATCCCGCCTCCTGCCTGCCATTCTATGTGACGGATTATCAAGCGTTGGCGGGAGCGTTGGCGGCCAAGGAGATACCTTTGGCGGACAGCCTGAGCGTGCCTTCGGAAGGTGTGCCGGAGCGGGTTCAAGACGCTGCGAAAGTCCGCGCTGAAACAGTTCTCGCAATGCCCGGGCTCGTGCACGGCGAAAAGAAGGCATCCATCGACGAGATCATCGCTGCCCGCATCGCCGCCGAGCTCGACAATGAGAGCTTTGCCAGCGCCGGCGCGGTGTCGCCGCTCGCCAATGTCGCCTACCGGCTGGCCAAGGCGACGCACGCGCCGGACATGATCATCGCGACGATGAGTTGCGGTCATCTCGACATAGCGCCGAGCCCGATGATCCTGTCGTTGATCGAGAGCCTCGATTGCGAGACAGCGGTGGCCCATGCCGGCGGCGACGACACCTATTCGACCTATTACCAGGCCGGCGCCGTGACGCATGAGATCGTCGGTGCCGCCCAGGTCGACCGACGCGGGCGCGTCAACACCATTGCGCTGCGCAAGCGCGACGGCAGCCTCATCCGGCTGCCCGGGCAGGGCGGCATGGCTGATGTCGCCAACATGCATCGCGATTATCTGCTCTACGTCCCGCGCCACTCCCCGCAGTCGCTGGTCGACACCGTCGAGATCGCCAGCTCCGCGCGCGGCTTGCTGACAGAGGCCGAACGCGACCCGATGGGCTATCGGACCGGGGCGGCGCTGGTGTTCACCGACCTTTGCATCTTTCGGCTCGACCGGGAGAGCCGGCAATTGGTTATCGTCGAGACCATGCCGGGCGTGACGCGCCAGCAGATCCAGGATGTCACCGGCTTTGCCCTGACATTCGATGCCGATTGCCGCGAGGTTCCGCTGCCCTCGAACGAGACGCTCGACATCCTGCGAAACCGCATCGACCCGCTTGGCCTGCGGCGTCTCGAATTCGTCAGCGCCAAGGAGCGTGGCGCGCTTATCGCCGAGATCCTGGCGGCCGACCGGCTGATGGTCGAGCGCTGTATTGCCGTGCAGCGGTCGCATACCGCAACAGGCTGAAGAGGGGTGGCGCATGGCAAAGCCGTTGCTCGAAATGTCGGCCGCGAAGGTCTTCTTCGACGGCATCTTCACCAGCCCGCGCGTCGCCCATCCGGAAGGCGTGGCCATCCATCGCGACGGCTCGATCTGGTGCGGCACCGAAACCGGCGACCTGCTGCGCCTCGCCGCCGATGGCAGCTCGGTCGAGCACATGGGCGGCACGGAGGGCTTTCTGCTCGGCATCGCCTTCGATAGCGCGGACAACTGCTTCGCTTGCGATCTCAGGCATTCGGCGATCTTTCGCTGGAATGCCGGAACGGGTCATATGGAGCGCTTCGCCTCGGCTGGCATCCGCGTGCCGAACTATCCGATCGTCGACGAGGCACGAGGCTGGCTCTACGTTTCCGACAGCCTCGGCGAAGACAGCCGCTCCGGCATTTTTCGCTACGAGTTGAAGACCGGCGAAGGCCGCCTGTGGTGTAGCGAGACCATGGCCTTCGCCAACGGCATGGCGATGGCGCCGGGTGGGAATGGGCTTTACGTCGTGGAAAGCCATGCGGCCTGCGTCAGCTATGTGCCGATCCGTGCCGACGGCACGGCAGGACCTCGCCAGCTCGTCGTGGACGGCGTGAACAACGTCCCCGATGGCGTTGCCTTCGCGCCGGACGGTTCGCTGTTCATCTCATGCTACGAGCCGAGCCGCATTTATCGTTGGCGAAAAGATAGCGGGCTCGAAGTGCTGATCGAGGATCCGGCGGCAACGACGCTCGCCCATCCCACCAACATCGCCTTCAAGGGCGACAGGCTCTACACCTCAAATCTCGGCCGCTGGCACATTACCGAGATCGACTTGACGGCGATTTATTAGGTCGAGCCGAACCGGGCGGCTCTCCTCAGAGCTATTGCAGGCGGCCGTGACTGGAGCGGATGCGCAACACCTGCACCCGCGACGGCAACTCGATCAGGAACTCTTCGTCCCGCTCGAGATGGTGGATTTTTGTCGGATCGCCGCCGGTGAACGCCGCCATCGCCTCGACATTTTCCCAATAGGAAATCGTCACGAATTCCGAATGGGTCGGCGTGTCCTCGCGAAAGGTCTGCACGCCCAGCGCCTTCTCGACCAGCGGCTTGATGCCGGCTTCATAATTGTAGCTTTCATAGGCGTCTGCCTTCTCAGGCAAGGTTCTGCCACGCCAGACACGGGCGATGGTCGGGGTTTTCTCTGTCATAGCCATTGAATTCCTGCTGTCTCGAATCGTTCCGACCCGGCATTCGGCTTGGCAAGGCCAGCCAAGCAATGCATCTGCCAGCGACGGTTTTCGCCCTTCCCAGTCGACGTTGGGGGCGCCGCCTCAGCCCTTGCCGACCGCTAGGAGACTTACTCCTGATCCTCGGCGCCCCCTCCATGGAAGAAGGATCGGATTTCCTGCATGTCGACGCTGTCGTCGCCGTCCTCATCGACGGCGTTGAATATCCGCCCGACGAAATCCTGGACTTCGCTCTGAGAAAGCGCGCCGTCGCCGTCGGCATCGACTATGGCGAACATCATTCGCATCCTCGCGCCATGCATCCCCCGTCCCATGCCACCGCGGCCACCCGTCTCCCAGCCTCGGTCAGGCGGGCCCATCCTGTAGTCGCGATGCCAGCGGTCGCGACCGCGCCGTTCCGCCCGGGGCGCGCGATCCTCTTGCATTCTCTCCTCCAGCATCTCGGTCATCATCTGGCGCATCATATCGCGCATGGCATCCTTGCTCTGCCCGTTCATTCCGGGCGACTGTTCGGCGCCACGATCCGGTGCCGGCGTTGCGGGCGCAGGTGGGCTCGTCTGGCCGAATGCCGGCGCGGCCAACATAGCCAGCGCCGCGGCAACTACTGTGGTTTTGCTTGCGAGCGTCATCGTAATCTCCATCGGTATGAATTGGTGTCTGCTGCATCCAAGCCAAACCGGCTGCTCGCCTCATGGTTCCTGGGCAGTCGGCACGGCCGCACAAAAGTCCGCCCGATCGCGGCAACGAAAGCGGCTTGCCCACGTTGCCATTGATGCGAAGCTCCACCAGGAGGAAAAAATGGCTGACGATAAGAGCAAGCGAGATTTCCGCGACCGCGATCGCGTTTCCGCGGAAGATGAACGTGAAGTCGAGTATTTTGCCCAACAGAACGGCATCACCGCCGACCAGGTCCGCCAGCTGATCAAGAGCTTCGGCAATGATCGCGGGCGCCTGATCGAAGCCGCGAAGGCGTTGCGAGGGATTTCACCTGCCGGAGCCGACGAGGTGACCAGCGAAGCCCGCCAACAGAGAACGCCTATGCATCTCGGCAAACCCGACGAGTGATGCCAGGCAGCTGCTCTGCCGCTGCCGCAGGCGTCAGAACTTACGGCTCAAATAATCCGAGCCACGAAGGCCGAACCGCCACTCCGCATCGACAGCCTTGGAAATGCCGATCCGGCGGCCTGTAAGAATGGCGCTGGCGTCGCCCGGCCGCCTGAATTCGAATGGCGGCACGTCCAACGGCAGCCCGTCATGGGATTTGTCGATTGCCAGCGCCTGGCAAAGGCGACCCGGTCCCGAACAAAGCAGCCCGGGATCGTCAAGGCCGCGATTGGCCCGCATCACCTCCAGCCCGGATTGCGGTTCGATTGCGCGGATAAGCACGGCACTGCCGGGCAGGCAGACGGCATTGAGGCACCAATGCAGGCCATAGGAGCGATAGACATAGGCGCTGCCCGGGGCGCCGAACATTGCGCCATTGCGCACCGTCCTGCCACCGAAAGCATGCGAAGCCGGGTCATCCGGACGATAGGCTTCGGTCTCGACGATGATGCCGCCAACGCCGTGCAAAAGCAGCGTGGCGCCAATCATGTCACGCGCCACGATGGTGGCGTCTCGGGCAAAGAATGATGGTTCGTGGTCAAAGTGCACCGGACGGATCGCGCCTCAACCTGGCGCGGCAGCAAGTTCCTGGACCGGACACGAAATGTCCAGCCACTGCTCTCGGATATGCGATATTCAGCGCAGCAGGGCTGCGCCGATGAAAACCGCCGCGGCCAGCACGACGATGGCGGCAATCACCATGACTGGCCCATATCTACTCGGTTGGACGTCGGGCTCATCCTTCAGCGGACGCATCGCATTGGCATAGCTCGCCGGGTTGGTGAACTCCGGCTTTTCATGAGGCGCAGACCGATCCTTTGCCGGAACGCTGCCGGCCGATTCCGCGTCCGTCTCCATGGGAGCCGCGGCTGGGTCGATCCCCGGTGTCTTATCCCCTCCGCGCCCGGCGTCCATATCGCCCCGCGCTTGAGCCGGGCTTCGCCCAACAGGTGCTGCGTCGGTCATCGTCGAGGTCCTTTCAGAGCATCGGCCTCAAGCATTCTAACCTGCGTCTCATTTCAAAGTTCCCACGTTTCAAAAGTTCCCCCTTCTTAAAGTTCCCCCTTCTTAATGTTCCAACGAGCGGAAGCCGCCCAGGCCTGTTTACAGGAACAACCGACGATCGAGCGGGTTGAGCAAGCATTGGGGAGAGCAAGATGGACTTGGTGCGCCACGCGCCTACATGCGCGGCAGTTCGACAACAGGCCCCAGCGAGCGCGCATGATCTACTTCACCGCCGACACGCATTTCAGCGACCCGCGCATTCTGCGCATCGACCGCCGCCCGTTCGGCTCGCTGGCGGAGCATGACCGGGCGCTCATTGCGTTCTGGAACGAGACTGTCGGCCCGGACGACGAGGTCTGGCACCTCGGCGATTTTGCCAAGGGCTCGGCGTCCTTCGTGTCGTCGCTGCTGTCGTCTCTTCATGGCAGCAAGCACTTGATCATCGGCAACAACGATGCTGCGACCACCATTGACGCGACGGGTTGGGCGAGCACGCAACATTACAAGGAGCTGAGCCTCGACGGCAGTCTGCTGATCCTTTGCCACTATCCTTTTCGCACCTGGAACCAGATCGGCCGGAGGTCGATCGACCTGCATGGCCATTCGCACGGCCGGCTCACCCCGGTCACGCGCCAGTATGACGTCGGTGTCGACAGCTGGGATTTTCGTCCGGTCACGCTTCCCGCCATCCTCGCCAGCCGCGGCCGCCGGCCGGCGCGGACAAAACCCGGCTGAAGGCGGCTGGCCGCAACCGGAACCTCCGCGGAGCTGAGGCGTTCGAAAAATTGCAAGGCGTAAAGGCAACGGCAATGGCTCAGAAGATCACGACAGGCATGAATGACCGGCCGCGCAATGAAACCATCGGCCAATCCGGCGAAGGCCTGCCGGACGACAGCAGCAGGCCGCTCGAGGTCGACGAAGGCTGGGTCGCCCGGCTGAGAAACAAGCTGCAGGGCAAGCCCCGGCAAGCCGGTCAGACCAACACGGACGAAGTCCCCGCAGGCACTCCAGGCGCTGGCGAGAATATTTGCCGCCGCTGTGCAGGGTCAGGCATGATCGACGGCCGCACCTGCCCCGAATGCGGCGGAACCGGCAAGGTGACGACGCCGATAGGCGGAGGCTGAGCAATTCCAGGAAAAGTGTGAAGCGGTTCCGTCCGGTATTTGCGTCAAAGAATAAGATCGACCGGTTCTGCGTTTCCCCGGAACGTCCAGCGCCGGTCAGATCGCCGGCACCCACTTCCAGAACACGCTTTCCTTGCGTTCGGGGTAGTGCTTGAACTCGCATTCGAAGCGCCAGCCGTAGCTCTTGGCGATGGCAAGCGCCTCCTTGCTGACCGGGTTCATGCCGGTTCCCGGCGCAAACCAGTCCTCCAGCAAGTCGTCGGGGATATAGGCGCCGATCCTCAAAGGCAGCTTTTCGAGGACGACATCCATTTCAGGTGGTACAGGCACGGGGGCGTCTCCTTTGAAACCTACCCGCGAAGAAGCCGTTCAACGCCAAGCGGGTTCATTCTTCTGTTCATAGTCCTGGAACGCCTTCTGGAGACCGCCGATCACCTCGGCGGACGTCTCGAACATCGCCTTGAGCTGCGGCTCATCGACCTTCTCGATGTCCTCGCGAAGGTGCTGCTTCACCTCCTCCAACTTTTTCTGCATTTTCTGCGTGTGGTGGCGCGGATCGCGGTCGGCAGCGCTAGTCATGATCAATCTCCAATTTGTGGGTCTCGGAGAACTCGCCCGGCTCTGAGAATCGACAGGCGGGTTTGCAGCGTAAACGGCTTGCCGATAGCTGTGGTTCCCGACTGCGGATGCGGTCTTCGCGCGCCCAGCGCGCCGTCCCTTCGTTCAACCGCCCGGTAGCAAGTCCGAAGGGCGCTTGCCGCGAATTCAAGACGCAAGCAGTGGCGCCGAAACCGCAGCGACTCCCCGAGGTGGAGAAGGCTTACCATTAGGATGCGAGCTGGTTACAAAAAGGGAGACTTTTCGGCAGCGCCTGGGCTATACGAGGGTGTGGTGATTCACGTGCGGGGCCTACGTGTCAGACAACAGACTCTTCTCACAGCAATATGATCCGAACGCACCGGAATTGAACTTTCCCTTGGTGGAAGAGACGCGGCCGAGCCTCTACAGGGCCATGAAGTACTGGGGAAAGAAGCCACACAACATATGGTCATCATTCATAGAGCGCTACTGCCCGCCCGGAGGCTTGGTCGTTGACCCATTTGCCGGCAGCGGCATCGCCGCATTTGAGGCAGTGAAGTTGGGGCGTAAAGCCGTAGCTCTGGACCTTAATCCGCTCTCTTCATTCATAATCGAAGTCACCGCTTCCAAGTACGACGAGGCATTGTTTCTGGCGACAGCTACTCGCATCCGACAAGAAGCCCAGTCCGACGAGTTCTACCGCAGACACTTTTCCCGCACCCGCAACGGCGTTTGCAGCACTGTCCTGAACTACCGCTGGGAGCGGGATAGGGTTGTTGGAGTGGCACTTGAGACCGATGATGAGACCCGCAGCCTCACGCAAGCCGATGAAGACGACGCGGCATTAGCAGCTGAACTTGATGCGGTCACAATTCCCGCTTGGTACCCAACCCGCAAGCTGCCTAGGCACCCTTCGATAACTCAACGCTTCGTGCTTGATGCAGGTGGCGATACGATTGATCATCTGTGGACAAAACGGAACTTGCATGTCTTAGCGGGCCTGTTCGAAGCAATCTCCCGTGTGGCAAACAGCGATGTCCGTTTGCAGCTTCTATCTGCATTCGTGCAGACGCTGCACCTTTGCACGAAGATGGTGATCCCTCGGAACGAAGCTGCCAATCGCGATTTTTCCGGAAGTTGGGGACGACCCGACTATCTAATTCGAAGACGTCGAATGGAGCAAAACCCTGTCGATGTGTTCTGGCGAGCTTGTTCCGGTCGCCAAGGGATCATGGCCATGATGCGTGATGCTGTTGCGACGTTTCCTGGCGGCATTAGCATCAATGACCTACGGGTAAGCAAGCGAATCCGGAAGTCGGCTGACATCAACTATGGAACGGCGGATGTGGCCGACTTGCTCGATTACGTGCCGGCCGGCACTGCTGATTTCATCATCACCGACCCTCCGTATGCGGGTCTCATACGCTACCTGCCACTGAGCGTAGTTTGGCTGGCATGGTTAGAGCATGTAGACAAGAAGTACACGCCTGACCTTGAGGCGGAGATATCAGTAGAACGCAATTCTGCGTCAAGCCGTACCAACTATCAACGTAGACTCAGGAATGCATTTGAACGAATCCACTCAGCCTTGACCGATAAGGGTCGCTTGGTGGTAACGTTCCACCATCAAGATGTTCGCGAGTTCAATGACTTCGTAATGGCCGCTAAGGGCGCTGGCTTCGACTTCGATAAGGTCACTCACCAGTACAATCGCAGGTCAGGTGAATCCAATGTTGCCAATCCGTACGGTGTCTCAGCATCGGACTTCTACGTCCGTTGTGTGAAACATCGCGATCCACGGTTCGCGCCCGATGCCTCCGACTTGGAACGCTACGTAGTTGCTCAGGCAGTGTCTATCGTGGGCCGTAGGAATGAGCCCACTCCGTTCACGTTCTTGTTTCAGTCATTGTGGCCAGAACTACTACAGGCAGGCTTTGTCCAACCCCAGGACTCAAGGGATGAAATAACTCGCATCCTGATGCAACACGAAGGACCAGACAAAACATTCACGAGGTATCCAAATCCCGATCCAAACGTCGGCGATCTGTGGTGGTTCAATCGACCTTCCGACTACATCAGCTATCCTGATCGACCACTCCAAGATCGAATTGCCGACTCTGTTGTCGCCTATTTGCGCAGGCACTCAGCCGCTAAGCTCGACGACATCATCGCAAACTTATTTCGGGAATATCCTAACGGTCTGACCCCTGACCCGAGAAAGATCGGGACCATTCTTGAGAAGATTGCCTTCCGGTCACAAGGCAAATGGCGGCTCGCTCCTGAAGCCCTGACCGCTATAACACAGCACTCCAATTCGATTGCCACTATCCTGCGACTAGGCCGACGGTTGGGCGTTCGACGCTTCGTTGGTCGCAGGGAACAACCTGAGCAAGTGTCCGAAACTCAAAGACTGAGAGACTTGGCGGACGTGACGACACTTCAAGGTCTGAGAGGGCGTTTTCCGCAGGAAAGCATAGAGCGGCTGGAGATGGTCGATGCGATCTTCCTGCCTGCACAAGGGTCAGACGAGTTGCTCTGCCTTTGGGAAGTCGAAAACAGTACGAATTTTGGGTCTTCAATACAGCGAGGTTCGAATGCTCCGGCTTCTGTGCCGAAGATCATGGTAGTGCCAGATGCACGTGAGGCCGAGCTTAAGCGTACAGTCGATCCGCTTTTCAAGACCTCTTTCGCAGACAATCAATGGCGGTACCTGACCTACACTGACCTCGAACGAGCAGCCAGCTTCACAGCCAAGAGCCTGGAGCAGGCATTGAGTACATCGAAAAGCCTTAGCGGAGCATAGCGTGGAAGCAGGTGAAGACGAAGAAGCACGGAAGCCGAACGGCCGGTACCGCACCGGGGCTAAGCGACCGAGGAAACCCCTTGGCGAGGAGGGAAAGCCGGGACGCTATGATCCTCGGAATTCCCTGAACGATTTAACAGGTAAAGAGTGGTTGCTTCTTTCGCGGAGCTTTTGGGAATCCGAGGCGGCACCTGAGGATCGGCAGGCATACAAGCACCCAGCACCCTTTCTCGTAGGCGATGTCGCACGGCTGATCTCATTGTTTACAAAGAAGGACATGACAGTCCTAGACCCCTTCGCAGGAAGCGGGTCTAGCCTAGTTGCTGCCAGTAAACTGGGCCGCCAAAGCATCGGCATCGACCTCAATGAGTCGTACGGAGAGCTTGCACAGTTACGATTAAAAGCCGCAGGTGCTACGGGCTGGACGTATCATGTCGGAGATTCGTTCGAGCGCCTCGACGACATGCAACCAGTTGACTACATCGTTACTTCCCCGCCCTACCATAATATCTTAGCTAACAATGGCAAAGGTATCCGACATGCCAACGGGAAGTCCTATCGTAGAGGAGCGCGCGACGGGGTGGAGGTCTATAGCGACCATAGTAACGACCTTGGGAATTGCGAGACGTACGAACGCTTCATAGCGCTATTTGCAAGCATAATGGAGAAGGCGTTCAAGTGCCTCCGGGCCGGGCGATACTGCACGGTCATCATTAGCGACTTTACCGTGGAACGAGCAGAGGTCTGCGTACAAGCCGATGTTGTGCGCGCATTGCAGAGCGTTGGATTCGAGTTCGTGGGTACAACAGTCCTATTCCATAGAGTGAAGCCTCTGTTCCCCTTTGGCTACCCGTATGCTTACAAGATCAATCATCACCACCATAACCTGATTAGCTTCCGCAAGCCGGTGTAATGCGTGGGACAGATGCCCGGTGACGGACGGGGCACTGGGTCCGCCATTGAGACGGTTTTCTCGTCGGGCCACAGCTGCAGCAGGCTGAAATCTATCGGCTCGCTTGCTACTTTGTAGGGCGACGGAGGAGCCGCCCAAACTTGATCTGATAGCCGTCAATCGACATTTTGAAGATCGGAATGGTTGGCCTTGAAGGCTTTAGTATCTCAAATATCTGGCTGCGAATGCGAGAAGATACACGGGAGCCGATATAGATGGCGCTGGCGGCTGAGGCCTCCCGATAAGTTACCGGGCCACGCGATGGCGCAAATAGCCGCCATTCTCGCTCAGTCATCCATCTGTGATTTTTCGTTGAAAGAGCCACTCTTGCCATTTGGTCGGGCCGAAAGGAGGACGTGTCCAAAATAGGTGCCTGTTCGCTATAATTCATTCGTACAAAGGCGCCGGTCTGTAAGCTACTGAGAAGCTTCTTAAAATCATATGCCACACAGATACCGTTGAATTGACCTGCATAGTGTGACCACATTGGCTCATGATTGTATGTCTCTGAGAAAGAAGCGATGCCAAGTTTGCTCATAGCAGTGGAAATCTGCTTTGATTTAACTTCAAAGATTTCCAAGTCATTCTTGAATATCTTTGAAGGACTCAATAATCCCTCCATCGGGTCGTTCATCTCACTGAATGTTGGGCAAAATATATATGAGTTTATGATCGCATCCAGTTCTCGCTCGACGCTCGATTTTCCGTCGGCTTTCATGAGGGAACGATAGCGATAAAGACGTCGAGGTGTTGAGTAGATTTCGATCTCTGCCATATCAGGACTCAAGCAAACCCAGTGCAATCGCGTCGTCACACATGATGTTAGAATGTTAGAGGCGTCGCAGATGACGCAGGCAAGCTCATTTTCTTGGGACGATCATCTGCCCCGTGACGCCCGGGTAGGCGGCCCCCTCTTTTTCTCGCCACGCAAATTTTACCGATAAGGACGATCCGAGGTGTTGAGCGATATGGCAGGCGGCGCGCCAAGCACCGTTGGCGTCCTGCCCCTGTACTGAGACACCGGCGCCCGGCAGGGGCCGATAGCCTTCATTCTGTTTTTCGCCGGGGACATAGTTCACTACCATAAGGCTATCGAAATCGGCGTCAGACTTCGCTTGCTTCCGTGCTTCACGCACGGCTGCATTCAGCAGCCCGTTCCAGTTGTCCTGTCCGCGTCCCAACTTCTCACTGCCGAAGGTCACCCCCAGGATCTTTGCGTGAGTAAGATCCGGTGGTGTATTTGGATTGAAGGAACGAACGATTTGCCCTTCACCGTCTGATGAATGAGTGGGCGCGCCGTTCTGCTGCTCATAAGCGTCAATCATGCGAGCGATGACAGTTTCGATCGTGTCAACAAGCGGCTCCGCATGTGCCTGAAGTCGCCTGAAAGTCTGCGGGGTCAGTTCCACGGAAGGCGCCACAATATCTCTCCAATCAGCCAAATACGGCAAAGTCTGTGAACGTCGTATAATGATTATAAGAAAATTACGCCAAGAGGCAAGGGGGAGGTACTGCTCCCCGGGCCCACCCGGTGAGAAGGCGCCTTGCCATCGGGCCTAAAGTAAGCGCCAAGCTGACCCCATCTGGCGCGGCTTGAGGTGATGAGCGAGACATACTGACACTGAAGCAAGGAGCCGAGGAGCTTGCAGTGTCAATTTCTATGTCTGCGCCTATGCCTGATGATAGAAGTTTCCATGTTCTTGAAGCGGTTGCCAACCGACTGGAGGCAAGCCCGCAGCGTCCGCGCCGGCGCTGGTCGGCGGAAGCGAAGTCGCGGCTGATCGAGGCGACACTGAAGCCGGGCGCGAATGTATCGGCCATTGCCAGACAGGCGGGGATGGCGCCGGCCCAGCTGTTCGGCTGGCGGAGCAAGGCGATCAAGAGCGGTGCGGTCACGCCACACAGGGATGCGGAGCGGCTCGGCTTTGTCGAGGTCACGCCGACAGCGTCTGCGTCGGTGGAGATCGAGCTGGGTGGCGTGGTCATTCGCGCCGGTGCCGATATCAATGAGGAGCAGCTGGTGCGGATTATCCGGGCGGTTCGCCAGGCATGATCCCGGCTGGCGTGAAGGTGTTGCTCGCCAGTCATCCCGTCGATTTTAGAAAAGGTCCCGACGGCCTTTTGGCACTGGTGCGCGATGCCGGCTCGGATCCATTCAACGGCGCACTTTATGTATTCCGCGCCAAAAGAGCGGACAGGATCAAGATCGTCTGGTGGGACGGCAGCGGCGTGTGTCTTTATGCCAAGCGGCTGGATGAGGCGAAGTTCTGCTGGCCGCGGATCGGCCACCACCGGGTCCAGCTCAATCATGCTCAGCTCATGGCTCTGGTTGACGGAATGGACTGGAAACGGGTTCGAACGGAGACCGTCAGGCGGCCGCAATCGGTTGGGTAAAACCCTGCGGCATGATGAATCAGGGGCCTGAAAACGCGGGAAAATTGCCCGCGAATATGCTCTGATTTTGGCCATGTCGGCACCCGATCTCGCGCTCCCGGACGACGTTGACGCGCTCAAGGCGATGGTTGTTGCCATGGCCGAAAAAGCCGCCGGTCTGGAAGAGCGTAATGCCGATCTCGAAGCCCACAATACGCATCTCGAGTTGGTCAACAAGAGCGCTGAGGAGCGGATCGCACGACTGACGGCGGTGGTGAAGATGCTGGAGCGGTCGCGCTTCGGCAGCCGCTCCGAAAGGTTGCGGGCCGGTGCGCTGAGCGAGGAGCAGTACGCTCTGGTCTTCGACGAGATCGAAACCGGCGTGGCGGCCATCCAAGCGCAGATGGAGAAGTCTGCGGGCGGCTCGAAAGCGAAGCGCGCCCCGCGCCCTCGCAAAGGCTTTGCGGCCCATCTCGAACGGGTCGAGGTGGTCATCGAGCCCGAAACGCCTGCTGGCTGCGAAGCGCTGGAAAAGATCCTGATCGGCGAGGACGTCTCCGAACGGCTCGATGTCACCCCGGCGAAGTTCCGGGTGATCGTTACGCGTCGCCCCAAATATGCCTACAAGGGTTGGGACGGCGTCATCCAGGCAGCCGCGCCCGCCCGCATCATCGAAAGCGGCATTCCGACCGAAGCGCTGCTGGCGCAGATCGCGGTGTCGAAATACGCCGATGGCCTGCCGCTCTACCGCCAGGAAGCGATCTATGCCCGCGATCAGGTCGAGATCGACCGGTCACAGATGGCGCAGTGGATGGGCAAGCTCGGCTTCGAGCTCGAGCCGCTCGCCGATTACGCACTGGCTCGCATCAAGCAGGGGGAGCGGGTCTTCGCCGATGAGACCACGCTGCCAACGCTGGCGCCGGGATCTGGCAAGGCCAAGACGGCCTACCTCTGGACCTATGTCCGCGATGATCGGCCCTTTGGCGGCAGTGGACCGCCCATCGTCGCCTACCGCTTCGAGGACAGCCGCGCCGGCGAATGTGTCGCCCGTCATCTGGACGGCTATCGCGGCATCCTGCAAGTCGACGGATACGCCGCCTATAACCGGCTGGCCCGATCCGATCGGGGCAATGACGGCGTGATGCTGGCGGCGTGCTGGTCGCACGTGCGGCGCAAGTTCTACGAACTGCATGCCGCAGGCTCCTCCGTTATCGCCTCGCAGACGGTGGCGCAGATGGCCCCACTGTGGGCCGCCGAGGAGGCCGTACGCGGCCAGGACCCGGCAGTACGGATAACTGCGCGTCAGGAGAAATCCGCCGTCATCGTTGCCGCTCTCTTTGCGCTGTGGGAAAAGGAGCTGCCCAAGCTGTCGGGAAAATCGAAACCGGCCGAGGCGATCCGCTATGCACTCGGCCGGCGTGCCGCGCTGGAGCGCTTCCTCACCGACGGCCGCATCGAAATCGACTCCAACACCGTCGAGCGCGCCATCCGGCCACAGACAATTACCCGAAAGAACAGCCTCTTCGCGGGCAGCGACGGCGGCGGACGGACATGGGCCACCATCGCCACCCTGCTGACCACCGCCAAGATGAATCAGGTCGATCCGCACGCCTGGCTCACCCTGACCCTCGAGCGCATTGCCAATGGCTGGCCAAACAGCAATATCGACGCCCTCATGCCATGGAATTACCAGCGCTGAACGGCCTCAGCTGCCCGCTTACGGCCTAAAGGCTCCTAAATGGGAACCAGTCCGACGGTATAAGCCTAAATTCCGAGTTTCCGGACTGTGTCGAAGGCCAGAAGTTGGGGTGGCAGCCCGTCAGCCGGACGTAAAGCGGCAGCATGATCTTCCGGTGTCGTGACTGGCACCCGCGCGGTGGGCCTAGGCTGCGCATGGACGATCCCACTCTCTTACGCGGAGCGCATGCGCACGCGATTGATGGGATATCGTCATGATGAAGGTCATCGAGATTCTTAGTCTTATTCAGTATGTCAATGATGGCTGGACGTTTGCCGCGTTCGTCGCCGTCTTAGTATATCTGTATTTGGCGCGTTCCTAAGGCTGAGACGTCGAGCTGATACAGATATGCGAGTGAGACGGGGCACTAGGCCCCACCCTTCAGTCTGTTCTCGCGCCGCCATAGCGGCTGCAAGTTCGTGTAATGACAACGCCGGATGAGGTCGTCTAAGCCCCGCGCCAGAGCCAGCGGCTTAATGCCGTATCCAGCACAATGCATCAGCTCGGTTGATGAAGCTTTTGGTTCTAGGGGTATGGCCAGTGCGTCGGACTTGCGCCTGCCACTTGTCGTTTCGTTTGCGTATTGACGCCATGTGGCGTTGCTCCTTGTGACCAGATTGTGACTGGCTGTAGAAAGGAGCATTTCTGGGAGGCGCGGTCATCATAAGCTATTGATTTACAAAAGCTTTAAATGGCGCACCCGACAGGATTCGAACCTGTGACCTCTGCCTTCGGAGGGCAGCGCTCTATCCAGCTGAGCTACGGGTGCCTTCAGGATCGGTGATCCCAAAAACGAACCAGCCGGTAAACCGGCCAGCCACGGCTTCTTAGCGGAAGCAGGCGCTGGCTTCAACGGGCAATCGCCAGCGGGCTCAAGTTGCCGTAGCTGCCCGGGGGAGACAGACACCGTCCCGTCCGGCGCCACGGCCTGCTCATTCGGTCACGGTAAGCACCGCCTTGCCGCTGATGCTGCGCTGCCGCAGCGCGTCGAGGGCTTGGCCGACGTGCCGCCACGGCACGGTCAGGACTACGCGCGTTTCGAGCCGGCCGGCTGCGATCAGCGCGAGCAGCGAGGCGATGTCGGCGCCAACCTCCGGACCGGAAGCGTAGTAGGCGAAGGTCTGCAGCCGCGCACCTTCGTGCCCCGGAACGAATTGGCGGAAGCCGATGGGCGTGAGTTCGCCGCTGCTCGAGCCGAACATGACGACGGTCCCGCCCGGCGCGACGCGTTCGATCGCGTGGGCGAGGCTATCGCCGCCGACCGACTCGGTAATCAGCGAGAACAGTCCTTCGGCCAGCTCGATCGTTTCGACGACGCGCTCGGCTCCCAGGCCGCGGAGATCCGCGGCATGCCGGGCGGCGGCGACCGCAGTCACCGACGCGCCCTGCTGGCGGGCGATCTGGATCTGGAAACGGCCGACCGCGCCGCTTGCGCCGGTAATCAGGACCCGCTGGCCGGCCAGGTCGCCGCCGAGGCGCAGGGTCCGCAGCGCGGTCGTGCCTGCGACCGGAACAGTGGCGGCGGCAACGAAGCTGACGTCGTCCGGCAGGACGGCGAGGTGGTCGGTTGGAACGGCAACACGTTCGGCCCACCCGGCCTGGTCGACCAGAGCCGCAACGCGGGCGCCGACAGCCGGCCCGGAGCCATCGGCCGCGGCGCGCTCGACAATTCCAGCGACGTCCTGGCCAGGCACCCAGCCGTTCGGGCGGATGTTGAGCAGGCGCAGTTCGCCGCGGTTGAGCGAGACTGCCCGGACCGAGACCAGCGCCTCGTGCGGGGCGGGCTCGGGCTCGCCAAGCTCGGCGAGCCTCAACCCGGTGGCGCTGTCCGGAGATGTGACCAAGGCGAGCATTGGTATCGTCCTTTCTTGCTGCATGGGGGACGCCAGTCTGTTTTCGTGCGCCGGGCTTGTTGGTCCGACGTTCAGAACGCAAGCAGGGTATGACTATCTGGAAGCCCGCCCTGTCGTCTTCTGAGTTACTCAAGGCCCTAAACTATCGACTTTCCTGTTTGAGTAATTTAGATATCTTGGCACTTGATCGCTAAAATCAGTCAATATGAAACAGCCTCTCCGCTACCCCTGGCCGAATTTCGATCCGGATGACGTCCTTGCGCCGGCAATCGCCGTGCGCGTTGACGTTACCGAAACCAGGGCGGAGGTGCCGGACCACCACCACCGCAAAGGCCAACTCGTCTTCGCGCTCGGCGGCGGCGTCACATGCCGCGTCCCCAGCGGCCTGTGGATGGTGCCGCCCCATTGCGCGGTGTGGATTCCGGGCAACATGGAGCACAGCAATGTCGCGACCGCCAATGCCCGGATTTTCTTCGTTTATATCGAGCCGGGAGCTGCCGAGCTGCCGGACCGGTGCTGCACGCTTTCGATCTCGCCGTTGCTGCGCGAGCTCATCATCGAGCTGGCGGATCGCGGTGAGGACGATGACGCCAGGAGCGAGCTCCTGACCAGGGTACTGCTCGCCGAACTGCCGCGCATGCCTGTCCAGCAGCTGCATTTGCCGATCTCGTCCGAGCCGCGCTTGAGGCGTATCGCGGCGGCGTTGGCGCAAAATGCTGCCGACCGCAGCACCCTGGCGGAATGGGCCAATCGCGTCGCGCTCAGCCAGAGCAGTCTCGCACGTCTCGTGGTAAAGGAGACAGGGCTGACCTTCGGGCGCTGGCGCCAGCAATTGCATTTGATCGTCGCAATGCGCGAGCTCGCCTCCGGCGCGAGCGTGCAGCAGGTTTCGGCCGATCTCGGTTACGAATCGGTCACCGCCTTCATCACCATGTTCAAGAAAGCGCTTGGCAAGCCGCCTGCGAAGTATCTCAGCAGTGTCGCTCAAAACGGCGGTTCTGCGTTTGTCGCCCGATGAGCGCCCTGATCCGCCGCCCGCCGGACGTCAGCCGTCACTGCTCCTCGGCGTACAGCAGCCGCGTCTTTGCCGCCGATGCCGTCGACAGGCTGCGCTGGATCAGCGCCTCGACATGGTCGTTGCGCTGGCGCGCGCTGTCGGCGCCCATCACCACGATGATCAGCCGGTGCCCGTCCGCATCATAGGAAGTAACGATGTTGAAGCCGGAAGCCCTGATGTAGCCGGTCTTGATGCCGTCGACGCCGCGCACCCGGCCGAGCATGTCGTTGTGGCCGCGCACCAGCCTGCCGCGGAACATGAAGTCGCTTTCGGAGAAATAGTGGAAATGCTGCGGGAAGCGGGCGTGCAGCGCCATGCCGAGCACCGCCATGTCGCGCGCGCTCGTGTGCTGGTCGCCGTCCGGCAGGCCCGACGCGTTGCGGAATACGGTGCTGCTCATGCCGATCTGGCGCGCCTTGGCGGTCATCATGCCGGCGAACGCCTCTTCGCTGCCGCCGAGATATTCGGCGACGGCGACCGCCACGTCATTGGCCGATTTGACGACGATCGCGCGGATCGCCGAATCGACGTCGATGGTCTCGCCGCGCCTGAACCGCAGCTTGGTCGGCGGCTGCCGGGCGGCGTTGTCCGACACCGGAATTTGCGTCTCCTTGCTGATGCGGCCCTGGTCCAGCGCCTCGAACAGAAGGTAGAGCGTCATCATCTTGGTCAGTGACGCCGGATAACGCGGCGCCGTCGAATTGACCTCGAACAGCGTCTTGCCGGTGCCGGCATCGATGACCATCGCGGCGTATTTCTGCGGCGGCGCCGGCACCGCCAGCACGCTGTCGGGCGGCGCCACCGTCGTGCAGCCGGCAGCAAGCAGCAGCAGCGCCAGCATGGCGACGTAGTTGTGGATGAGCGAAAAGAACCGGAAGGCGGACAAGTCAGTTCCGAAGGCAGGCTGTTTCTGAGACGAGGCGAAGCTATCTTAACGCAAAGGCACAGTCCATTTGGTTAATATCGTCGGAACCCTGGAATGGTGCCCTGTCCACAGGCCGACGTGGCGGCTGTGCCAAGCCGTCCGATGCGAATTGCCGGCCACCGCGCTTGCGCAAGGGGCGGCGAGTGGGCTTTGCTGGCGCCGGCAGAATCGGGCCGCCAGAATCGGGCTGGCAGAATCGGTAGGTGCATATGGATACGGTCACGATTACGGCAAAGGGGATTTCGGTATCGGTTGATCTTGCCGTCGGCCATCTCGCCGACATGGCGATCGAGATCGACGGCCGTCGGCTGAAGCCGCTGCATCGCGCACCCTGGGTCGAAGAGCCGCGCGAGACGCTGCCGAAAGATCTGCCTGAAGGGACGGTCCACCTGTCCGGCGATTTCCTCTGCGCGCCGTTCTCGAGCAGCGACGTCGAAGCGGCACCCTTGCATGGCTGGCCGGCCAATAGTCGCTGGGACGTCGTCGACAGCGCCGCGACGGCCGATGGCTGGCGCGCCGTCTTCCGTCTGCAGCGCCCGGTCATGGGCGCAACCGTCGACAAGATCCTGACCTTGCGCGACGATCATCCCGTTCTCTATCAGGAGCACGTCTTTTCCGGCGGCGTCGGCGCCATTCCCGTCGCCCACCACCCGATGACGGTAATGACGGCCGGCGGCAGGCTGGCTTTCTCGGCGAAGCGCTTTGCCGCAACGCCGAACGAGGCGCCGGAACCCGATCCGGCTCGCGGCCGCTCTTTGCTCGCCTACCCGGCACGGACCGCCGACCTGACGCGCTTTCCCGCCGCCGACGGCGGCATGATCGACCTGACCGCCTATCGCATGGACCAGCAGCGTGAGGACTTTGTCACGCTGGTCGAGGCCGATCATGGCGGGCCGGGCTGGACCGCGCTGGCGCGCCAGGCGGAAGCAGATCTCGTGCTGGTGCTGAAGAACCCGGCTGAACTGCCGGTGACCATGCTGTGGGTCAGCAATGGCGGGCGCGATTATGCGCCATGGAGCGGCCGCCATCGCGGCGTGCTCGGCATCGAGGATGGCCGCACCGCTGTCGGCCACGCCGCATCGCTCGGCGACAACTGGCTGAAGCGCGAAGGCGTGGCGACCGCCTGTGCGCTTTCTGAAGGGCGCAGCTTTTCGTTCCGCCATGTCATCGGCGCACTGCCGTGGCCGTCCGGCGAGCCGCCGCGCGACGTCGCGAGCTTACCGGGCCGCATGCGCATCCTGGCCGCCGACGGCGCCGTGCGCGACATTGGCTTCGACAGCGACTTCCTGCGGATCGGCAGGTCGGCCCCAGCTTGAGAGCTCGCCTCCCCACCTTCGTCATCCCAGGGCGGAGCAGGAGCGAAGCGACGTCGCGGAGACCCTGGGATCCATGCCGCGACCGTCGTCGAGGAATGCGGCGGAACAGAATTCTGCGCCGCTGAGGCGCCCTGATGTCACGGCATGGATCCCGGGGTCTGCGCTGCGTCGCTTCGCTCCTTGCTCCGCCCCAGGATGACGAAAGGGACGATCGTTTCGGGCAATCTCAAAGCTTTGCGATTTGCCGACGGACGGTCAAAATCCCTGAGCGAGGAAACTAATCTCGGGTTTGAAATTCCCGCGAATTGTCGCCAAGATCGAAAACACTCAGCCAGAAAGGCTCCAATGTCCGAGATCGCCCATATTGCTGCTGCCATCTTCAAGCGCGCCGGCAAGGCGCCGCGCTTCATCGTTGCCATTGCCGGTCCGCCCGGCGCCGGCAAATCGACATTGTCGGCAGGCTTGCACGACCTGCTGCCGGAAGGCACGGCGGAAGTCGTGCCGATGGATGGCTTCCATTACGATGATGTCGTGCTCGAGCGACGCGGCCTTCGCCAACGAAAAGGTGCCCCGGAAACCTTTGATTTTGCCGGCTTCGAAACGCTGCTCAAGCGCATCCGCGCCGGCGAGCCGGATATCGCGATCCCGGTCTTCGACCGCAGCATGGAGCTGTCGCGCGCCGCCGCTGCGATCATCGCCGCCGACACCAAATTCATCCTGGTCGAAGGCAATTATCTGCTGCTCGACGAAGAGCCATGGACGCGGCTGGCGGCGCTGTTCGACTTCTCGATCTTTGTCGATGTGCCGCGCGCCGACCTCGAGCGCCGACTGCTGGAGCGATGGCACGAGCACGGCCGGTCCGACGAGGACGCGCGCGCCTGGATTGCTTCCAACGACATGCCGAACATCGATCGCGTGCTTGCCCGTCGGCGGCCCGCCGACCTGGTGGTTGGTGAACAGGCCTGATCTGTAAGGACTGTTCGGCCGGAACCTTAACACTTTCAGGCCGTTATCCCGGACACGGCAATCGTGCCGCATGAGGGAACAGTTCGATGGAAACCATGGCAAGAAAGCCTGCGCCCGCCAAGGGCAGGGCAACACGATCAAAAGCAACCCGAGCGAAAACCAGCGCCGGCCCGGCAGTGGCGGCCCGCTCCAAGGACGCTGCAAAGCCCAGCTTTGGCAAGGCGGCGCCGAAGAAGGTGGTGCCTGCTGCGAACAAGGCCGCAGCTCCCAAAGCCGCCAGCCCTAAAAAGCCGGCAAGCAGCAGAGGCTCGATCGCAGGCAGCGCAATGCGCACCGTCAAAACGACGGCTAACGTCGCCGCTGGTGCCGTGCTTGCGACCGCCAAAGGTGCGGCCTCGCTTGCCGCTTCCGTAGTCGGCAAGGGCTCGAAACCCCGGACCAAGGCAAAATAGCCGGGCCAGTCTGGCTTTCGATCAGGCTCTGGCCGGAATGGTGAGGCCCCTCTGCACCGCCGGCCGGGCAAGGCCGCGCTCCAGCCATGCGCCGACGCTGGGGAAATCGTCGAAACCGACGAGTTCCCGTGCCTCATAAAAGCCGATCAGATTGCGCACCCATCCAAGCATCGAAATGTCGGCGATGGTGTAATCGTCGCCCATGATCCAGCTGCGGCCCTTGAGCCTCGTTTCGAGGACGCCGATCAGCCGTCGCGACTCGTCGCGATAACGTTCCAGCGGGCGCTTGTCGGCGATTTCGCGCCCGGCGAATTTGTGGAAGAACCCGACTTGGCCGAACATCGGCCCGATCGAAGCCATCTGGAAGAACACCCACTGGATCGTCTCGTAACGCAGCGTTGCGTCTGCCGGGACCAGCTTGCCGGTCTTGTCGCTGAGGTAGAGCAGGATGGCGCCGGATTCGAACAGGCCGATCGGTTTGCCGCCCGGGCCGTCCGGATCGATCACCGCCGGTATCTTGCCGTTCGGGTTCAAAGACAGGAATTCCGGTGTCCAACTTTCGTTCTTGCCGATGTCGACGGCATGCGGCTCGTACTGCAGGCCAAGTTCCTCCAGCGCGATCGATATCTTCACTCCGTTCGGCGTCGGAAACGAATAAAGCTGGATGCGGTCGGGATGGTTTGCCGGCCAGCGCGTGGCAATCGGAAACGCGGACAGATCGGTCATCGAAACTCCTGGTCGGGGGGCGCCCCGAACGGCGCGGTCACGGCGGGTCGCAGAGAGTTAGGCGCGACGCCTGGCGCGATCAATATGCGCATGGAAAGTTTCACCGGCCCCGACGAAACCCGGCAAGGGGTGCGGTTCAGGCGGCTTTGACCGCCAGCACCGCATTGGTGCCGCCGAAGGCGAAGCTGTTGCTGATCGCGGTGCGCACAGCGCGCTCGCGCGCCACGTTCGGCGTGATGTCGAGATCGCAGTCGGCGTCGGCTTCCCGATAGTTGGCGGTCGGCGGCACGATGCCGTCGCGGATCGCCATCACGCAGGCGATCATTTCCAGCGCGCCGGACGCGCCGAGACAGTGGGCGTGCATCGATTTGGTCGAGGAGATGGAAAGCTTGTAGGCATGGCCGCCGAAGACACGCTTGATCGCCGCCGTCTCGATCTGGTCGTTGGCCTTGGTGCCGGTGCCATGCGCGTTGAGATAGTCGACGTCTTCCGGATTGAGCCCGGCATCGACGAGGCAGAAGCGCATCGCCGCCTCCGGCCCTTCGATGGTCGGCGCAACGATGTCGGAGGCGTCGGCGGAAAGGCCGACGCCGGCGATTTCGGCAAGGATGGCGGCGCCGCGCGCCATGGCATGCTCATAGGTTTCCAGCACCACCATGCCCGCACCCTCGCCGAGCACAAGGCCTTGGCGATCGGCCGAAAACGGCCGGCAGGTGTCCGGCGACAATACCCGCAGGGCCTCCCAGCCCTTGAGGATGCCCCAGACCAGCGGCGCATCGGTGCCGCCGGCGACCATGACGTCGGCACGGCCGAGCCTGATCTGGTCGACCGCCGAGGCAATGGCGTGGTTGGATGACGAGCAGGCAGAGGTGATGCCGAAGACCGGCCCGCGCAGACCAAGATTCATGCTGACGTGGCCGGCGGCAGCGCCCGGCATTACTTTCGGCACGGTGAAGATGCCGGCGCGGTTCTTGCCTTCGAGCAGGATGGCGCGATAGCTCTCTTCGATTGCCTCCCAGCCGCAGACGCCGACGCCGACGATGGTGCCCATCCGATAGGTGTTGGCCGCGTGCAGGTTCAATCCCGCCTGCTGTGCCGCCTCCCGCGCGGCGATCGTCGCCAGAAGGCTGAAGCGGTCCATCGACACGACCTGCTTGCGGTCGATGCCGTGATCGGGAAGCGTTTTGATTTCGCAGCCGACCCTGACCTTGAGGTCATACAGCTCGGAATTGACGATCGCACCGATTGCCGAACGGCCGGTGCGCATCTCGTTCCAGATTGCTGGTGCGTTGGTGCCGAGGCCGCATAATCCGCCGATGCCCGTGATGACGATGCGCTTGTGCATTCAGTCAGGCTTTTTTCGCGATCAGCGCGCGAACCGCCTCGACCATGTCGCCGACATTCTTCAGATTGCTCCAGGCATCGACCGTGTTCATCTCGATTTCGATGCCATACTCTTCCTCGAGATCGAAGATGATTTCCGTCAGTTCCAGCGAATGGATGCCAAGGGCGGTCAGTTCGGTACTGGTGGTGATTTCCTCGCCGCCCGGCTCGGCATGAGCCTTGATCTTGGCGATGATATCGTTTGCCAGCTGGTCAGCCATTCGGTTTCTTCCCCAACTCTGTCGTTTCCCGACGCCAACTGATCAGCGCCCCTTTTGTCCTCGATTACGTCGTCATCGTCGCCTTTTACCCCCGCCAGGCGCCGATGACCGTACCAAGGTGGCTCCCTCTATAGAAACCGAAACGCTGTCAAGCAACAAGCTATATATCGACAAAGCCGCCGCAGTGCTTAACGTTGGTGTCGTGGATACGATCGCATATAGCTTGAGCTCGGTGCCGCCGGCCCAGCGCGTTGCGGGCGTCGCGCGGCTTGGCTGCGACTGGAACGGAGGCCGCACGCGTCTTCGGCGCCTGTACCAGGACGGCTCGGCCAAGATCCGCATGCCGGCAGTCTCGGCCGATCCGCTCGAAGCTGTCCTGATCAACACTGCCGGTGGGCTGACCGGTGGCGACCGTCTCGCCTGGCAGGTCGATGTCGGTGCCGGCGCCTCAGCAACCATAACAACGCAGGCCTGCGAGAAAATCTACCGCGCCGCATCCGATCGCGCCGAAGTGCGGGTGCAACTGACCGTCGGCGAAGGCGGCCACATTGCCTGGCTGCCGCAGGAAACCATCGTCTTCGACCGCTCGGTCTTTGCCCGCGCGCTTGACGTGGAGCTTGCCGCCGGAGCCGAGGCGCTGATCCTGGAGGCTACTGTCTTCGGCCGCCTGGCCATGGGCGAACGGGCAGCGCAAGGCTATTTCCACGACCGCTGGCGCGTTCGCCAGGACGGAGCGCTGGTCCATGCCGAGGAGTTCCGCATCGGGCCCGACATTGCGGCCACCTTGAACCGTACGGCTGTGGCCGGTGGCGGCATCGCCGTGGCGACGCTGCTGATGGTGTCGCCGCGGGCAGAGGCTTTGCTCGAGCCGGCCCGGGGCATGGTCGGCGGCCAGGGCGGCGTCAGTTTCTGGAGTGTGCGGAAATCTGGCAAGCTTCTTGCGAGGCTGTTCGCCGAGGACGGCTACCAGCTCCGCAAGCGGCTGGTGCTGCTTGTCGAATTGCTCAACGGGCGGGCGGGCCTGCCCAAATTATGGTCACTCTGATTTCGATTATGCCACTGCAGGAAAAAGCATGAATCTGACGCCGAGGGAGAAAGACAAGCTGCTGATCGCCATGGCGGCGATCGTGGCCCGCAAGCGGCTCGAACGCGGCGTCAAGCTCAACCACCCGGAAGCGATCGCGCTGATCACCGATTTCGTCGTCGAGGGTGCCCGCGACGGGCGCGCGGTCGCCGAGCTGATGGAGGCCGGCGCCCATGTCGTGACCCGGGCGCAGGTGATGGAAGGCATTGCCGAAATGATCCACGATGTGCAGGTCGAGGCGACGTTTCCCGACGGCACCAAGCTGGTGACCGTGCACGAACCGATCAGATAATCACCAAAGGCGAGGAGAGGAAAATGCTTGAGCTGCGTCCCAACTGCGAATGCTGCGACAAGGATCTGCCGCCCGATGCGACAGATGCGGTGATCTGCACCTTCGAATGCACCTTCTGCGCGGACTGCGCCCAAAACGTGCTCGGCGGCGCCTGTCCGAATTGTGGCGGCAACTTCTCGGCCCGCCCGATCCGTCCGGCAGCGATGCTGAAGAAATATCCGGCCTCGACCCAGCGCATTCTCAAGGCAGAGGGCTGCGGCCCGGCCCGCAAGGCCGCGTGAGAGGCATGATGATCTCGAAGATGGAAGGTACGCCGATGATCCCCGCTACGATGAAACGCACAACGCTGTCGGCGGTCCTGCTGCTGGCGGCAGCTGGGCCAGCCTATGCCCATGTCGGCGACGGCACGGTTTCGTCCTTCACCGCCGGCTTCACCCACCCGCTCTCCGGCCTCGATCACATGACGGTGATGATTGCCGTCGGCCTGTGGGCAGCACTCAAGGGCGACAAAGCGATCTGGGCATGGCCGCTGGCTTTCGTCGGCATCATGCTGGCCGGCGGCGCGCTCGGCATCCTGCATGTGCCGATGGCTTTCGTCGAGCCGGCCATATTGGCGTCCGTCGTGGTGCTCGGGCTGCTGGTTGCGCTCGCCGTCGACCTTCCGGTCTCGGCCGGCGTCGCCGTCATCGGCCTGTTCGCGTTGTTCCACGGCTATGCCCACGGCACCGAGGTGCCCGAAAATGCGGGTGGGCTCGGCTACATGGCGGGCTTTGCCGCCGCCACCGCGCTGCTCCACGCCGTCGGCATCACTGCCGGTTTCAACCTCGGCTGGCGCTTCCGCGGACTTGCCCGCGTCGCCGGGGCCGCCTGTGCCACGATTGGCGCCGGCCTTGCTTTCGGCGTCCTGTGAGGGCCGCAATGATCCCAGGTGAAATCATCACGGCAAGCGGCGAGATAGAGCTGAACAAGGGTCTGGCGACCGTCACCTTGAAGGTAGCCAACAGCGGCGATCGGCCGATCCAGGTCGGCAGCCATTATCATTTCTTCGAGACCAATGAAGGGCTGAGATTCGATCGCGACCAGGCCCGCGGCATGCGCCTCGACATCGCTGCCGGCACCGCCATGCGCTTCGAGCCGGGGCAGGAGCGTGACGTTACCCTGGTGCCGTTCGGCGGCAAGCGCGAGGTCTACGGATTTCAGCAGAAGATCATGGGCAAGCTGTGAGATCGAAGGCGTCGAGCAGTTTCGGCTCAGCCGGGCGGCTTGGCCGCCGCATAGATGACGACCTTTCCCGGATTGTCGAATTCCACCGCCAGAACGTCCTCGGTTTGCACTCTCCGCGAGTCGATGGCGTTGAACAGCAATGCGTTCGCCTCGATCTCCTTGCGCAGCTCGGCAATGTCGTCCCGATGTTGCCTGACCTTGTTTTCGATCGCCGGCGGCGGGCCGCCTTCGGTGCGCGCGGCGTCGGTAAGAAACACGATATCGACCTTGTCGAGCTTGGACGTCTTGCGCACGACAGCGATGTTTTCACGCGTGCGGTCGATCGCCGAGCTGACCTTGCCGGCTTCCGCATTTGTCTTGGTCTCTTCCTGGCCGACCTCCGAGCCGACGATCCGGTTGACGGTCTCGGCGCTATCGAGGCTCTGCGCGTTCAGCGCGGCGTGCGGAATGCTGGCTGCCAGAAACGCGGTCGCAGCAATCCCATGCAGCCATCTGGTGTCGGAGAAGGTGGTGATCGCCATCGCTCGTTCTCAGGCTCCTTTTCGAGGCTTGTGTCAGGGCGACAGGACCGAAACGTAACTTCCCCTGTGAAGGTTCCCTTTGCGATGCGGCGGGCTGACCGGGCGCCGGCCCGCCGCCTCGCCTCGTCAGCTGGCTTTCTTGGTGATCAGCGTCAGCGCGCCATTGGTGCTCATGCTGGCGGCGATCACCTGCGCCGAGGTGAGTCCTTTCGCTTCGAGCGCGGACTTGACCTCCGGTGTCGCGTCGATCGAGCCGCGCAGCTTCTGCAAATCGGCATCGCTGCGCTTAGCGATCACCTCGTTGACCTTGGCTTGAGTATCCGCCGGCAGATCCTTGATATCGACGACATTGATCGCCTGAATGGTGGGCGCCTGCGGCTGCGCCCCGGGCGCGGCAGGAGCAGGAGCGGCCGGCGCCGGACTGGGCTGCTGCGCAGGCTGTTGCTGGGCGCTGGCGGCGGTTGCGAGCACCAGCGTGGCGGCGGCTGCCAGAAGGGTCGTTTTGCGCATGGATGTTCCTTTCCATCGATTGGCAAATGGTCGTTTTGGGGTGGCCCGCCCACCTCAACCGCCAAATGGGATCGGAAAGTGTCGCTCAGCGGGTCATTGCGTGACCATAGGATGGCGGCAATGTGGGTCCCGGCTTCGACAAGCGGTATTTTCGGGCTGTATTTCGGGAGCAATTGCTGATGGCTAAAATCACCCGCGCCGCCTATGCGCAGATGTACGGCCCGACCGTTGGCGACAAGGTCCGGCTCGCCGACACCGAACTGTTCATCGAGGTCGAAAAGGATCTCACCCTTTACGGTGAGGAGGTGAAATTCGGCGGCGGCAAGGTCATCCGCGATGGCATGGGCCAGAGCCAGGTTTCGCGCGCGCAAGGCGCGGTCGACACCGTCATCACCAATGCGCTGGTCGTCGATGCCACCGCCGGTATCGTCAAGGCAGATATCGGCCTCAGGGACGGCCGTATCGCCGCGATCGGCAAGGCCGGCAATCCGGATACTCAAGGCGGCGTCACCATCATCATCGGCCCCGGCACCGAGATCATCGCCGGCGAGGGCAAGATCCTGACCGCCGGCGGCTTCGACGCGCATATCCACTTCATCTGCCCGCAGCAGATCGAGGAAGCGCTGATGTCGGGCATCACCACCATGCTCGGCGGCGGCACCGGCCCGGCGCACGGTACGCTGGCCACCACCTGCACGCCTGGCCCGTGGCATCTGGCACGCATGATCCAGTCTTTCGATGCCTTCCCGATGAATATCGGCCTGTCGGGCAAGGGCAACGCGTCGCTGCCTGCCGCGCTCGAGGAGATGGTGCTCGCCGGCGCCTGCTCGCTGAAGCTGCATGAGGACTGGGGCACGACACCGGCTGCAATCGACTGCTGCCTGTCGGTCGCCGACGATTACGACGTGCAGGTCATGATCCACACCGACACGCTGAACGAGTCCGGCTTCGTCGAAAACACGGTGGCGGCGATCAAGGGCCGCACCATCCATGCCTTCCACACCGAAGGCGCCGGCGGCGGCCACGCACCTGATATCATCAAGGTCTGCGGCCTGCCCAACGTCATTCCGTCCTCGACCAATCCGACCCGCCCCTACACGGTCAACACGCTGGCCGAACACCTCGACATGCTGATGGTCTGTCACCATCTGTCGCCGTCGATCCCCGAAGATATCGCCTTTGCCGAAAGCCGCATCCGCAAGGAAACCATCGCCGCCGAAGACATTCTGCACGACATCGGCGCCTTCTCGATCATCTCGTCGGACAGCCAGGCCATGGGCCGCGTCGGCGAAGTCGCGATCCGCACCTGGCAGACCGCCGACAAGATGAAGCGCCAGCGCGGTTCGCTGCCGCAGGAGACCGGCGACAACGACAATTTCCGCGTCCGCCGCTACATCGCCAAATACACCATCAATCCGGCCATCGCGCATGGCCTGTCGAAGGACATTGGCTCGGTGGCGGTGGGAAAACGCGCCGATCTCGTGCTGTGGAATCCGGCGTTCTTCGGCGTCAAGCCGGACATGGTGCTGATCGGCGGCATGATCGCCGCCGCCCCGATGGGCGATCCCAACGCCTCGATCCCGACGCCGCAGCCGATGCACTATCGGCCGATGTTCGGCGCCTATGGCAAGGCGATGACCAATTCGTCGGTGACATTCGTTTCGAAAGCCGCGCTCGACGCCGGCCTGCGCGGCAGGCTCGGCGTCGACAAGCAGATGGTGGCGGTCGAGAATACCCGCGGCGGCATCGGCAAGCATTCGATGGTGCTCAACGACGCCACGCCGCATGTCGAGGTCGACCCCGAAACCTACGAGGTCCGCGCCGACGGCGAGTTGCTCACCTGCGAGCCGGCCACCGTGCTGCCGATGGCGCAACGCTACTTCCTGTTCTGAACCATAGGCGTTAGAACGACCGATGTAGAACATGCCGCGCCAGGCCTATGGACCAGCAACTCCCTTACGCCCACGACATTTTCCCGCATATCCGCATTGTCCTGGGCATGGTGATCGGCCTTGGCGTCACACGGCTGCTGTCGGGGCTCGCCCGCATCGTCCAGCATCCCGGCCAGTACCGGCTCTATCCCGTGCACCTCGCCTGGGTTGCGTCGGTGCTTCTGATGCTGGTGCATTTCTGGTGGTGGGAGTTCGGCCTGTTCCAGATCGAGAATTGGACCTTCGGCAAATACCTGTTCATCATCTTCTACGCCGTCGCGCTGTTCCTGCTCTGCGCGCTGCTGTTCCCGGATTCGATGCTGGACTACACCAGCTATGAGGATTTCTTTTATTCGCGCCGGGCCTGGTTCTTCGGCCTGCTGGCGGCGACCTATCTGCTCGACGTGATCGACACGCTGCTGAAAGGGCCGGAGCATTTCGCCCATTTCGGCATCGAATATCTGATCCGCACGCCGGTTTTCGTCGCGCTTTGCGTCATTGCGATCCTGCTGCGCGACCGCCGCTTTCACATCGCCTTTGTCGCCGGCGCGCTCGTCTATCAGATATCGTTCATCCTGCGGCTCTTCGACACGATCGTCTGAGCCCCATTGGGGCGGCGGACCGGATAGTCTAGGCTTTTTGCGAAAGGCAGTCTTACATGAAGCTCGATATTCGCACCGACTTCACCAAATTCCCGCGCGCCGTCTCCGTCCTGGCCGCAGGCGAAGCCGGAACTGCCACGCCATACGACCGTGCGGTGCTTGCTCATGACGAGCGGCATCTGCGCCGTCGCGCCATCGAAACGGCCCGTAGCAACAAGGTGCTGGTCGACCTGCCCGAACCGGTGACGTTGAACCATGGTGACCGGCTGGTGCTGGAGGATGGCCGCCAAATCGAGATCATCGCGGCCGAGGAGCCGCTCTATGACATCAGGGCCAGCGATCCTGTCCATCTGGCCGAGCTTGCCTGGCACATCGGCAACCGCCATCTCGCCGCCGCAATCGAAGCTGGGCGCATCCTCATCCTGCGCGACCATGTCATCAAGGCGATGCTGGAGGGATTGGGCGCCATTGTGAGCGACGTCTCCGAGCCGTTCAAGCCGGTGCGCGGCGCTTATTCCGGCCATGGCGGGCACGGCCATGCTCATGCCGAGGCGCATACGCACAGCCACGCCGAAGCGCATTCTCATAGCCATAGCGAATCGCATTCCCACAGCCATTCGCACGACCATGACCATGACTGACCAGCCTTCCAACATTGCATTGTTGCGGCTGATGGCGTGGCTGTCGCCTTCCTTCCCGGTCGGCGGCTTTTCCTACAGCCATGGCCTGGAACAAGCCGTGCATGCCGGGCTGGTTGCCGACAGCAAAGACCTCGCCGCGTGGCTGGAAACGCTGGTCGAGATGGGTTCCGGCTGGAACGATGCGGTGCTGTTTGCCGAAAGCTGGCGCCGGGCGCGCGAAGCCGGCGATCTCGTCGAGGTCGCTGCGCTCGGCGAGGCCTTAGCCGGCTCGCGCGAGCGTCATGCCGAAACCATGCTGCAGGGCGCCGCCTTCCTGAAGGCGGCCTCGGCCTGGCCGTGCCAGGTGCTGGACCGCCTGCCGGCCGAATGTGCCTATTGCGTCGCCGTCGGTGCCGTCGCCGGCGGCCACGGATTTATGCTGCGGGACGCGCTGGGCGCCTTCCTGCAGGCCTTCTTTTCCAACCTCGTCCAGGCAGCGATCCGGCTCGGTGTCGTCGGCCAGAGTGCTGCGATGACGCTGCTCGCCGGCTTCGAGCCGCTGGCCTTGGCGACCGCGGCCCGCGCTACCGGCTCGACGCTCGACGATCTCGGCGGCTGCGCTTTTATCTCCGACATCACGGCGAGTAGGCACGAGACCCAGTATTCGCGGCTGTTCCGCTCATGATCGTCCTCGCTTTCGCCCTCTCGCTGGTTCTGCTGCTGATCACCGCGCTGCATGTCTATTGGGCCATTGGCGGCATCTGGCCGGGCAGGGATGCTGCCTCCTGCGCCCGCGCCGTCATCGGCTTTCATGGCGTCGACGAAATGCCGGCGCCCTTCGCCAGCTTCGCCGTTGCCGCCTGCCTCGGCCTGGCGACACTGTGGCCGATGGCGCTCGAGGGCATCTTTGCCACGCCCTTTCCCAAGGCCGGGCTTGCCGCCACGTCGCTGCTCATCGCGCTGGTTTTCCTGGCGCGCGGCATTGCCGGCTTCACGCCGTGGTGGCGCCGGCTGACGCCCGAGCAACCTTTCGCGCGGCTCGATCTGCGTTATTATTCGCCGCTGTGCCTGCTGATCGGCCTCGGCTTCGCCATCCTTGCCTTCACGGAGTTCCCCGCATGATATCCCCGAACGGCCCTCTTCGCATCGGCATCGGCGGTCCGGTCGGCTCCGGCAAGACGACGCTCACCGAAAAGCTCTGCAAGGCGCTGCGCGACGAGTTCTCGATCGCCGTCGTCACCAACGACATCTACACCAAGGAGGACGCCATGATGCTGGCGCGCCTCCAGGCGCTGCCCGAAGATCGCATCATCGGCGTCGAGACCGGCGGCTGCCCGCACACCGCCATCCGCGAGGACGCCTCGATCAATCTGCAGGCGATTGCCGAAATGACCAAAAAATTCCCGGATCTCGACATCATCTTCATCGAATCGGGCGGCGACAACCTCGCCGCCACCTTCTCGCCGGACCTTGCCGACCTGACGCTCTATGTCATCTCGGTTTGCCAGGGCGAGGAGATTCCGCGCAAGGGCGGACCGGCGATCACCCGGTCCGATTTCCTGGTCATCAACAAGAGCGACCTTGCGCCCTATGTGAACGTCAATCTCGATGTCATGGAGAGCGACGCCGCCCGCATGCGCGGCAAGCGGCCGTTCGGTTTCACCGATCTGTCGCGCGGCAAGGGGCTGCAGGAGGTCATCGATTTTATCGTCGAGCATGGCGGCCTAAGGGTCGGCGCCGCCGCCAGCACGGCGGCGTAAGGCGACAGTGCTCGCCTGCACCAAACGAAATCGGTTGCGGGTGTTCCAGCCGCGCGGCATGCTCGCTCCATTCGCGGAGACATACGATGAGCATCACGCGCCTGCAGAAGGAAGTGCTGACCAACCTGCCGTTCTATGAGGAGCGCGTCGACCTCGCTTGCGCCTTCCGCTGGACGGCGCGGCTCAACATGCACGAGGCGGTGGCCAACCATTTCTCGCTGGCGGTCAACGACGATGGCTCGCAATTCCTGATGAACCCTAACCAGGTGCATTTTTCGCGCATCAAGGCGAGCGACCTGCTTTTGATCGACGCCAATGATCCCGACACGCTGACAGGCCCGAATGCGCCCGACCCGACGGCATGGGGCCTGCACCGCGCCATCCATCGCAACGTGCGTCATGCGCGCTGCGTCATGCATGTCCACTCGATCCACGCCACCGTGCTTGCCTCGCTCGCCGACTCGACGCTGCCGCCGGTCGACCAGAACTCGGCGATCTTCTTCAACCGCCATGTCGTCGACGCTCATTATGGCGGGCTGGCCCTCGAGGAAGAGGGCGAGCGCTGCTCGCAGCTTCTTGTCGACCCGAAGGTCAAGGTGATGGTGATGGGCAACCATGGCGTGCTGGTCATCGGCGACAGCGTCGCCGACACCTTCAACCGCATGTTCTATTTCGAGCGCGCCGCCGAAACCTATATCAAGGCGCTGTGGACCGGCCGGCCGCTGCGGGTACTGTCGGATGAGATCGCAGAGAAAGCGGCAAGGGAACAGGAAGACTATCCCGGCCAGGCCGAACGCCACCTCTCCGAACTGAAGGCTATCCTCGACGAGCAGGAGCCTGTCTACCGGTACTGAGCTGCGCCCTTCTCCCCGTACAATGACGGGGAGAAGGACGCTGTTATCGCTGGTTTCGCCAATCATCGGCGTTGCAGGAAGTCTAGCTTGCGGCGGCCTTTTCAGCCAAGCTTACAGCCCCAAATGAGCCCGCAATTCGTCGGCGCCGTTGATGACAATCGCCCCCGGCGGCCCTTCCATGGGCACCTCTGGCCAGAAGATCGTTTTCATTCCCGCTGCCAGCCCCGCCGTGGCGCCCGTCACGCTGTCGTCGACCGCCACGGCCTCGGCGGGATCGACGTCGGCCAGCCAGGCGGCGCGCAGGAAAGGTTCGGCGTGCGGCTTGCCTTCGCGCACGTCGTTGCGGCTGACCGTCTTCATACCGGGATAGACGAGGCCTACGGCGCGCAGATTGGCATCGACGATCAGCCTGTCCGAGTTGGACACCACCGCTTGCGGCACGCCAAGCGCGCGCAGCTCATTGAAAATCTCGATCGCGCCGCTGCGAGGCGTCAGCGTTTGCGCCATCGGCAGATAGTGATCGTATTTACGCACGATCCAGTCGTCGAAAGGCAGGTCGAGGCCGAACTCGTCGCGCAGCATTTCGTAGACCGGCCATGCGGCGATGCCGAGCACCCGCTCGTGCAGGTCGGCCGGCGGCGCGATGCCGACGCTGTGCAGCGCCGCAATCAGCGCCGCCTCGTGCAGCGGCTCGCTGTCGACCAGCGTGCCGTCCATATCCCAGAAAACCGCTTTCGGCGTCATGCGAGGCTCCATTCTCCAGAATCCCTTAAAGCGTTTAGCTTGGGAGATAAACCGCCGCGTCCCCGCTAATGCATGTCGCGCAAAAGTGTGCAGCGGTTTTGTGATAACGACATGCATAAAAAGAATCTAAAGCGCGTCGCATGAGGCCGATCGAACACGTCGCGCTTTGGAACCGAGATTGGTGCGACCTCGACAGCCTTGCTGTTGCGACGAGACTAGGTCGACCCCGTCACTTCGTTCGAGCCACCAAGTCCGGACCTTAAGCAATTGCTCGTACAATAGGCAATTGCGCACGACCTCATTCCCTGCGAAACTATGGTGCTCCGCCTCTTATGCTCGGCGGGCTGGGAGGCAGGACCTTGAATTCGCGGCAGGATAGCGGCGGCAACAGGCTGGACGACGCGGCGCGCGCCGGCTGGCTCTATTACGTTGCCGGCAACACCCAGGACCAGATCGCCGCCACGCTTGGCATCTCCCGGCAGACGGCGCAGCGGCTGGTGTCGCTTGCAGTCTCCGAAGGGTTGATCAAGGTGCGCGTCGACCATCCGATCGCCAATTGCCTCGACCTTGCGGCACGGCTGAAATCGCGCTTTGCGCTTGATCTGGTCGAGGTGGTGCCGAGCGACCCTTCTTCGTCCTCCACCGTCATCGGGGTCGCGGAGGCGGCGGCGGCGGAGATCGAACGGCGGCTGCGGTCGCCCACACCGATCGTCATGGCGATCGGCACCGGCCGCACGCTGAAGGCCGCGATCGAGCAGCTGCCGCCGATGGAATGCCCGCAGCACAAGGTGGTGTCGCTGACCGGCAATATCTCGCCAGACGGTTCGGCGGCCTTCTACAACGTCATCTTCACCATGGCCGACAGGGTCAAGGCGCGCTCGTTTCCGATGCCTTTGCCGGTCATCGCTTCCTCGCCCGAAGAGCGCGAGATGCTGCTCAGCCAGCCGATGATCCAGCCGACCCTGGCGCTTGCGGCCGAGGCCGACGTCACCTTTGTCGGCATCGGCGATCTCGGCCCGAAGGCGCCGCTTTACGAGGACGGCTTCATTTCGGAGGGTGAATTGAAGGCGCTGCAGAAGGCCGGCGGCGTTGCCGAGATCGTCGGCTGGGTGTTCGATCGCGACGGCCGCATGATCGAAGGCATCACCAACGACCGGGTCTCGTCAGCGCCGCTGCCGTCGCGCGAAAAGTCGCTGGTGATCGCGCTTGCCATGGGCGACCGCAAGCTGCCGGGCATCTTCGCCGCCGTCAACCGGCGGCTGGTCAACGGCCTCATCACCGATGAGCGGACCGCCGCCGCCTTGCTGGCCGGCGCATGATCTCAGAGCCGCTGGCGGTCGGAAACGATCAGGTGAAATCGAAACGCATCTGAACTCCCGATAAAACGAGCGACATTATTGGTGCCGGCCACAAGGATCGTTGCCATCGAGGAAGCCCATGTCGCGCTGCAGATGCGGCGGCAGTTCCCGGACGTCGAGATAGGCGCGTCTCCGCGCCGCGTGCCTTGCCAATCCCCGCGCCAGCCGTGAAAACCAGCCGTGGGCTGGAGCAAGAAGCAGCTTTTCCTGTATTGTGGTCATGATCGTCAGCCTTCGCTATCTCTAGGCGTAATTGATCTTCAACACGGAATATCGGTAGGACCGGCCGGTGCCGCCAATCAAACGTCGATCACTGCCCATAAGGAGGGCTTATGCCGGAGCTCAATTCACGACAGCTGGTTTCGCAGCTTCCTCCGCTTCAGGCGATCCGGGTATTCGAGGCGGTGGCGCGGCATCTCTCCTTCACCAAGGCCGCCCAGGAGCTTGGCATGACGCAGGCGGCGGCAAGCTATCAGATCAAGCTTCTGGAGGAGCGCATCGGCGCGCCCTTGTTCCTGCGCCAACCAAAACAGATCGTGCTGACCGAACCCGGCCAGCGCCTGGCACCTGCGGTCAGCGAAGCGTTCGCGCTGTTGAGCGGCGCCTATGCCGCCGCGCGCACCGGCGCCGATGGCGTGCTTTGCGTTTCGACGCTGCTGACCTTTGCCTCCAATTGGCTGGCGCAGCATCTCGGTTCGTTCCAGGTCGCGCATCCGTCGCTGGCGGTGCGCGTCGATACTTCGAACAGGGTTGTCGACTTTGCCAGAGAGGATATCGACATCGCCATCCGCTCCGGCGGCGGCAACTGGCCGGGCGTCGAGACCCATATGCTTTTCAGGGCCGATTTCACGCCGGTTCTCAGCCCAAAACTCGCGGCCAGCATCGGCGGCGTCAACGAACCGGCCGACCTGCTGCGGCTGCCGATCCTCGACCCGGGCGACATCTGGTGGCGGGATTGGTTTGCCGCCGCCGGCCTGCCGGTCGCGGAATTGGCCAAACGCACCGGCACCAGCATGGGCGCGCAGGCCTACGAGGCCAATGCCGCGATTGCCGGCCATGGCGTGGCGATCGTCACCAAGGCGCTGTTCAAGACCGAACTTGCCGACGGCCGCCTGATTCAGCCCTTCGATCTTGTTGGTGACGACGGCCATGCCTATTGGCTGGTCTATCCGACGGCGCGGCGCAACGTGCCGAAGATCCGCGCCTTTCGTGATTGGATCCTGAACGAGATCGCTTGCCAATAGGCCGAAACCAGGCCACCCGGACAGCAAAGCTCCGGCTTTTGGCGGCGCGATGAGCCCGACCCAACCCTTCTCAACATATACCGCAAACGTCCCAGGCTTGCCGCTGCACCAGACCCGGCGTGCTGCGCTGCAGCAACGAATCCGTCTTGACATAATTCATCGCAAGTGAGTAATTGCTCACAGCCAAGGCAAATGCTCATCTTGGTTTATGGGAGGAATTTTGATGAAACTTCGCACGTTCACCCTAGGCCTGTTGTCGGCCAGCGCACTTGCTTTCGCCGCGCATGCCGAATCCATCACCATCGCCACCGTCAACAATGCCGATATGATCCGCATGCAGACGCTGACGGACGACTTCACCAAGGCGAACCCCGACGTCACGCTCAACTGGGTCACGCTCGAAGAGAACGTGCTGCGCGAGCGCGTCACCACCGACATCGCCACCAAGGGCGGCCAGTATGACGTGATGACCATCGGCACCTATGAAGTGCCGATCTGGGCCAAGCAGAGCTGGCTCCTGCCGCTCGATAAACTCGGCGACGACTACGACGCCAAGGACATCCTGCCGGCCATCGCTGGCGGTCTGTCAGTCGACGGCAAGCTCTATGCAGCGCCGTTCTATGGCGAGAGCTCCTTCGTCATGTACCGCAAGGACCTGATGGAAAAGGCCGGGCTCAAGATGCCCGATGCACCGACCTGGGACTTCATCAAGCAGGCCGCCGACAAGATGACCGACCGCGCCAACGGCGTGAACGGCGTCTGCCTGCGCGGCAAGGCCGGCTGGGGCGAGAACATGGCCTTCCTGACCGCCATGTCGAACTCGTTCGGCGCGCGCTGGTTCGACGAGAACTGGAAGCCGCAATTCGACCAGCCCGAATGGAAGAACACGCTGCAGTTCTATGTCGACCTGATGAAGGCCGACGGCCCCGAGGGTGCATCGTCGAATGGCTTCAACGAAAACCTGGCGCTGTTCCAGCAGGGCAAATGCGGCATGTGGATCGACGCTACGGTCGCCGCATCCATGGTCTCCGATCCGAAGAGTTCGAAGGTCGCCGACAAGGTTAGCTATGCGCTGGCGCCGGACAATGGCCTCGGCAAGCGCGGCAACTGGCTGTGGGCCTGGTCGCTGGCCATTCCCGCCGGCACCCAGAAGGCCGACGCCGCCGAAAAGTTCGTATCGTGGGCGACCAGCAAGCATTACTCCGAGCTCGTCGCCTCCAAGCTAGGCTGGGCCAGCGCTCCTCCGGGCACACGCACCTCGCTTTATGCCAATCCTGAGTACCAGAAGGCAGCACCTTTCGCCAAGATGACGCTGGACTCGATCAACTCCGCCGATCCGACGCATCCGACCGTCAAGCCGGTGCCCTATGTCGGCGTCCAGTTCGTCGCCATTCCTGAGTTCCAGGGCCTCGGCACCACTGTCGGCCAGCTCTTCTCGGCGGCACTTGCCGGCCAGTCGAGCGTCGACGATGCCCTGAAACAGGCGCAGGACGCCGCCACCGCGACGATGACCGAGGGCGGTTACATCAAGTAGGCTCCTCCCGGTGCCGGTTGCCAATGGCGACCGGCAACGGCCGCCCGAATCCCAGTTCGGGCGGCCGGCTATCACACCGCTGAAAACTTGGCTGACCTCGAAGGGTGACCGTCATGGCTACTCAGCAGACCCGTTCGCTTGCCCGCTTCATGATGGCGCCATCCGTGGTGCTGCTGCTGGTTTGGATGATTGTACCGCTGGCATTCACGCTGTGGTTCTCCTTCCAACAGTACAATCCGCTCAATCCGATGCGCGACGGCTTCGTCGGGTTTTCGAACTACGCGCTGTTCTATTCCAACCCGGCATTCCTGCAGTCGATCCTCAACACGCTCACCATCGTCGTCAGCGTGCTTTTGATCACGGTGATCGGCGGTATCTTGCTGGCCCTTCTGCTCGATCAGCCGATGTGGGGACAGGGCATCGTCCGCATCCTCGTCATCTCGCCGTTCTTCGTCATGCCGCCGGTGGCGGCACTGGTCTGGAAGAACATGATCATGCATCCGCAATACGGCGTCTTCGCCGATATTGCGCGCTTCTTCGGCGGGCAGCCGATCGACTGGTTCGGGCAGCACCCGCTTTTGGCCATCATCATCATCGTCGCCTGGCAGTGGCTGCCGTTTGCAACGCTGATCCTGTTGACCGCGCTTCAGTCGCTCGACGGCGAGCAGAAGGAAGCCGCCGAAATGGACGGCGCCGGCTTCATCAGCCGCTTCATCTATTTGACGCTGCCGCATATGTCGCGCGCCATAACCGTGGTCATCCTGATCCAGACGATCTTCCTTCTGTCGGTCTATGCCGAGATCCTCGTCACCACCAATGGCGGCCCGGGTTATGCCTCCACCAACCTGCCCTTCCTCGTCTACCAGAAGGCATTGCTGGAGTTCAAAATCGGCCAGGCGTCCGCCGGGGGTATTATCGCAGTCATTCTCGCCAACATCGTCGCCTTCTTCGCCATGCGCGCCGTCGGCAAGAATTTGGATAAATAAGGGAGGAAACGATGGCACGTGCAGTCACCACCCAGCACAAGACGATTGCGACCGCGGCCGCCTGGATCGTCGCGCTGCTGATCTTCTTCCCGATCCTCTATACGATCATCACTTCGTTCAAATCGGAGCAGGAGGCCATCCAGGGCTTCAACCTGTTCCCGTCGGGAACCACGGAGAGCTATTCCGAGGTCCAGGCGCAGAACGGTTATTTCAAATTCTTCCTGAACTCGGTGTTCCTGTCGGTCGGCTCGACCGTCCTGGCTCTGCTTGTCGCCGTACCGGCGGCATGGTCGATGGCGTTTTCGCCAAGCAAACGCACCAAGGACATCCTGATGTGGATGCTTTCCACCAAGATGATGCCGGCCGTCGCCGTGCTGTTCCCGATCTATCTGATCTTCCGCGACACCGGACTGCTCGACAGCCGCATCGGCCTGATGGTCATGCTGATGCTGATCAACCTGCCGATCGTGGTCTGGATGCTCTACACCTACTTCCGCGAGATCCCGGGCGAGATCCTGGAAGCGGCGCGCATGGACGGCGCATCGCTCTGGAACGAGATCATCTACGTGCTGACGCCGATGGCGGTGCCGGGCATCGCCTCGACCATGCTGCTCAACATCATCCTCGCCTGGAACGAGGCGTTCTGGACGATCCGGCTGACCACCACCGAGGCAGCGCCGCTCACCGCTTTCATCAGCTCCTTCTCCAGTCCGCAGGGGCTGTTCTGGGCCAAGCTTTCGGCCGCCTCGACACTGGCGATCGCGCCGATCCTGATCATGGGCTGGTTCAGCCAGAAGCAGCTGGTCCGCGGCCTGACGTTTGGGGCGGTAAAGTAACGGGCATCGCCTGACGCAAAACGAAAAACAGCCCTTCGGGGGAGGAAATCATGGGAAACATCACGCTCAAGAACGTCTCCAAATCCTTCGGGGCGACGTCCATCATCCCCGGCCTCGACCTGATCATCGAGAACGGCGAGTTCGTCGTCTTCGTCGGCCCGTCGGGCTGCGGCAAGTCCACGCTGTTGCGTCTGATTGCCGGCCTGGAGGACACCAGCGGCGGCACCATCATCATCGATGGCCGCGACGTCACCGGCGAGGCGCCGGCCAAGCGCAAGCTGGCCATGGTGTTCCAGTCCTATGCGCTTTACCCGCATATGACGGTGGCCAAGAACATCGCTTTCCCCCTGAAGATGGCGGGCGAGGACCAGGCGACCATCGACAAGAAGGTGAAGGACGCCGCCCGCATCTTGAACCTCACCAACTACCTAGATCGCCGCCCCGGCCAGCTCTCCGGCGGCCAGCGGCAGCGCGTCGCCATCGGCCGCGCCATCGTGCGCCAGCCTTCCGCCTTCCTGTTCGACGAGCCTTTGTCCAATCTCGACGCGGCGCTGCGCGGCACCATGCGGCTGGAGATCAGCGAGCTGCATCACCAGCTCAAGACCACCATGGTCTACGTCACCCACGACCAGATCGAGGCCATGACCATGGCCGACAAAATCGTCGTGCTCAACGCCGGCAATATCGAGCAGGTCGGCTCGCCGATGGAGCTCTACAAGACACCGAAGAACCTGTTCGTCGCCGGTTTCATCGGCTCGCCGAAGATGAACCTGATCGAAGGCGAGCCGGCCGCCAAATATGGCGCCAGGACAGTCGGCATCCGCCCGGAGCATATGAACATTTCGAAGACGTCAGGCGACTGGAAGGCGACCGTCGGCGTTGCCGAACATCTCGGCTCCGACACGTTTTTGCACGTCCAGGCGGATGGTGTCGGGCAGCTGACGGTGCGTGCCGACGGCGAACTTGCCGCCCATCACGGCGACACAATCTATCTGACACCGGACAAGACCAAGCTGCATCGTTTTGGCACCGATGGGAAGGCGATGCTGCAATGAGGCTCGGAGGTAAATCGGCGCTGATCACCGGATCGGCGCGCGGCATCGGCAGGGCGTTTGCCGAAGCCTACATGCGGGAGGGCGCGACCGTCGCCGTCGGCGACATCAATCTCGAGGCTGCCGAGAAGACGGCTTCGGAAATCGGCGGCAACGCCTACGCGGTGAAGCTGGACGTCACCGATCTCGCGTCGATAGATGCGGCTGTCAAGGCGGTCGAAACCAGAGCCGGCGGCCTCGATATTTTGATCAACAACGCTGCGCTGTTCGACCTGGCGCCGATCGTCGAGATCAGCAAGGCAAGCTACGACAAATTGTTCTCGGTCAACGTCGCCGGCACACTGTTTACGCTTCAGGTTGCGGCCCGTTCGATGATTGCCCGCGGCAAGGGCGGCAAGATCATCAACATGGCAAGCCAGGCCGGGCGCCGCGGCGAGGCGCTGGTCGCCGTCTACTGCGCCACCAAGGCGGCGGTCATCTCGCTCACCCAGTCGGCAGGGCTGGACCTGATCAAGCACGGCATCAATGTCAACGCGATAGCACCGGGGGTCGTCGACGGCGAGCATTGGGATCACGTCGATGCCCTGTTCGCCAAGTTCGAGAACCGGCCGAAAGGCGAAAAGAAGAGGCTGGTCGGCGAAGCCGTGCCTTATGGCCGCATGGGCACGGCGCAAGACCTCACCGGCATGGCGGTGTTCCTGGCCAGCGATGAGGCCGAATACATCATTGCCCAGACCTACAATGTCGATGGCGGCCAGTGGATGAGTTGAGGGGGCGAGGGCGCTCTTCTCCCCGTCTCCTCCACGGGGGAAGAGCCGTCCCGCTAAAGGGTAAAAGCAGATGTCCGTGAAACTCTCTTCTTCCATACTCGCCAAGCTTCCGCCCAAGGTCGCCGGCCCGAAATACGATCGCGCCGCGCTCAAGGCCGGCATCGTGCATTTCGGCGTCGGCAATTTCCATCGCTCGCATCAGGCCGTCTATCTCGACGACCTCTTCAATTCGGGCGTCGGTCACGACTGGGCCATCGTTGGCGCCGGCGTCTTCGAGGGCGAGAAGGTCGGCCGCGGCAAGCTGCAGGAACAGGACTGGCTGACCACAGTGGTCGAGCAGGACAGCGGCCATATGAGCGCGCGCGTCACCGGCGTCATGATCGACTTCCTGGTGCCGGGCGACGCGACCGCAATTGTCGAGCGGCTTGCCGATCCGGCGATCAAGATCGTTTCCCTGACCATCACCGAGGGTGGCTATTTCATCGATCCGGCTTCTGGCGTGTTCAATCCGACGCATCCCGACATCATTGCCGACGCTGAGCCGGGGGCGACGCCGAAGACCGTATTCGGCCTCATCCTCGCTGGGCTGCTGCGCCGCCGCGCCAATGGCATCGTGCCCTTCACCATCATGTCCTGCGACAACATCCCCCACAACGGCCACGTCACTTCCGATGGCGTCATCGGCCTTGCCCGGCTGATCGACGAGGATCTGGCAAACTGGGTGAACGAAAACGTCGCCTTTCCCAATGGCATGGTCGACCGCATCACGCCGGCCACCACCGATCGCGAGCGCGGCATTCTCTCCAGCGAGTTCGGTCTCGACGACAATTGGCCGGTGTTTTGCGAGCCGTTCAAGCAATGGGTGCTGGAGGACCGTTTCACCGACGGAAGGCCGCCGCTGGAACAGGTCGGCGTGCAGTTCGTCAGCGATGTCGCGCCCTATGAGCTGATGAAGATCCGCATCCTCAATGGCGGACATGCGACCATCGCCTATCCGGCCGGGCTGATGGACATCCATTTCGTCCATGAGGCGATGCAGGAGCCGCTGGTACGCGGCTTTCTCGACAAGCTCGAGCATGACGAGATCATCCCGACGGTGCCACCGGTGCCGGACACCGTGCTGGAGGACTATTACCAGCTCATCAAGCACCGGTTCTCTAACCCGAAAATCGGCGACACCATACGCCGGCTTTGCCTCGACGGCTCCAACCGCCAGCCGAAATTCATCATTCCGACCATCGCCGACCGGCTGAAGGCCGGCAAGAGCGTCACCGGCCTGGCGCTGGAATCGGCGCTCTGGTGCCGCTACTGTTTCGGCACGACGGATTCCGGTGCCGTCACCGAGCCCAACGACCCGAATTGGAGCCGGCTGCAGGCGACGGCAAGGGCGGCCAGGGACATGCCTGCCGCCTGGCTTGCCATGGAGGACATCTATGGCGATGTCGGCCGCTCGCCGCCGTTCGCCGAAGCGTTCGCCCATGCGCTCAAATCGCTGTGGGCGGACGGCGCGCGCGCGACACTGACGCGCTATCTCGCCGGCGACCTCTGAAGCCGATCCAGCGCGATGACGCCTGAACTGGTCATTTTCGACTGTGACGGCGTGCTGGTGGATAGCGAGATGCTGTCCGTCTCGGCATTGCTGGAGATGATCGCGCTTGCCGGCGGCAACGTCAGCGAGGACGTTGCCTACGAGCACTTCCTCGGCAAGAGCATGAAGAGCGTCCGCGAAATCCTCGCAAGCGACTTCGGGCTCGATCTCACCGACCAGCATCTGACCGAGATGCGCTCCGAACTGATGCGCAAGTTTCGCCAGGAGCTGAAACCGATGCCAGGCATGGCACAGGTCCTGCCGAAGCTCGGCGTGCCGTGCTGCGTCGCCTCCTCCGGCACGCTGGAGCGGATCCGCTATGCGCTCAAGGTTACGGGGTTGCTTGGGCTGCTGGAGCCGCATTTGTTCAGCGCTGCCATGGTGGCGCGGGGCAAACCGGCGCCCGATCTTTTTCTCCATGCGGCTGCTAAAATGGGAGCGGACCCGCGAAACTGCCTCGTCGTCGAGGACAGCCCGGCCGGCATCCAAGCGGCGCGGGTGGCAGGCATGCGCGTCCTTGCCTTCACCGGGGGCTCGCACACCGGCAACCCGGCACTGAAAGCGCGGCTTGCGTCGAGTGAGCCGGACTTTATATTCGCTGACATGCTGCAATTGCCCGATCTGATTGCAGGCCTGGGAGCGAGAGCAAGAACACCTTGACCAACAGTTTCGTTTGCGCGGTCGATGTCGGCACCGGAAGCGCCCGTGCCGGCATTCTCGACACCGGTGGCGCCTTGCTCGGCCGCGCCGAGCACCCGATCGCCATGCAACAGCCGAAAGCCGACCACGCCGAGCACGATTCGCAGGATATATGGTCGGCGGTGTGCATGGCCGTCCGCGCTGCCCGCGAAAAGGCGCGCGTGAAGGCTGAGGATATCGTCGGCATCTCCTTTGACGCCACCTGCTCGCTGGTGGTGCGAGACCGGCATGGCGGCCAGCTCAGCGTGTCGGTATCAGGCGACAGACGCTGGGACACCATCGTATGGCTCGATCATCGCGCCATTGCCGAGGCCGACGAATGCACCGAAAGCGGCCATGCCGTGCTCGACTATATCGGCGGCGTCATGTCGCCGGAAATGGAGACGCCGAAGCTGATGTGGCTGAAGCGCAACCTGCCCGGAACATGGAACGAAGCCGGCTACCTATTCGACCTCACCGACTTCCTGACCTGGAAGGCAACCGGCTCGCTCGCCCGTTCACAATGCACGCTGACCGCCAAATGGACCTATCTTGCCCATGAAGCGACCGGCTGGCGGCGCGACTTCTTCGAAGCCGTCGGGCTCGGCGACGTTTTCGAGCACGGCAATCTGCCGGGAAAGGCAAGCCCGGTCGGCGCAGATATCGGTGCGCTCAACACGCAAGCCGCGGCGGAGCTTGGCCTCACCGAAAAATGCCGGGTTGGCGCCGGCGTCATCGATGCCTATGCCGGCGCGCTTGGCGTGCTCGGCGGCTTCGCCGGTGACGCGACCAACATCGGCCGCCATCTGGCTCTGATCGCCGGCACGTCGAGTTGCGTCATGGCGATGTCGCCCGATCCGCAGCCTTTCGCCGGTGTTTGGGGTCCTTACTATGGCGCCGCCCTTCCCGGCCTGTGGCTGTCGGAAGGTGGCCAGTCAGCCACCGGCGCGCTGCTCGATCACATCATCCGCTGGCATGGCGCCGGCGGCGAGCCGGATGCCGCCATGCATGCCAGGATCGCCCGCCGCGTCGCCGAGCTGCGCGCCGCTGAAGGAGACAACCTCGCCGCCAGGCTGCATGTGCTGCCCGATTTTCACGGTAACCGCTCGCCGCTCGCCGACCCGCATGCCGTAGGCGTCATCAGCGGGCTGACGCTGGATTCGTCCTTCGACAGTCTGTGCAAGCTCTATTGGCGCACCGCTGTCAGCATCGCGCTTGGCGTCCGCCATGTGCTGGAGGCGCTGAACGAGAACGGCTATCTGATCGACACGCTGCATGTCACCGGCGGCCACACCAAGAACCCCTTGCTGATGGAGCTCTATGCCGACGCCACCGGATGCACGGTGGTCGAGCCGCTGGCGGACGAGGCGGTGCTGCTCGGCACCGGCATGATTGCCGCCACCGCTGCCAGGCTTTTTCCCGATTTGAACGCCGCTTGCGTCGCCATGCAGCAAGGCGGCAGGACGCGCGAGCCCAATCCGGCTGCCGCCGGCCGGTTCGATCGCGACTACCGCGTGTTTCTCGAGATGCATCGGCAAAGGCAGGCGCTGGACGCGATCCGATAGATCGGGATCGGCGGCTATCTCTGGTTCCAGCGCCGGACGACCGGTTCGTCAAGGCCGTGCTCATAACCGATCACGCTTACGCTGGCGGTATCCAGCACGAAAAGCGCGCCGTCTTGCGGTGGCAGGCCGAGCCAGCGTGCGGCTAGCACCCTCAGGAAATGCGAACTTGAGAAGACCAGGACATTGCCGCTGGCCTCGAGCAACTGGCTGACGATCCGGTCCGCCCTCGAGCCTACATCCGTGGCGGACTCGCCGCGCGGGCAGCCGTCGCGAAAGAGCCGCCAACCGGGACGCTCGGCGAGGATTTGCTTGGTGGTCAATCCCTCATAGGCACCATAATCCCACTCCGCCAGATCGTCCTTCTTCACGCCTGACGAGCCGAAGCCGGCCAGCGCACAGGTGTTGAAGGCGCGCTGCGACGGGCTCGACCACACCGCCGAGAAGGATAGACCCTTTAGCCGCTCAGTGACCCGCCTTGCCGCGTCCTCGCCGGCCGGCGTCAGCGGTATGTCGGTCCGGCCGGTATGTTTTCCGGACGCACTCCATTCCGTCTCGCCATGCCGAACCAGATAGATTTCGGGAAACGCGCTCATCAGGCTGCCTTTCAAAGGAATCCACCGTGACCATAGCGGCTTCCATGGCCTCTCCAATAGCCTGCATTGAGCCGACTGGCTTAACCCTTCCGCAAGTCAGCCTCTTGCCACCGGTGCCCATTTCATAGACAAACCCGTCGTAATGCGGAATCCGGCCGATCTTGGCCATTTTCCGCGCTGAGACGCGGCTTCCGGCTCTTGCCGACGTGCCGCAATCGGATAGGCGGAAAAAATGTCTGCGATCGAAGCCGACGCTCGCGCGCCGGAAAACCTTTGGCGTCGGGAAATCAGGGCGATGCTGGCGCTCGCCTGGCCGATGGTGCTGACCAATCTCGGTCAGACCGCGATGACCGCTATCGACGTCATGATGATGGGGCGGCTGGGGCCGGACACGCTGGCCAGCGGTGCGCTTGGTGCCAACCTTTACTTCATGCCGCTGATCTTTGGACTTGGCCTGATGCTGGCGACCTCGCCGATGATGGCGACCGAGCTCGGCCGTCGCCGCCACTCGGTGCGCGACCTGCGCCGCACCGTGCGCCAGGGCCTGTGGCTGGCGATCCTCATTTGCATTCCGATCTGGGTCTTTCTCTGGCACGGCGAGAGCGTGTTGCTGGCCATGGGTCAGGAACCGGCGCTGGCGCATCAGGCCGGCATCTATCTGCGCTGGCTCGAATGGGCGGTGCTGCCCTTTTTCGGCTACATCGTCCTGCGCTCGTTCATTTCGGCGCTGGAGCGGCCGGGCTGGGCACTGATCATCGTCTTCGTTGCCGTCGCCTGCAACGCCTTTTTCAACTGGCTGTTCATGTTCGGCAATCTCGGCATCCAATCGATGGGCATCGCCGGCTCCGGCCTTGCAACCACTCTGTCCAGCACGCTTATGTTCGCCGGCATGGCGGCGGTGGTGATGCTTGAGAAGAAATTCCGGCGCTATCGTCTGTTCGGACGCTTCTGGCGGGCCGACTGGCCGCGCTTCAAGGGCCTGCTGCGGCTCGGCCTGCCCATCGCCGGTCTGCTGGCCTTCGAGGTGACGATCTTCAACGCGGCGGCCTTTCTCATGGGTCTGATCGATGCGGCTTCGCTTGCCGCCCATGCGATCGCCATCCAGATCGCCTCGATCACCTTCATGGTGCCGCTCGGCCTCAACCAGGCGGTGACGGTGCGCGTCGGACTTGCCCACGGCGCCGGCAATCCGGAAGGTGTCAGCCGGGCTGGCTGGACCGCCTATGTCGTCGGTGTCTCCTTCATGGCGCTGATGGGGCTGGTGATGATCCTGTGGCCGCACCTCTTGATCGGGGCCTTCATCGATCTGGGCAATCCGGCTAATGCCGAGGTGGTCGCGCTGGCCGTGTCGTTCCTCGCTTTTGCCGCGCTGTTCCAGGTTTTTGACGGTGCGCAGGCGGTAGCCAGCGGCATGCTGCGCGGCCTGCACGACACCAAGGTGCCGATGATCTATGCCGCGATCGGCTATTGGGGCATCGGCCTGCCGCTCGGCGTGCTGCTCGCCTTCCATTTCGGTTTCAACGGCGTCGGCATCTGGATCGGCCTATCGTCGGGACTGGCGGTGGTTGCTGCACTCCTGCTGGGACGCTGGCTGCGGCGGGACAGGATCGCGCCGCCGCTGGTGTTCGGGCGTTGAATTGCTGGTCGCCCGCTCAGCGGGCCGCCGCCCGCTGTTCCAGCGAGCGCGCATATTGCGTCAGCGGAAAGCACATGACGAAGAAGATCAGCGCTACCAGCCCGTAGACTTTGAACGGTTCGAAGGTCGCATTGTTGATTGCGTTGGATGTCCTCACCAGCTCCTCGAAACCGATGATCGAGGTCAGCGCGGTCGACTTGATCAGCTGCACCAGGAAGCCGACGGTCGGCGCGCGGGTGATCGAAAACGCCTGCGGCAGGATGATCAGCCGGAGTTCCTGCAGATAGTGCAGGCCGAGGCTGGCGCCGGCGTCCCACTGGCCGCGTGGCAATGCATCGACGCCGCCGCGCCAGATCTCGGCGAGATAGGCGCTGGCAAAGAAGGTCAGGCCAAGCACCGCCGCGGTCCACGGCTCGATGCGCAGGCCCAGCATCGGCAAGCCGAAGAACATCAGGAAGAGCTGCATCAGCAGCGGCGTGCCCTGGAAAAGCGCGATGTAGCCGGAGGCAAACCGGCGCGCCCATTTATTCTTGGCGATCCGGAAGAACAGCACGATCATGCCGACCACGGCGCCGCCGACAAAGGCAGCCAACGACAACAGCACCGTCCAGCGCGCCGCCAGCAGCAGGTTGCGCAGAATGTCCCAGAAGGTGAATTCGATCATGACACGCCGGCTCCAAGAAGCCGGCGACCGCCGCCGACCAGCAGCCGGCGCAGCCCAATCGACAGGATGAGATAGACCATCGTCACCACGAAATAGGTCTCGAAAGCCCGAAACGTGCGCGCCTGCAGCATGTCGGCTTCATAGGTCAGCTCGCGCACCGCGATCTGCGACACCACGGCGGATTCCAGCATCATGATGACGATCTGGCTGGTCAGCGCCGGATAGATCACCTTGAGCGCCTGCGGCAGCACGATTTTGATGAAGACCTGGCGCGGCCTGAGCCCAAGCGCCATTGCCGCTTCCGTCTGCCCGGGCGGCACCGCGTCGAGTCCGGCGCCAACGATCTCGATCGTGTAGGCCGCCATGTTGAGCGTCATCGCCAGCATGGCTGCCAGCACGGGATCGAGCCTCACGCCGATGCTTGGCAGCCCGAAGAAGATGAAGAACAGCTGCACCAGGAACGGCGTGTTGCGGATCACCTCGACATAGACGCCGATCGCCCGCTTGAGCAGCAGCGGGCCATTTCGCCGCCCTGCCGCGCCGAGGATGCTGAGCAACGTTCCCGCCAGCGTGGTCACGGCGATCAACAGGATCGTCGTGGCCGCGCCGCGCGCGATCGCCTCTGTCGCCCCGGCAAGCCAGCCGAAGTCGAGGCTATAGGTCACCGGCCGTCAATCCTTGAGATTGGCGGGATCGAGCGGTGTCTTCAGCCAGGCCTTCGAGCTTTCGTCCAGTCTCCCGTCGGCCAGCATCTTGGCAACTGCATCGTTGACCGCTTGCTTGAGGCGGTCTTCCTTCTTGTTGAGGCCGATATGCGAGGGCGAGGTGAGAAGCTGGAACTTTTGCTCCGGCTTCAGCGCCTCCTGACGGGCGAGCACCTGGGCGCCGACATCGTTGCCGACCACCATCAGCTGGGTCTGACCCGAGATGAAGGCCTGGATGACGGAATTATAGTTGTCGAAGCGGCGGATGTCGGCCGAGGCGGGTGCTGCCTCGGTCAGCGAGGTGTCCTCCAGCGTGCCGCGATTGACGGCGATCGACTTGTCGGCAAGGTCTTCCTTGCCTTTGACCGAAAGTGCTGCCGGGCCGATGACGGCGATGTAGTAAGGCGCGTAGGCGGCGGCGAAATCGATCACCTGCTCACGCTCCTTGGAATAGCCGACGCTCATCAGCAGGTCGACGCGCTTGTCGGTAAGATATGGGATGCGGTTCTGGCCGGTCACGCTGACCAGATTGAGCTTGACCTTGAGCTGCTCGGCGATGGATTGCGCCACGTCGATGTCGTAGCCCTTGATGCTCATGTCGGCGCTGGCCGAGGAGAAGGGTGGGAAATCGGAAAAGATACCGACATTGATGGCGCCGGCCTTGGTGATGTCGTCGATAGCGTCGGCATTGGCGGCCTGGGTCGTGAAACCAAAGCCGGTTGCGCCGAGCATCAGCACGGCGGCGATGGATGATTTGAGTTTCATGTGAAATGTCATTGTCGTTCCCCTGCTGGAAGCTTGTTTATGTGAGTGCAACCGCCGGCTCCAGCGCGGCGGTCGCCTTTGGGATTTTCTAGTGGACCATGATCGTCTCCGAAAACCGGTTCCCACTTTTCGGGATCATGGTCGAGCGTGTCAGCCCGCCTTGCTGGTGATTGCCGGGCTGAAGACCATCAGGCTGAGGATCTCGAACAGCACCTGCGCGCCGGCATGCGCCGTGTTGGTGGTCGCGTCATATTGCGGCGCCACCTCGACGACGTCGCCGCCGACGATATTGAGGCCCTTCAGGCCGCGCAGCAGCTCGAGCACTTCGCGCGTCGTCAGCCCGCCGACCTCCGGCGTGCCGGTGCCCGGCGCGAAGGCGGGATCGATGCTGTCGATATCGAAGGAGACATAGGTCGGGCCGTCGCCGACTATCCTGCGCGCCTTCTCGATAATGGCGGGGATGCCGAGGCCGGTCACCTCTTCGACATGCACCACGGTCATACCGGACTCGTAGGTGAACTCCCAAAGGTACTCGGCCGAGCCGCGAATGCCGATCTGGATGGTGCGGCTCGGGTCGAGCACGCCGTCCAGCACCGCGTTGCGGAACGGCCCGCCATGGTGGAACTTGGTCATGTCGAACAGGCCGCTGGTGTCGCAATGGGCGTCGATATGGATCATGCCCACCGGCGCCTTCTTGCCGACAGCTTTCAGGATCGGGTGGCTGATCGAATGATCGCCGCCGACAGACAAGGGCAGGACGCCGGCGTCGACGATCTGGTTGGCGCGGCGTTCGATATCGTCATGGCTGGTCTCCAGCCGATAGCGGCTCTGGAACGGCACGTCGCCGATGTCGGCGACCTTCAGCTCATGCGTCGGTGCACATTCCAGCACATGGTTGTAGGGGCCAATGCGCTCGATGGCGCGCAGCGCCCTTGGCCCGAAACGGGCGCCGGGCCGGTTGGTGACGCCAAGATCCATCGGCACGCCGATCATCGCCACCTGCAGATCGCCGAAATCCGGATTGTCGGCGGCGACTTCACGATAGGGCGCTGCGAGGAAGGTCGGGATGCCGGAATAGGGCGCCAGCCGCGTGCCGGTCTTGGAGAAGATCTTGTCGGCGACACGCTGAAATTTCGGGTCGAACATTTCGCCGCCATGGCTCTCGCCATATTTGCGGCGCAATGCTTCGAGCTTGCCGCGATCATAACCCATGTCGGTTCTCCATGGCTGGTGCAGCGCGCCAAGGACCTTGGTAGCCGCGGCCGTTGGCTGCCTGTAGATTTCAAGTCTTGATGCAATGCTTGGGCAAAGTGTCCTGTAGCTGCATTGAAAAATCAATTGATATTGTTAGGGTGTTTGTTGTGAGAAAATCTCACAGAGTTCAGGTTCCAAATGGCCAAGCGTTTGCCACCACTCAACCCGCTGCGCGCCTTCGAGGCGACGGCGCGCCACGCCTCGCTGACCAAGGCGGCGGCTGAGCTCAACGTCACCCACGGCGCCATCAGCCATCAGATCAAGGCGCTCGAGCAATCATTGGGCGTCAAGCTGTTCGAGCGCGCCGGCCAGCGGGTGAAGCTCACGCCGCACGGCGCCGAGTTGCTGCCGGCGGTGTCGACCGCCTTCGACGGCATCGCCGCCGCCACGCAGCGCATGACGAGGCCGGCCAGCACCGGCGCGCTGTCGGTATCCTGCGTGCCGGCGCTGCTGTTGCTGTGGATGATCCCGCGGCTCGGCAGCTTCACTTCGCAATATCCGGATATCCGGCTGACGCTGATCCCATCGAATGACGCCAAGGACGTCCGCGCCCCGCATATCGATGTCTGCGTGCACTATGGTGACGGCAGCTGGACCGACTGCTGGATGCGCAAATGGTCGGGTCTCGAACTGTTCCCGGTGGTCAGCCCGACGCTGATCAACAACCGCCCGATCCGCACCGTCCGCGACCTCGCCGATCACGTCTTCCTGCATGGCGACGACGGCCGCGAATGGCACACCTGGCTGGCCGCCGCCGACGCGCTGGACCTGGAGCGCGGCCGCCGCCATCATCTTGGCGACGCGCGCATGGCGACCGAGGCTGCGGTTCACGGCCATGGCGTGGCGCTCGGCGACACGGTAACTGCAAGCGGACTGCTCGCCAGGGGTCTGCTTGTCGCCCCGTTCAGCCTTTCCGTGCCGGCGGTCGACGATTTCTACGTCGTCTGCCGCAACGAGATGAGGTCGGCGCCGATCGTGCAATTGTTCATCGACTGGCTGTTTGCCGAGAAAGAGCAGGCCGACCGCCGCGCCGACGCGCCGGTGGCGGGCCGCATCGGCACTCGCCGCAAGCGTCCGGCGCTCAAGGTGGTCGGCGCCAAGACCGCATCCTGAGGCCGAAATTGCCGTAGGCGACGCTTGCCGCAGGGGCTTCTTTTTGTCGGGCCAGCCCGCAAAGCGGGAGGCGCTTTCAAAAATTCGATGCTAAGAGCCATTTGGAGCAATTCCAGGAAAAGTGCGCAGCGGTTTTCCATCCGGAATTGCGCTAAACAAAAAGCTAGAGCGAGCAGCGAAGGCGGCATTGAGCGATGGCAAAGACCGATATAGCGCGGCGCGTCTACAACCACACCTGGAAGCTCGACCCGATCGTCCGCAGCCTGCTGGACACCGATTTCTACAAGCTTTTGATGCTGCAGATGATCTGGGGCATGTATCCCAAGGTCGATACCACTTTCTCGCTGATCAACCGCACCACTTCGGTCCGCCTTGCCGAGGACATCGACGAGGCAGAGTTGCGCGAGCAGCTCGACCATGCCCGTACGCTGCGCTTCTCGAAGAAAGAGATGATCTGGCTCGGCGGCAACACCTTCTACGGCCGCAAGCAGATCTTCGAACCGGAATTCCTCGCCTGGCTGGAAAATTTCCGGCTGCCCGAATACGAGCTTTCCAGGCGCGACGGCCAATACGAGCTCACCTTCAGCGGTCCGTGGATGTATACGACGCTGTGGGAGATCCCGGCGCTGGCAATTATCAACGAACTGCGCTCGCGCGCGGCCATGCGGGCGTTCGGGCCGTTTGCGCTCGACGTGCTCTATGCCCGCGCCAAGGCCAAGATGTGGGCCAAGACCGAGCGGCTGAAGGCGCTGCCCGGCATCCGCATTTCGGATTTCGGCACCCGCCGCCGTCATTCGTTCCTGTGGCAGCGCTGGTGCGTCGAAGCGTTGAAGGAGGGCATCGGCGAGGCCTTTACCGGCACCTCCAACGTCCTGCTCGCCATGGACAACGACCTCGAAGCGCTCGGCACCAACGCGCATGAGCTGCCGATGGTGTTCGCCGCGCTCACCAATTCGGAAAAGGAATTGAAGCAGTCGCCCTATAAGGTGTTGCAGGACTGGCAGCGCTACTACGGCGGCAATTTGCTGATCGTGCTGCCGGACACCTTCGGCACCGCGGCGTTCCTGCGCGATGCGCCGGACTGGGTCGCCGACTGGACCGGCTTCCGCCCCGACAGCGCGCCGCCGATCGAGGGCGGCGAGAAGATCATTTCCTGGTGGCGCGAAAAGGGCAAGGACCCCAAGCAGAAGCTGCTCATCTTCTCCGACGGGCTTGAGGTCGAGACCATCGAGGAGACCTACCGCCACTTCCGCGGCAAGGTGCGCATGTCCTTCGGCTGGGGCACCAACCTGACCAATGATTTCGAAGGCTGCGCACCGACCGAGACCAACCGGCTCGACGCCATCTCGCTGGTCTGCAAGGTCACCGAGGCCAATGGCAGGCCGGCGGTCAAGCTCTCCGACAATCCGGCCAAGTCGACAGGCGACGAGAAAGAGATCGAGCGCTATCTGCGGATATTCGGCCAAAAGGACCGCGTGGAGCAGCTGGTGAAGGTGTGAGGGCCGACAAGAAGTATTTCTTGGAAAGCATGAGTTCCCGCCCACCCCCCTCTGTCCTGCCGGACATCTCCCCCTCTGAGGGGGAGATTGGCTCTCATCTCCGTTCTGGCCAACCCTCAACGAGGCAAGAAAAGCGCCGGCCGATTCAACTGCCAATCTCCCCCCTCGAGGGCAGGGGAATCGCATATGGCGATTTTGGGGTTGAGTTTAGGCTGAGAAAGGATTCTTTGGAGAGGCAGTTGAGCGAAGGAGCGACTGCCATTTCCTGCCTT